>CACEAA010000070.1 GCA_902557415.1 uncultured Pseudomonadota bacterium | reverse complement strand
AAGTGCGAGAGCGTGTGGCTACACAGGTACTCAACATATCGATATTGCGGCGATATTAGAGCTGGTTCATACGGCAACACTATTGCACGATGACGTGGTTGATGATTCTAAAATGAGGCGTGGGCGAGAAACAGCTAATATTTTATGGGGAAGCCCCGCTAGCGTCCTAGTGGGTGATTTTCTATATTCTAAAGCGTTTCAATTAATGGTCGCTCTCGAGAACAATCTCGTGCTCGAGGTGTTGGCAGATGCTACCAATATCATTGCAGAGGGTGAGGTCATGCAGCTACTCAGTTGTAATAATCCAGAAACAACCGAAAAACAATACCTCAACACTATCCAGCACAAGACAGCTAAACTTTTTGAGGCAGCTTCAGGTTTAGGGGCAATAATCGCTGGAAATAGCGAAGATAAAATCTCCTCAATGAATGCTTATGGTCGACACTTAGGAACGGCTTTCCAGCTTATAGACGACGCACTAGACTACGAGTCGTCAACCGAGACACTAGGAAAAAATATCGGAGACGACCTGGCCGAAGGGAAACCAACTCTCCCACTTTTGTATGCAATGTGGAATGGAACTAAGCAAGAGTCGACCATTATTCGCGAGACAATAATCTCGGGTGGTTTACATCATTTGCGCGAGATCAAAGATGCTATTAAATCGACTGGAGCTATTCAATACACCCTAAAACTTGCGCAGTCAGAAGCTTCTAATGGTCTGGCCGCATTAAAAACCCTACCTGACAGTGTATTTAAGTCTGCCCTTGAAGAATTAGTATTTTTTTCCGTAGACCGACAATCGTAAACCTTTGAAATAGAATTCAAACCACTTATGGCACGCGCACACACAAATTCGAATTGGGCACTCTATATTCTGAAATGCTCAGACCAAACCTTGTACACTGGAATTACAAATAACTTAGAAAACCGCCTTCTAGCGCATCAAACGGGTAAAGGAGCGAAATACACGAGAGGAAGGACCCCTCTCGATCTAATACATGTCGAGAATTTTTATAGTAGAAGTGATGCAGCGAAAAGAGAAGTAGCCATAAAGAAATTAAGCCGAGCGAACAAGTTGAAATTAATTTCCTAGCTTTGAGAGCTAGACGCCTCGCAGAGCCGCGACCATCCCCCTTAAAATATTTTGATCTTCGGGAGTTGAAACCGGAATACTAAATTCACAGTGAGTGACTACATCTTTATAACGCCGAGCTAATATATCCGTAATCTCGTCGTAAGTTCCTACGCAGGCATACTGATTTAATACTTCGTCCGAAATAAATTTTGGCATTTCTTCCCACTTCTGGGCTCGCGACAATAACTTTAGTTTATCCGCTAAATCACCCAGCCCATGATGAGCGAAAGCTGGACGATAGGCTGGAGTTGAAGCATAAAATGCAACTCTAGCTCTAATGTCACGAATTTTTTGCTGCAACTGTTTTTCATCTGGTGCGGTAGCGATAAGCGGTTTGATGCTCATCGAAAAATCATCAACGTCCCGATTTTCATTCGTCGCACCTTTACGAACAGCTGGCCACATCACGTTTTGAATATAGTCTGCGGTACAAACAGGGTGCGGTCTAAGACCATCCGCTACTTCTCCCGCAACCCGACACATGAAAGGTTTAACCGCAGCAAGATGTATCGGAATATCAGGAAATTCGATCGGCCCTGGATCAAACAGTGGCACTGAAAGATTAATATTATAATGTTGTCCTGAAAAGTTAGGTTGCTCAGAGCACTGCCACGCCCGCCAGATCTCTTTGACCGCAAGAACATATTCGCGGATCCAAGGCCCTGCTGCGGACCACTTAAGTCCGAAACGACGCTCAATATGAGCGCGCACCTGAGTGCCCAAACCAAGAGTAAAACGTCCACCCGATAGCGCTTGAATCGTCCACGCGCTCATCGCGGTGACCGCCGGGCTTCTTGGAAAGGCGATAGCTACAGCAGTGCCTATCCCCACGGTCTGAGTAGCATTCGCAGCCAGTGCCATCGCGAT
>CACEAA010000069.1 GCA_902557415.1 uncultured Pseudomonadota bacterium | reverse complement strand
AAGCCACACCTGAAGCCAAAACCTAAGGCTTCAGACGTTTCAGGCTGAAAATGCAATGCAGCATCATTTAAACGCAGCTTTGATAAGGCTTCCCTGAAGCCTTCATAATCATTAGAGTCGACCGGGTACAAACCAGCGAACACATTTGGCTTGGATTCTTTAAACCCTTCTAATGGAGCTGAGGCAGACCTTATGGCGTCTGTAATTGTATCTCCGACAGGAGCCCCATAGATATCCTTGATTCCTGCGACAACGTACCCCACCTCTCCAGCTTCTAGTTGATCCTTCTTACTCCGTTTTGGCTGGAAAATCCCAACCTCGTCGATAACCGTGATGTGTCCATTAGACATAATTTTGATTTTCTGTCCTTTTGCGATACGTCCCTCATATACTCTAATTAAGGAGACAACACCTAGATAATTATCAAACCAAGAGTCAATAATAAGTGCTTTTAGTGGTTCCTGCTTATTTCCATTAGGTGCAGGGATATTTTTAACCAACGTCTCCAAAAGATCTGGAATGCCGACACCGGACTTTGCGCTCACGTAAACGCTGTCGGTAGCGTCTATTCCTATCACATCCTCAATTTCGCCTTGCACCCGTTGAGGCTCTGCAGATGGGAGGTCAATTTTATTTAGTACTGGCACTACCTCTAAACCTTGATCAATTGCCACATGACAATTAGCAACCGACTGTGCTTCTACACCTTGTGCTGCATCCACGACTAACAATGCTCCTTCGCACGCCGCTAACGATCGTGAAACTTCGTAACTAAAATCTACATGGCCAGGTGTGTCGATGAAATTTAGCAAGTAATCCTCACCATCAGAAGCTCGGTATACAAGACTAACACTTTGCGCTTTGATGGTGATGCCACGTTCTTTTTCTATATCCATTGAATCTAGGATCTGCGCTGACATCTCTCTCTCAGTCAACCCCCCGCAAATTTGAATAAAACGATCGGCTAGCGTAGATTTCCCGTGATCGATATGAGCAATAATAGAAAAATTTCGGATATTTTTCATTTCCCAATGCATAATTTACTATTCCATCAGTGTTTAATTCACGAGGTAAATCTAAGACCGAACGATTATCGGGTGCCATGAGGCAGTCACATTACTAATCGTAAAGAGCTAATGATACAACAACAACTTATATAAATCAGACTGTATCGAATGTTGTTCTACTAACTTTTCACCTACCGTCGCACAGCCATTAAAGCCACAAGTCTCAGTCCACTGGAATACGGAGCGCGATATATAAAGGGGATTTTTGCCTAGAAATTAGAACCGGCACTACACTGCCTTTTTTTAAATTACGAGTGATTAGTTTATAGCTGTTGAATCCAGTAATCTTTTTATTAGCTAATTCTAAAATCACGTCGCCAATACGAATACCTGCATCAAATGCTGGACCTCTACTTACGTCTCGGACAATAACACCGCCGCTTGAGATATCTAAAGCTTGCCTGTCCCGATCGTTCAACTCTTGAACAACCAGATTCAGACTATCATCTTTCTGGGGATCCACCGCATCCGGCTCTACAGCCGCAAGTTGACCATCTTTTAACGACCCTATTTTTATCGTCAATGAAGTCTTCCGACCTTTCCTTAGCACCTGCATTTTCACTTTTGTATTGACGGCCACTTTACCAACTAATGGAGGTAAATCACTAGATTTAGCTACTGCAATTTCAGAAAATACAGTAATAATATCACCGGCTTTGACTCCACCTTTCTCAGCTGGACTATCCTCAATGACTTTCGAGACTAGAGCCCCAGCAGGCTTCTGCATCCCAAACGATTCTGCCAATTCTTGTGTAACATCCTGTATTACAACTCCTAACCAGCCCCGGCTAACCGTACCATTAGTTTTTATCTGATTATATACATCTAAAACGACATCAACTGGTATAGAGAAAGAGAGGCCCATAAATCCACCGGTACGGCTGTATATCTGAGAATTCACCCCCACTACCTCACCTTTCATGTTAAACAACGGGCCGCCT
>CACEAA010000068.1 GCA_902557415.1 uncultured Pseudomonadota bacterium | reverse complement strand
TACTGAGAGAAATTAAATCAATGCCCGTAGCCGAAGCGCTGCCCGCCATTTCGTACAACATGTCATGATTTGGATTCTTATTACTACCATAATCTATCGAATTCAAAATGGCGTATTGTAAAGAAGCCTGAATATTCTTACCTAGCATTAGCCTAGCAGAAAAAAGTTCAAGAAACTTCGGGATATCAAATTTTGGTAATACCTTCGGAACATTACGAACTAATGCGCCTGCTAACCCTAAGTCTTCAATTTCGAAGCCCAACTCACGCAGCTGTTTAGAGTACAACATAATGATGTCAGCGTACTGAGGAAGAACCCGTTCGGGCACCAAGAGATCTGCTTGGTTACCTTCGTCGATATCCTGCCTAATGCTCAGTCGCTTATCTAGGATCGTTTGCCAGGCATCATACATGTTCAAAACTCTTAGATCAGACTTTAGCAGAAACACCAGATACTTAGTGTCAACGACAATCAGCGGTTGGCCCGGAAAAGTTAAACTAGGGGGCTGAAGAGAGGCTTGGAAATCTCTGTTATAGTTTAAGGTCCTATCGTCCGGTCTGAAAGTTTCCTTTTCAGTATAATCAGGCAAGATTATCTTATTTCCACCTAAAGCATCACTGACCGACATGTAAACTAGATCATACAGTTCTCGCGAATTCTTAATTTTTACTTCCAACTTAGCAGGGTGTACGTTGACGTCAACGTTTTGCTCGGGAATAACTATCGACAGAGCATAAAATGGGAATTCCCCTTTAGCTAACAATGGGCCATAGGCCGATTTCACAGCGTGTTGAACCACTTTATCCTTCACTATTCGCCCATTAATAACTAAGCACTGTCTATCAGATCGACTCGATGGAAATGCCACATTGGAAACCCAACCGCTAATCTTTCCACCAAAGTACTCGCTCTCAACGGGCACCAAAGATTTAGCTAGATTATTCCCGAATAAACTATGCCACCTAGGGTCTGACAATTTCATAGCGCGAGCTGGACTCAGACTTAACCCTCGGAGTCCAGCTTGGTTCAGGCTAAATCGAACGTAGGGAAATGCAAAAGCGAATTGACGTGTCAGCATCTTAACCTTAAAAAATTCAGTTCTAGGCTGTTTGAGAAATGCTTTGCGAGCAGGTACATTGAAAAACAAATTGTTGATACAAATCGTAGTGCCTATATTACCCGCAGACGGAACGGGTTCGACATCTAAGCTATCCGGTTTCGTCGAAAGCAACCACGGATGCTGCTCGGACTCATGCCTACTTGAAATTTCAACTTTGGCGACAGAGGTGATACTTGCCAGAGCTTCGCCTCTAAAACCTAATGACGATATTGTCAACGCGTCCGATTGGCCTAGCTTGCTTGTATGGTGTCGAGTAATTGCGGCCTTCAAATCATTCTTTTGTATTCCACTCCCGTTGTCTATCACCTCAATGGTCTCTAAGCCGCCGCTTAACAGATTTACACAGATATCTGTACTACCGGCATCCAAGCTATTCTCAATTAATTCCTTGACCACCGAGGCCGGACCATCAACCACCTCGCCTGCCGCAATTTGATTGATAATGGAGTCTGGTAATAGCTTTATACGGCGATTCTGCTGCACTAACTGTCTACCTTTAATTAATCCAACACAGAATCACGGTATTTTTAGTACTGTTCCTATCGTGATCGTATCTTTTTCTATGCCATTCGCAGCCATAATGGCGCTCACACTAACGCCGTAAAACTTACTCAAGTCGGATAAAGTATCCCCCCTAACTACACGATGGCGCCTCATAGTGCGCCCTAAAGGAATCTTCAGCCTCTCTCCCACTTTGATAACACTATTTTCTAGATTATTAACCAATCGCAAATCGGCCGCGCGAACGCCATATTTAGCTCCCAATTGGGATAAAGTATCCCCTGCAACCACCGTGTACGCCTTAAATCCGCTGGATATACTCGAATCTTTTTGATATTTGTTTAGATAATTTATTATGCCTTGATACAAAGAATTTGAGAGTCTCGTCTGAAAATC
>CACEAA010000067.1 GCA_902557415.1 uncultured Pseudomonadota bacterium | reverse complement strand
TAAAGTATCTCCAACAAAATACGATTTTTTGAATAAAGGATACTGTTGAAGCATACTGCCTACCATGTCTGATTTAGTTTTTTCGTTAGCAAATTGGTCAATACACGCAACAAATTCAAAGAAGCTTTCCCATTTATAATGTTTCAATAGTGCTTTTGTAGGACCCGATCGTTTGTTAGTGGCAATAGCCATTTTGTCACCACGTCCGTGTAGAAATTTTATCACTTGATCGGCTTGTGGATAAGTCAGTGTCTCAAAGACGGTATTCGAGTCGTATTCACACTGAAATGTTTTTTTAAATTCATCTAGGAGTGGTAGGTGTGAATCACCTAAGATTTCACGACTCGATTCATCTAAAGTTGGTCCAATTAGGATAGTTTGCGCACGATTGATTTGGGATGGAGCTAATTTACTAGTAACTGAAACATAGCACTTTCTAATTGCAGACTCAGAGTCCACAAGTGTTCCGTCAAAGTCAAACATCCAAAATTTATTTGATCGACTTTTCATAGCTAATTTCCATTTTTCCAATATCGATTAAAGAGATAAAGGTATCTCCCAAAATGCTTACTCTAAAATTATAACTATTTTATTATGAAAAACTAACGAAGGGCGTGTAATTGAGGCCTAGTGATTAATTTCTTTGACAGAATTATCTGGCTGAGCAATAGTAATTCACTGGGTAAAAATCAAATGCAAATGTGTGTAGCTAAGGAAAGTTAATGGACTCAATTAGTAATATACCGATGGAATTGCTCCAGTCAGGTGAGGCGGCCGTAAAATGGCTGAATGAGAAGAACAATAATTCCTTCTACCTGACCGGTATCGTCGATTATGAATCCGCGCTAAACACTGAGACTTGCCAAGACTACGAGTTCGGTCTGATACTTTGTAACGGTGAGGTTTGTGTTCGAGAGCAGGTTAAGGTCTCCCTGCAGAAAGATAGCTACACATTCAATCTCGTAGATAACGCGACTCCTGATATCCCTCCTTTGCTAGATCCTCCAGAGGGGATACGTTCCACTTGGCTCACAAATGTTTTACAAAAGCATGAGTTTATTGTTTTGCTTTTCTATCGTGGACTTTGGTGACCGCCTTGTCGCTTCGAGTTACGAAGTTATGACGAGACGGGGGTGGTGGCAGAGATTCGTGCAGCAGGAGGCGAGGTATATGGCATTACTAGCGAGCCGAATTCTCTTGCTATAGAAGCGGAAGAAGCCTGGAATATGACTATCCCTGTAGTTGGCGATCCTCACCATGAGATTAGGAGAGATCTAAAAGATCGCGGTTGGATCGATATCTTTTATAATTCTGACTGTGGTCATTTAAGAGCCCGCGATTGGGTCAGTCACCCTAAAGGTTACTACCAGCCTGCCGTAGTTGCCATAGATAGAAGTCAAAGAGTGCTCTATAAATGGAGGTGTGTTCCTAAGTACAGTAATATGAGCGGTGCTGGTGCCCGCCCAGAGCCACGCTATGTTTGGCAGAAAATTAATCAGGCTGTCGCGACTTTTTCTACGGAAAATGCTTGTTATGATGAAAAACCTTTCATGGGCTCTGACGAGCTATCCTGGTTTAAGTTTTTACTCGTTATGGTCGGACATGGCTGGTTTATAAGACCGAAGGCGTTCCCACTACTTCGCGATGGTAGCAAGGATGAGGTTTCTCCTAAAGACGCCATGAGGCGTTGGCAGTTCTTTTTGATCGCTTGGGTTTTAGCTTTACTTGTGTTCCCGATAAAGTGGGTCGCAGTTGTAACGGCTTTGTGGGTGCTTTTGCTATTACCTGGTCTGCGTGAGATCCATCGTCAGTTTCAAAACGAATAACCTCTGTAAATACTGGTAAGTTAATTGCATCTGCGGTGGGGAGAAAGTTAAATTGGTGAGTAATCTCTTCGGTCGGAAAGACCTAAAAATGTCGGTCTTTGTTGGCACACTTCTGCTAGTTGTGGTTGGATGGCTCATAGTCGACTCAAATTTTACGGATCAAAAGATCAGAATATCAGGAGTCAGCAGCAACGAGTTAGACGGTACCGTTATCATGTGCCAGTTTTCGTCTCACAGTGCGTATAGTCGG
>CACEAA010000066.1 GCA_902557415.1 uncultured Pseudomonadota bacterium | reverse complement strand
GATCGACGAAAGCCATGTAACTATTCCTCAGCTGGGTGCCATGTACAAAGGCGATCGTTCACGCAAGGAAAGCTTAGTTAATTATGGGTTTCGATTACCTTCTGCGCTGGACAATCGGCCATTGAAATTTGAAGAATTTGAGAAATTTGCCCCTCAGATGATTTTTGTCTCAGCCACACCTAGCACTTATGAAAAAGAGCATGCTGGACAGGTCGTAGAATTAGTTGTTCGGCCAACTGGCTTGGTAGATCCACCAATCGAGATCCGTCCTGCGGGGAGTCAAGTCGATGATTTATTATCTGAGATAAACAAGTGTGTGGCTCGGGAGGAGCGAGTCTTAGTCACGACCTTAACTAAGCGTATGTCGGAGGACTTAACAGAGTATATGTCCGAGCACGGAATTCGCGTGCGGTATCTTCATTCCGACATTGGGACAGTTGAGAGAACCGAGATTCTCAGGGATCTGCGCTTAGGCGAATTTGATGTATTAGTTGGGATTAATCTCCTTAGGGAAGGTTTAGATTTACCCGAGGTTTCTTTGGTGGCTATCTTAGATGCGGATAAAGAAGGATTTTTGAGATCTGATCGGTCATTGATACAGACGGTAGGCCGCGCGGCTCGTCATGTCGAAGGACGCGCAATTCTCTACGCAGATAAAATTACCGGGTCAATGAAGCGAGCAATCGATGAGATGGGACGAAGGCGAGAAGTACAACTTGCTTACAACGAAGAGCACGGCGTAACTCCGAAGGGCATAGCGAAACCAGTATCGGATATCATGGAAAGTGGGTATTCTGAGAATACAAGTAAGAATGAATTAGATAAATTGCGTAAAGAACGCGAAGCGGCCTATGCTGGTTTGACTCAGCTTGAGATACTTAAAAAAGTAGATGCGTTAGAACGCATCATGCATGAACATGCTCGAGATCTTGAGTTTGAAGAAGCTGGTAGAATACGTGATGAAATTGAGGCTATTAAGGTGGAGTATCTCGCTATTCCCGCGCGCAAGATTGATACTAGCCAGACACCTGAAAGGTAAAATTTAGGATTATGAGTAAACGATTGAAAATCATCGTGGTGATGCTAGCGAGTATGACGTTACTCGTGAGCGCTATCGCATATAAAAATAAAATTGAGATGGGACGAACTCTGAGTCAAGCCCGACCTCCGACGGCGGTTCGTGTTGCCGCAGTCACAGTAGATAAGTGGCAACAAAAGACTTTTGCTGTAGGTACTATAGCTGCCGAACAAGGAGTAGACGTTACTGCTCCGCTACCAGGTACCGTGGTAAAGATCAATTTTAACTCAGGCGATCAAGTGAATGCGGGTGATGCCCTGTTGTCACTCGATGCTGGTATTCAGGATGCGGAACTAAGCGGGTTGATGGCAACGTTGCGTTTAAAAGAAGTTCAGTTTCAGCGAGCTACGCAGCTTTTAGAGAAAAAGCAGATATCCCAATCTGATTTTGATTACGCTAAGGCCGAAAAAGCTCAGGCTACTGCCCTCGTAGACGCAAAACAAGCCTTTATCGATCGTAAAACTGTTTATGCTCCTTTTGCGGGCGAGCTCGGTATTCGACTGGTAAATTTAGGTACTTATATGGAGCCTGGTGATCCAATTGTCTCTCTGCAAATGCTAAGTCCAATTCATTACGATGTACTACCCCAAATTCAGCAATTCGATATGGTAGATCCCTATAACTTCGCAATTTGTTATTAAAAATTTGTACATGACCTGGGCAGTTCATGGGCTTTATAGCGTACTCACGCCGATCAGATTGCGTCGCGAAAATCATGTCACCAAATTTATCCCAATGCCCCGATCTTTCCCATAGGCTCTTATCTAAGACTTGAGGCGTATCAACCTCATCATACCCAGCAAAACAAGATTCTCGCACATGATGTTTGACGGCTTGGAAAAGCTTCCAACCCTTGTCGTGCCAAAATACCATACCTGGTGCCTCTTCTTGAAAATGAAAAAGATCAAGTTGAGGGCCAATTTTCCGATGATTTCTTTTCTCCGCCTCCTCGAGCTGATGAAGATGCAGCTTTAAGTCTTTTTTATTACCCCACGCAGTACCATATATTCGTTGAAGCATTTCATTGTTGGAATCGCCACGCCAATATGCGCCCGCCACTTTT
>CACEAA010000065.1 GCA_902557415.1 uncultured Pseudomonadota bacterium | reverse complement strand
GTAAATCCGTAAGAATCAGGCGTGTTAAATAATGGCCAAGCCGAGGCAAATTCAGGCCATAGGAATTCGTTAGTTGCCCCCCCAGAGCCCGCTCCTCCTAACCAAGGGATAGAGTACATCCTCGCGTAATAAAGTGCGCCAAAAAAAGCGGCGAAAAACATCACCTCGGAAAAAATAAACCACGCCATACCCATACGGAAACTCACGTCAACTTGCCCGTTGAACGTGCCCGCTTCGCTCTCAGCGATCACGTCACCGAACCAACCGAACAACATGTAGACAAACAGAATGAATCCAGCCCCCAACACATAAGGCCCGATACTGGCCCCATTCAAAAGAGTTGCGCCACCGAGAAACATTGTAAAAATAGCTATAGATGCAATTAAGGGCCACTGACTGGAGTCCGGCACATAATAGTCAGCGTTTGAATAAGTAATATTAGACTTTGACATGCTTATTTATCTCTCAAATTTTGACACAAAAAATATCTTTTTCACTGGCCCTATATTTTAGTCCACGCTTGCTAAATCTAAAGACTCAAAAAAAGTATAACCTAAAGTTAATAATTGAACTTCCTGAGGAAGCTCAGGGTCTACCACGAATAACACGGGCATCGTTACCGCTTGCTTGGGCTCTAGAGACTGTTTAGTAAAGCAAAAACACTCTGTTTTATTAAAAAATCTCGCGGCTGCATTTGGGGCAACACTAGGTACTGCATTTCCTACCACAGTATAGTTAGCATTATTTTTAACGATAAAGTCAGCTCTCGTCTCCACGCCCGGCCGCACAAACATTTTCTCTACTGTAGGCTCAAAATCCCAAGGCAGATCAGCACTGACGCTTGTAACAAATTCAACCTCAACAAGTCGATCATCGGACAGTGCTGTCCTCCCAACATCGGTAGATACTATTCGGCCCGTTTTGCCATTTAATCCCGTGATCTCGCAAAAGACATCATAAAGCGGAACCAATGAATACCCGAATCCAAACATGAAAACCGTCGCAAGCAAAAGGAAACCGACAGTTTTAGAGTTAGCTTTTTTTTGCGACGCATTCATAATCTATAACCTGGACACGATTCCCCATATATAGACCCCTATTACTAAGACTAACAGACCTAACGCGGTACGTGCCGCTTTCTTCCTCCTATTCTCATCAGGAGTGAAGCTCATTTTATCTGTTTCCGCCAGTAATGCTCTCAGGATCTGGAGCCTCTGTGAAACTGTGGTAGGGAGGGGGAGAGGGAAGAGTCCACTCGAGCCCTTGCGCTCCTTCCCATACTTCATCGGTGGCTTTTTCGCCGCCCCTAACACACTTAACAACAATAATTACGAACAATAACTGCGAGACCCCATAACAAAAGCCACCTATACTCGAAACCATGTTAAAGTCCGCAAACTGAACAGCATAGTCTGGAATTCGCCTTGGCATCCCGGCCAAGCCCAAAAAATGTTGTGGAAAAAACAACACATTGACTGAAATCACAGACAACCAGAAGTGCCACTTGGCGAGGGTTTCGTTGTACATATGCCCTGTCCATTTAGGCAGCCAAAAGTAGGCCCCAGCCATAAGAGCGAAAACAGCTCCCGTCACTAACACATAATGAAAGTGTGCCACCACGAAGTAAGTGTCATGGTACTGAAAGTCGACGGGGGTAACGCCCAGCATTAACCCGGAAAAGCCACCAATTGTAAAAAGTATTACAAAAGCTAAAGCAAACAACATGGGGGTTTCGAACGTCATGGAACTCTGCCACATAGTGGCAACCCAGTTAAAAATTTTAACCCCAGTAGGTACCGCAATTAAAACCGTCGTATACATGAAAAACAATTCCCCAGCCAACGGCATACCGACAGTAAACATGTGATGCGCCCAAACAATAAAACTCAAAAATGCTATCGCTCCGGTCGCATAAACCATGGAGCTATAACCAAATAGCGGTTTCCGGGCAAATGTTGGAATTATGGCAGAAACTATGCCGAAAGCAGGCAAAATAAGAATATATACTTCGGGATGCCCAAAGAACCAAAAGATATGTTGGAACATCACTGGATCACCGCCCCCAGCAGCGCTGAAAAACGCGGTTCCAAAAAACTTGTCAGTAAGTAACATCGTCACAGCTCCCGCTAAAACAGGAATCGACGCGATTAGAAGAAATCCCGTTATTATCCAGGTCCACACAAATAAGGGCAATTTCATTAGCGTCATACCGGGGGCTCGCATATTAAA
>CACEAA010000064.1 GCA_902557415.1 uncultured Pseudomonadota bacterium | reverse complement strand
CTTTGAGCACAAAGCACCTTTGGTAAATGGATGGTCTGGATCCCCATGAAACTCTATCGCTTCGCCCTCGTCATTGACGGTGACCACCCAAGCACAGGTATCCGGACAATCATGGGGGCATGCGCCATGTACTTTTTTCATATCGAACTCCCTTCACGTATTATACGAGCAACTTCATAGATGTAACTAGTTACGGTATCTCGCCTGATAGACCTTGTACTTAAGAGTAAAAACACCTCAGCCCACAAGAATTTACAAACTCTAGTCATAACTTTTCTGACGTAAGCTATCTCGAATCGAATATTTCCGAGAAATCGCATCATGTGGACACGCGTCAACACAAGCAAAACAACGAATACACTTCGATTCGTCAATATACAACGAGTTATAATAAAGTCCCGAAGTACTTCCAGATTCTACTACTTTATAATACCGTCCTTGATTATTACGCATCGAATCCAATTCTGCTAATTCTACAATACAGTGATCTATTGGCTTCACTAGTAAACATTCGTCACACAAAACACACCGATGATTATCGATAACAGGTGCCGATGAACGAATATCCTCAAAATTATCCTGAAAAATATTTTCAGACGAAACACCAATTTTTTTAACCGTGGAAAAAGCTGCTTTAATCATTGGTGGCGGACCACACAGAAAGTAAGAAGCCAACCCGAAATCGATGTCGGAATCTAATTCCATATCACTCAATAACACTTCGGTGACAAGGCCCCTTAACCCTCCCCAGTCAGACATTGATGGCTCTTCAGAAAGTACAGGAATAAATACGAACTTATTATCTTTACTCCATAGTTTCGTTACATTTTCAATCTCCAGCTCACAGTAAAGATCTCTCTGCGAGCGCGCGCCGTAATAAAAATGACAATCTCTATCCACCTGAAGTTCGGCCGCATATTCAATTAACGAGAGTATTGCGCTCATTCCACTCCCACCAGCGATACAGACCAAAGGGGCACTTCGATCGTCTAACGTAAATTTGCCAATCGGACCGGCAATGTCTATCTTACTTCCCGTCCTATCTCCACTTTTCAACCAATCGGACACCTCACCATTCGGAACTTCCCGAATAAAAAAAGTTGACTCGCTCAACGGAGCCGATCGAGGATTACGCGCAAAAGAGTAAGGACGAGGCCGATTTATACTTGGAAACTTTAGTACCGCAAATTGTCCCGCCTCAGCGTTAGTAAATCGGAAATTCTCATCACACGAAATGACTATCTCATGAGTATCATGAGTCACCTTACGATGTGAGCTCACTATTCCAACACCTCGCGAGACATGCGAGTTTTGCACACGACTGTCAGCTTTCGGAAGCTGAAATAAATCAAACATCAAATATTCCTGGGTACGTTTTATTTGCTAGATCGATGACCTGAGCATCATTTAAACTACTGTCTGGATTTTGTCGCCTCCACAAGGATAGATAGCCTTCTTTTCCGTCCCATTTAGCCAGTAAAGTTTTATGACGCATCTGAGCATTCGCCTTTTCAACTTCCGCGAATACAGAATAAAAGGTTGGGGCAAAACCGAAGTCCGTAAGTATTTCGGTATTTAAGGCGTTCACGTTAATTCCGCCTGCTGTACTGCTGCCTTTGATTTGTTTTTGTGTACCGATCACTCCAGGCAAGAGACCATCAATAATTACCGCGTGTCCATATGTCTCACCTTGACTATTAAACAACCTACATAAATCTCCATCTGAAATATCTCTTTGCTCCGCGTCTGATACGCTCAGTTCAAACGTCGGTCGCGATTGCATTGCTTGAAGACGCTCAACTGACTGAAATGTCGCACCAATAAAATAGTGGGACGCATTACTCAGGACCTGTAAAGGATATGTTCCGGTGTCACCATGAGATAACTCCGGAACATATCCCGGGAGAGGATCCTGACCTATCTCTTTTAGCTCCTCGCTATATATTTGTATCTTCCCGTCTTTCGTCGGCCATCCATTTTTCAAAACATCCCGTCTCGGGGAATCAAAATTTCCGAGCATCCAGCCATTTTCTTTAAATTCTTCGTATGTCGTGCCCTCCAAGCAGTGATCAACATCAGCATCAAACAAAACTTCTTTTATGATTTCTTCGTCTGTTTGAGTGAAAGCATTATCGCTAGAATCCACAAAATCCATAGCTCGTGCTAACCGGCGGAACAATTCCGAATTTGACACGCTTTCTCCAACCGGTTCTATGACCGGAAGATTCATCCCATAATGAAAATAACCATAAGCCGCCACGAAATCGGCACGTTCCAGCTGTGTGTCAGCCGGTAGGACTATGTCGGCAT
>CACEAA010000063.1 GCA_902557415.1 uncultured Pseudomonadota bacterium | reverse complement strand
GAGGGCTCAGTGATAGCTTTTCTACGAGCCAAAACTAAGCTTCTAAGAACAGCATCATTAAAGCGAAATGCCGTCTTCAACTCTTCGAGAGCCTCTCCATCACATTCAATATTCATCAAAACATAATGCGCTTTATGGATTTTATTAATCGGGTAAGCTAGCTGGCGCCGTCCCCAATCTTCTAGTCTGTGGATTATGCCTTTCTTACTTTCTATGATCGCGCGATATCTCTCAACCATAGCTGCAGTCTGTTCACTTTGATCAGGATGAACTAAGAATACGATCTCATAATGTCTCATTGATGCGTCCTTAAGGTTATAAGCTTCCCGCACGGAGTCTACCGGTCAGTGAAGCAAGGATTAAATGTAGGCAAGTATAATAAAGGAATACTAGCGACTTAGCAAATATGGTAGTGAAAACAGAGAGTTATTTAACGCCGTTGGCGCAAAGCTTCAAAGAGAATTACTGAGGTCGCACAGGCCACGTTTAGGCTACTGACCTCTCCGTGCATAGGTATCGCAGCTAAATGATCGCAGCGAGCACGTGTCAGCTTACGCAACCCTTCGCCCTCATTCCCGACTACAATCGCTGTCCCCAGAGTAAAATCAATATCGTAAAACGAGGTATCTCCATCATCACATGCACCGGTAACCCAAATATTAGCTGCGCAAATCTGTCTTATTGCCATAGCTATATTTGGTACTGGAACCAAAGTAATTGCATCTAAAGCACCACTCGCAACCCTAGCCACGGTATTCCCTATGCGGGCACTCTTATTCGTTGAGAATACTACGCCATCAACTCCGGCACCATCTGCGACTCTAAGGCACGCGCCAAAATTTTGAGGATCTTGTAGGTTATCTAGTATTAAAATTAACGGAGTGTCTTTTTTTGCAGTAAGATTCTCTAGCAACGTTTTCAGCCTAACTGTGGTGGGAAACTTTCGTTTTAAAACGATTCCTTGATGATTCCCCATTTCGTATAGTTGATCAATTGCATTGGCAGAAACCACTTGTACGCTCACTCCTATGGCTCTGGCAACATCTATTAGGTCCGATGCCGAATCAGACTCAAGGCCACGTCTTACCCATAATTCGACGCACTTTTGTGGCACGGCATTCAATGACGACCATACGGCATGAAAACCACCAACTAAAAGACTAGAATCGGCCATTATTCTTCTTTTGTTTACTCACCCGAGATCTAGACCTCGCGGCCTTCTTTGAAAAAGATACACTTTTTCGATCCTTCTTAGAATCTTTCGTAAAGGCACTCGTAATTACCAAATCTATTTTCCTCTCATCTACCGACACACTACTAACAGTAACTTTCAACGATTGACCAATAGAATACACGGCCCCTGACGCCCTCCCTCTCAGCGAATGCGTCTCTTCTGTATATATATAGTAATCTGAAGGTAACGAAGTAACATGAACCAGCCCTTCTATAAAAATATCTGCAAGTTCTACGAACAAACCAAAATCGGTAACCGCTGTGATCAGCCCTGAAAACTCCTCACCAACTTTATCTAACATGTAATTACATTTCAGGTACGCGATGACATCACGTGATGCCAGTTCTCCGCGTCGCTCAAAACTGGAGCATTGTAGCGCTAGTTCATTGATATTTTTATTATCAAACGCATTCCCTTCTGACTTGATCGCCCGATGGACCATCAAGTCGGGATAGCGCCTTATTGGGGAAGTAAAATGCGTATACGAGTCTAACCCCAAACCAAAATGGCCCGAATTTCTTTCACTGTAGGCAGCCAGTTTCAAACTGCGCAGCACCATCGTTTCAATTACTCGTCGCTCTTTTCTATCCTTGGCAATTTTTAAAATACACGCATAATGTCGCGACTCTAGTTCTTCCGGTAAATCTAAATTAATACCCATGAATTTAAGGAAAGTAGTCAATACTTGAACCTTATCATCGTCTGGGACTTCATGGACTCTAAACAAAGAGCAAATATTTTTCTTTAATAAAAATTTAGCAGCGACTCTGTTAGCAGCGATCATACATTCTTCAATGATCTTGTGAGCATCTACTCTAACGTTCGCCGCAATATTCTCAATTCCACCCGTGGAATTAAGAACAAACTTTGGCTCAACAGTATCTATCTCTAGCGCCCCTCTCTTATCTTTCGCCTTTTTCAATGAATCATATAATTGACGCAAACCGAGTAAATTATTTTTGACCGCTGGCGAGGCAGTCCCAAGAGCTTGTTTCTCCCCATCCAGCCAATCTTGCACATCCTCATAAATTAATCGTGCTTTTGAACATATGATACCTGGATAAAATTCCGAACTAACAATTTTGCCAAAAGGTGTCACCACCAGTTCACACACTAGCACCAAACGATCCTTGTCAGGCACCAAAGAACATATCCCATTAGATAACTCTTCCGGAAGCATCGGAACCACGCG
>CACEAA010000062.1 GCA_902557415.1 uncultured Pseudomonadota bacterium | reverse complement strand
TTCTACATTGGCGCATGGGCATCCAGCCTCGAATTCAATTCTAATGTTACCAACGAAGCTTCCTTGGAACTCAATTATTATGCCGGCTACACCTTTGATTATTACGGATTATCCTACGACGTCGGGTACTTATATTACATGTACACAGGTCAAAACGTTGACGCCAGCTCCCCAGAGATGGATTTCTCAGAAATTTATGCATCCGCCACAAAGACTTTTGACATGAAATACAGTCCAACAGCATCGCTCGGAGTAGCTTGGTCCCCCGACTTTTATGGAGGTTACGATGACGGCGTCTACGTCAATGGGTCCCTCTCGATTGCCCTTCCGATGGGGATATCTCCTTATTTTTCTGCTGGATGGCAAGACCTCGCAACTGGGAAAGGAGCTACTGGTATAGATTATTTTCACTATGCGGTGGGCGCCAGCGCTGATGTTGGGCCAATTACTTTAGACCTATCATGGAATGATGCGGATAACGTATGCGCAAACGCTAATGATTGTGACGGAGTCATGTTCTCAGTTTCTAGTATGTTCTAAGTCAGTCACTCGAGATGGGGCCACATCAGTGGCTCCTCCTTGATTTTTCTGCGTCTCTTATAATCATATAAGTTAGTTTGGTTGCTTCGCCTTCCGTACAACCACCACCCATCTCTAAGAGTGCGCTTAAGCGTCTTTTTAGTGTTTCAGACGTATCTACTTCGTCTTTCACACAACCACCACCCATCTCTAAGAGTTCGTTTAAGTATCTTTTTAGTATTGCAGACTCAATTGCCCCTCTTAGGTTTGGTATGGAATATCCGTCAGCATCAAGTCTCCTCTCTACCATCGCCTTCATTTCAAGTAGTTGATCTTCGTAATACATCTTGTATATATCCTTATATTTAATTTAGACATAGTTAAACCACCAACACCTACGGAAGATAGGTGCTGTTGGTTAAGATCAGGTTACGTGATTAAAAATATACTTTGCAGAGGAAGGAGGAATAGAGTTTTCATAGTAAAGACAAACTTACCTTATTTCGGTAATCTGGGACAAGAAACTATTACCAAGTACTGCCTTTATGAAAACACTATTCTTAAAACTTTTTAAGAGGAAGAAATTAAATTGTTCGATACGAAAATAGCAATCATACTTTTGGACGAATTAGAGACTTGGCAAAAGCTTAACGTCACAGCTTTCTTAATGAGTGGAATCCTTGGGAAGCATTCAGAACTAATCGGAAAAGAATACCTCGACAAATCTGCTAATAGCTACCTAGCATTGAGTCAACAACCGGCAGTGATTTTAGAAGCCGACACCACTAAAATAAAAAAAATCCATGAGCGCGTCATTACTCGCTCTATAGCTTCTGCTCTTTATATCCGAGATATGTTCTCAACTTATAACGACGATGATAATAGAAATACTGTCTTAAGATATGATTCAAGTGAATTGCCATTAGTGGGAATTGCTATCAGAGAAGAAAAGAAGCTAGTAGACAAGGTAACTAAAGGCGCCAAACTTCATCCGTAATCATCAATATCTTTTATCAAATAATCTTTATTTAATCGATTAAAGAGTGCTCTTAAGAACAAAACTGGCTCCTCCCTTGAAGTATAAGAGCGGGTGATTATATACCGTTACCGAATATAGGGCCCCCGTCCCCTTCGGGAAATAAGTGGTCCGCATTAGTCTGTTAGGTTTAGCTATTAGAGCGCTCTGTGATGCGCTCTGTTAATCTCTATTTGTATACTGAGCGTAATACACGCAAGGACTAAGCCTTAGGCGCAAAGGTGGTAACTAGCATAATTTACATTGTGTTTACTAGGGAACAGTAGGCGTTTATAATGCGCGCGAGTTAAAGTTTTGCATACTATATGCATACTTTTTCTTAAAAACTCAAAGAATTAAGAATTATAACTGGCAAATCATAAAATATTTCCATTTATAATCAATCACTTGGGCCGTTAGCTCAGCTGGTAGAGCACCGGACTTTTAATCCGATGGTCGTAGGTTCGATCCCTACACGGCCCACCATTTGTCTATTATCAATTACCTTAGTCAGATAATCGCAGCATCAACTCTAGACAGCCCTTCGCTTGTCGGTACGAATGCTACACCCTATAACAGAATGAATTATCGAACTTTATCCTGCTCCATTTCTAAAATAAGTTTTTCTATCTGTCCTAACCGATAAATAATTTTTTGTCTTTGATAATTGCTCAAGGTCTTAGTACGTCGTGCCAAACGAAGTTGCTCAGCGGCGTGGGCATATTCACCAACACTTAAATAGTACTCGGCTGTCGCCGTAAATGAATTAACCTCATCACCAAGCCCACTCTCGGCTCTCGCCAACAAATTATAAAATCTAGGATCTCTGCGATCCGACAAACCATAATTGGAAAGAACTTTCTTTGCATTAGACGCGCTGTCAATATGCAATAAAGAATCTACGTAGCCGTACACAGCAGCACGGTTGTCCGGCTCTAACGAATAAGCCTTCCGAAAATGAATAATCGCCCGATCGTATTTCCGTGCTTTACTCTCAAT
>CACEAA010000061.1 GCA_902557415.1 uncultured Pseudomonadota bacterium | reverse complement strand
GCGGCAGTCTCAGGGCTCCTGGCACTCACCATGTTAAAAAATTCAATAGGCAAGCTGAATCGAGATTTTAGTAATAAACTAATTGTAACCGGAACAAGCAGATCAGAAAAAAGATGAAAAGAATAAAGTCAATAATAGATCATGAAGAGACCGAATCAGCCATAGATGTTACTCCGATGCTAGATGTGGTCTTTATTATGCTAATTTTTTTTATAGTAACTGCTACTTTTGTAAAAGAAGCCGGAATTGATGTCAGCCAGTCTACCGCAGAGACCGCAGTAGCTCAAAGTAAAGCCTATATACTAGTGGCAATCGATTCAAAAAATTCCATCTGGGTTGATAAACGAGAAATTGATTTGCGCGCTGTCAAACCTAATATAAGGCGTCTAATATCTTTGAACCCACAAGGAACAGTTTTAGTGCAAGCAGATAAGGCTTCCTATACCGATACTCTGATCTCTGTTATGGACGAAATCAGAGCGGCTGGGGTTACAAATATAGCTATTTCAGCAGTGAAACCTCGATAGGCCTCAGTGCTATGCGATTGACTCCGGCTAACTCAAATTCGGCCCAAATTTTCAAAGCTGTGCCCATAGCTTTTCTATGTGCTTTAATGGTCACTATAGCCCTACTCTCATTGATTCAAGTATTGGTTACCGGATCCGATAATACTGCAGAACAATCAGAAGCGTTTCATTTTGTCGATTTCATTGGAAGTGCGCCGCTAGAGAGTACGATAAAAAAGAAATTGAAGCCGCAAAAGCCAAAACGAGAACAACAACCTTCTCGTAAAATCATTAGTAAGATGATCTCGTCGCAATTAGACTTATCAGGAGAACAACCAAGTAGCATTTCTCTAATAGACGAGATGAAGCTTTCAACTCAATCAATGTCACTCATTAAATCTGAAGGGTATATCTTACCTATGATAAAAGTAGCGCCAGTTTATCCTTCTCGAGCACTAAATCGCGGGATTGAAGGTAACTGTGTAATAGAATTTACTGTTATGGCAGACGGTTCTGTCACTGATGCTTCTGTGGTGACCGATCAATGTGATGCTCTTTTTAGCAGTGCCTCACTGCAAGCGGTTAAGAAGTTTAAATACAAACCGCGAATTGAAAATAGCATACCCATCGCTGTGACGGGAATACGCAACAAATTCGTGTATCGTCTTGAGCAATGAAATGTCCTCACGAAACTATTATAAACAATCTATTTTAAAACAGTTCATCGTACTGCTGCTAATTCTGATTTTTAACTTGCCACTCATTGGGGCAGAAAGAATGCCCACCATCTCTAGCGATTCGTACGCCGAGATTGTGAAAATACAGAAATTCTTAGACGATAAAAAATTCAGCGCAGGATTAAAATTAAGCCATCAATACTTGAATAAGAAGACTATCTCTGACTACGAAAGAGCTATTGGATTAGGATTGAAAGGTCAACTCCTCTATGGAAATGGGCAGCTAAATGAGTCTATAGCTATATACCGAGAGATACTAACGTTGAGAGAAATTCCAGAGGTGTTACGTTCAAACTCACATTTAATTCTCTGCCAATTAATGGCCGCCAACAGGGAATATGACGAAGCACTCACTGAAATCTCAAAGCTTCAAAAAGGCGCCTTAGACAGTCACGACGTTTTGACAGTGTTAGAAAGTCATATTCATCTAATGCAGGGTAACTATCCTATAGCGTTAAAAGCTATATTAAGAGTTGTGAGGAAAAACCGAGCAGAAGGCATAGCCCCTAAAGAAGACTGGCTACAGATTTTGTATACCTGTTATTTCCATACCGAAAAATATTTCGAAATGGTAAAGATCATAGAGGAACTAAACGAATCCTACCCTAAGAGAGAGTACGCTCATAGATTGGCGGACAGCTATGGTCTTACAGGGCAAAATCAATCGCGCTTAATAATACTCGAAGCCTTAAATGACATAGAACCTCTAGCCAAAACCACGGATATTAAAGCTTTAGTAAACCTGTATCTTTCAAGTGGCGCTCCTTATAAAGCTGCGAAACTTTTAAACAATGCTCTAGAGCGAGAAATACTTAAACCATCGGAACAAAACTTGGTATTACTTGGCAATGCTTGGATGGAAGCTAAGGAAACAAGTCTCGCAATTGAACCTTTTGCACGGGCCGCCTCCTTATCGTCGCATGGAAATCTTCATCTACGGATTGCCCAAATATATATCGATGAAGAAAAATGGTCAGATGCATCTAATTGGATAAAGAAAGGAATCGGTAAAGGCAATCTTAATTCTGTCGCCGACGCCAACATAATGCTAGGAATCATACTACTTAATCAACAAAAATTGGCTGACTCGAAACTCGCTTTCATCAAGGCGATCGATACTGGGGAGAGAACATTTTTAGCCAGCAGATGGCTTAAGTATATTGACCGTCTTTAGTTATTGTTTGGCGAAGCTTTTAAGATCGTCTAGATTCTCTTGTATCTGAGCCATTGATGCAATTTTAGTCGCCATTATCTTACGCACTGCCATATGACTGGAGGGATCGTTAATAGAATCTGCCGCTATAAGAGCGTCATCTTTGAAATAAAATATAGAAAACTTGCTATCCTCAATTCTTCCCAAAGTAAGATATTCATCATAGCCTGCACTGA
>CACEAA010000060.1 GCA_902557415.1 uncultured Pseudomonadota bacterium | reverse complement strand
ACGTACATTTTCATGTGCCGGAGGGTGCTACACCAAAAGACGGACCAAGTGCAGGTGTTGGTATGTGTACGGCGATGGTCTCGGCCCTTACTAAAATACCTGTCAAGTCCTCAGTAGCCATGACTGGTGAAATAACATTGCGAGGCGAAGTCTTGCCAATTGGTGGACTCAAAGAAAAACTATTGGCCGCTTTACGCGGAGGAATAAAACAAGTTTTGATTCCGGCAGAGAATGAACGAGATTTGAAAGATATACCTAGTAAGATTACTCGTGCACTCGAAATCTTGCCAGTGCGATGGATTGATGAAGTTTTTGAATTAGCGTTACAGGAAATTCCTGAACCTATAGCGGATAAGGACAGGTCTGATAATGTCGATGATGTCTCGAAACCGGAAAGAGACAGGGAAAGTTTGCAGCGACACTAGTTTTTTGCGAAAAATCTTCTGATATGCGAAGCATCGCTTGACGCTACTGAGGCCGCTTGATATAAAACGTTTTAAACCCTAAATAATTAAACGATCATTGATTACCGTTGAGGAAACCACTTATGAATAAAGCAGATTTAATTGATGCGGTCGCGCAAGATACTGAGATGTCAAAGGCGTCCGCTACGCGGGCTGTAGACTCTGTAATTGATACTATTACAGGTTCTTTAAAAAGTGGTGACCAGGTTACCTTGGTAGGATTCGGAACTTTTATGGTTCGAGACAGAGCGGCTCGCAGCGGTCGTAATCCGCAGACTGGAGAAACTATTCAAATAAAAGCGTCTAAAGCACCTGCATTTAAAGCAGGAAAAGCGCTGAAGGATGCAGTAAACTAAAGGGCACGCCACGAGAGAAGTTTGGGTGCTTAGCTCAGCTGGGAGAGCGACGCCCTTACAAGGCGTAGGTCGGGGGTTCGATCCCCTCAGCACCCACCAAAAATAGTCGTCGGAGTGGTAGTTCAGTTGGTTAGAATACCGGCCTGTCACGCCGGGGGTCGCGGGTTCGAGTCCCGTCCACTCCGCCATTTCTATTAGAAATGTAGTACTCTGCAGCATAAATGTAGTGTTATTAGGCTATAATATTTCCTTGTATAAGTGTTTTTTCTATTCAGTAAATCAACTGGAGAGTATTTAAGTATATGCTTCAATCTATTCGAGACCGTTCTCAGGGACTTGTTGTAGGCGTTATTGTCGGCTTGATTTCACTGACATTTGTGCTTGTCGGTATTCAGAGTTATTTAGAGGGGGGTTCGAAGGTCGCGGTAGCGGAAGTGGATGGGCACGAAATTCATTTGGCTGAATTTCAGCAAAATCTGCAGCGCTTCCGTCAAAGAGCACAGTCAATAATGGGCGACTCTTTCGATCCTCTTGATTGGGATAAGCCAGAGATTAAGCAACGAGTGATGGACGAGCTGATAGATAATCACATCATGACTGAATTCGCGAGCAATTTGTGGTTGAGAGTTGGTGATGCTCAAGTTGCTGCTGAATTGCAGTTAATTCCAGCATTTAAGGATGATGGTGGGAATTTTTCTCGCGCTTTGTATGAGCAAAGAACACGACTGTTAGGGTATTCAGAATTGACATTTGAGGAACGGATGAGAGACGAACTTACGCGTTCTCAGCTTTACGCTGGTGTGGGCGGTTCGGAAATTGTCGCTGATAATGAGCTGAAAATGATCCATAGACTTGTTGAGCAAGAAAGGGACATTGGCTATGCGATCGTCCCTGGAAGTGGGTATGAAAACACAATAAATATCGGCGAAGACGAAATTTCTGCGTATTATGATGCGAATAGCTCAAGGTATCGGGAGCTGGAGAAAGTATCGCTAGAATACGTAGAGGTGTCAGCGTCTTCTCTTGCGTCAAGTATAAAATTTTCCGAGAAGGAGTTAAGGGATCAGTATTTAGCTGATGTTAGCAAGTATACTATTGCCGAAGAAAGAGATGCTGAATATATTCTGTTACCGTTATCTAATTCGGCGAGCGAGGACGAGCTTCGGGAAGCTACATCCAAATTGCTGGAAATCTCTGAGCTCTTTAGGCAAGGCTCGACAATTGAAGCGATAAAAGATTCGTATGGTCAAGATACTGAATTTAATATACAAGCTAGTAGGACAGGCTTTTTCCGCAAAGGAATTATGGCTCAACCGTTTGAGGACGGTGTCTTTGGTTTGACTGTAGGGCAATTTAGTGAGCCTATTCGGACTGATTTTGGCTTGCACATAATTAAGCTAGTAGAGATTGCGCCTGCCCGGATAAAATCTTTTGAAGAAGTACAGTCTGACGTTGAGAGTTCTATGAAAGAAGTCGAGGCCCAGAAACTCTTTTTTGAAATAGCTGAAGAATTTTCGACGCTGGTTTATGAAAATCCTCTCGATCTTGCTACCACTGCTGATGCCTTAGATTTAGAGATTAAGAAGCTAGGTTTTTTAAATCAAGAAGCCTTGACGGTATTGTTTTCGGAACAGGCAGCAACAGCTATTTTTGATGCCGAAGTGGTCATTGAAAATATGAACTCTGTTCCTATTGAACTTCCAGACGGGCGGCTTGTCGCTTTCCGGAGTGCTGGTTACAAACCGGCTCGGGTGCCGCCTCTGCTCGAAATTAGAAGTAGAGTGGAGGAAGATTTACTCACTACCCGTCTTCGGGATGTCGT
>CACEAA010000059.1 GCA_902557415.1 uncultured Pseudomonadota bacterium | reverse complement strand
GGCGTTAAATAAAACCTGGTCGATGTCGGTTTTGACGCTAAAATTTATTAAAGAAATGATCACAGGAGGTCTCTCCACAAAGAACCTAAGCGGACCTATATCAATAGCAAAATTTGCGGGACAGTCGGCCGATTTGGGGATTTCACGTTACTTAGAGTTTTTAGCATTGATCAGCGTGAGTCTCGGTGTTTTAAATCTTTTACCAATACCAATGTTAGATGGAGGACACCTGCTCAACTACCTGCTAGAATTTGTAACAGGGAGACCAATTCCTGATGCTTTAGACGCTATAGGGCTGAGGGTTGGTTTTGTTATACTAATGGGATTAATGGGGACGGCTCTTTATAACGACTTGGTTAGTTTAATATAGAGGCTAGTTAGATTAGTAACTCTCAATAAATAAGAATAACAGTATGAAAAGAGTTTTTTGCCAGATAACCGTAACGCTGATGCTCCTGTGTATGTCCTTTGTGACACTAGCTGCCGAGACCTTCGTTGTTGACGATATCAGAGTAGAAGGGTTGGAACGTATTACACCTGGAGCAATATTTAATTACTTGCCTATAGGTGTAGGTGATGAATTAGATGAAATAAAGACTCGAGACTCTATCAGGGCACTCTTTAAAACAGGTTTATTCAAGGACGTGAAACTTGCTAGAGATGGTGATGTTCTTGTAGTTACAGTTGTCGAGCGAGAGACAATTTCCGAGATTACGTTCGAAGGTAATCAGGCTATTAAGACTGAGGATTTATTGGCAGGGCTTAAAGACGTAGGTTTTGCGGAAGGTGAAGTGTTTAACGATGCAAAACTTGACAAGGTTGTTCAAGAGCTGAAGAGACAATATTTTGCAAATGGTAAGTATGCGGTCAAGTTAGATCACGAGGTTATTCCTGCGGGTGACAGAGCAGTTGTTGTTGCTTTCAACGTGGCGGAAGGTAAGGCGGCGAAAATTCGTCAGATAAATTTAGTTGGAAATAAATCTTTTGATACCGAACAAATTCTGAAATTATTTGAGTTAAATACTACCAACTTGTTAAGTTGGTTCAGGAAAGATGACCAATATTCGAAAACTAAACTTTCAGGAGATTTGGAAACCCTCAGGTCTCTATATTTAGATACTGGGTTTATTAACTTCTCTATTGATTCCACTCAGGTATCGATAACTCCGGATAAAGCGGATGTTTATATTACGATTAATATAGACGAAGGCGAACGATTCCTAGTTGGAGACGTCAAGCTTTCCGGTGAGTTGATCGTTGAGCCGAGTCAGCTGTTTAGATGGGTGTTTACTCGTAAGGGTATGGTCTTTTCAAGGAAAGCACTTCAAAGCTCTAGTAAAAACATCACAGATCGGCTTGGCGACGAAGGATACGCCTTCGCTAATGTCAATGCCATTCCTGAGATTGATGATGATACCGGTACTGTAAGTATTACGTACTTCGTGGACCCTGGTCAAAGAGCGTACGTGAGGAGAGTCAATTTTTTTGGTAATGCAAAAACACGTGATGAGGTTCTCAGAAGAGAGATGCGTCAGCTGGAGGGTGGCTGGATTTCTACGAAGGCTGTTGAACGCTCAAAAACACGTTTGCGTAGACTAGGATATTTTGAAGATGTCAATGTTGAAACGCCCTCGGTTCCAGGTACGCCGGATCAGGTAGATGTTAATTTTACGGTGAAAGAGCGACCATCGGGAAATCTAATGCTTGGTTTTGGATTTTCTCAATCAGCGGGGTTTATTCTTAATACTAGTGTAAATCAGAATAATTTCTTAGGCAGTGGTAAAGCAGTAAATTTCGCATTCAATAATAGTGAAATTAATAAGACATTTCGTCTTGGATATATGAATCCCTTCTGGAGTGTTGACGGTGTCGCTCGAGGCTTTGATGTCATGTACAGCAAAACTGATGCTGGTAACTCGTCAATGGCGCGTTATGAAACCGAATCGATTTCTGCTGGGATGAGCTTTATTATTCCAATTACGGAATATCATGTTGTGAGTGCAGGGCTCGCATACGAATCGACCGAAATAAATACTTCTCCCCAGTACCTCGATCCGATTATTCAAAGATTTTTAATCTTAGAGGGTAGAAAATACGATAGTTTTAAACTGAATACTTCGTTTGCGTACGATACTAGAAATGCTGGTATATTCCCGGACAGGGGGGTATTACAACGTATACAAGCCACCGTAGCGGTACCGGGTGGCGATCTTCAGTACTATAAATTAAGTTACGACGCCCGCCTTTATACGCCTTTAATCAATGATTACACCTTGGTTCTGAAAACGCAGCTAGGATATGGAGAAGCGTACGGTAGCACATATGAGCTACCATTTTTCGAAAACTTCTATGCCGGCGGTCCGAGGACTGTTCGCGGTTACGATGAGTATAGTTTAGGCCCTCAGGATATCTATGGTAGAGCTTTAGGTGGGAACATTAACATAATTGGTAACGCGGAGGTCATTATTCCGGTTCCTTTCCTAGAAGACTTTAAATCTGTGCGTTTTTCTGGATTTTATGATATTGGAAATGTTTGGGCAGACTATCAAGACTTTGATTTGGGGGATTTACGCATGTCGACAGGTTTGTCAGCGACGTGGATGTCACCTTTTGGACTATTGTCGATAAGTTATGCCTTACCGATACGTGACCAAAAATATGATGAGGTACAAA
>CACEAA010000058.1 GCA_902557415.1 uncultured Pseudomonadota bacterium | reverse complement strand
TGGCCCCAGGCGATTTATTAAGTATTGGTTATCACATCACCGAGGTGGCTGGATACGATGCCATTAGCGCCCGAGAGAATAATCAAATTTTTGATTTAGTCGGAGCCGCGATGGGTTTAGGTATTTTTTTTGGAGTAATAAATACCGTGATGGCTCATGAGCTTATTCACCGAACATGGGATCCGGTAGCAATGTTTTTTGGCCGAAGCTTTTTTGCTTTAGCCGGAGGACTACAATTTGAGACAGAGCATGTTTATGGGCACCATATTACCCTAGGTCAGCCCGATGACGCCTCTCTATCTTTGCGGGGTGATAATTATTATGACTTTCTGGTTAGCGCGCCCTTTAAGCAATTTTTTTACGCGTGGCATGTAGAAAAAGAACGATTGGCTAAATATGGCCACTCTGAATATTGGCTAGGTAATAAAGTGCTACGGTCTTTTTTTCGATGGTTGGTAGTCGTTGTAATTGTGTTTTTGGTGGCGGGTTTTTCAGGGTTAGGTATTTATGCTGTCGCTTGTTTGATAGGGAAAATGGTTTATGAGTGTGTTGGCTATCAGTTTCATCACGGTCCAGTTTGTGTGGCTGGTGAACCAGACGGTGACCGACACTCCTGGAATTGCAACCGTCTAATGACACAGGTCATGTTGTTTAATGTTAGCAAACATTCAGAGCATCATAAGTTTCCCGATCGACCGTTTCATGAATTATCTAAAGTTAAAGTTGGTGAGGCGCCATTACTGAAGACAGGATGTCTTACCAACTCGTTACTTTGTTTTATCCCCCCGCTTCAGAGACTTGTAATCGGGCCACAGGTTCATTTATGGGACAAAGAGTGGGCTACAAAAGCGGAGCGAGAGCTGGCGGTTCAACAGAATACGTCTAATCGGTTTAATATTTACAGAAGCAATGTAGACCGGATGCCATTCAACTAATCCCATTATTTTTTTACAGGTGTTAAATGTATGTTGAATAGGTTACTAGGGCGCGGAAGAAAAAATTTTAATGTTACCGTTGAGCCGTTTGGGAAGACTCTATCGGTCGGAAAGGGTGAAACAATTCTTCAGGCCGCATTAAGGAGCGGTTTAGCCTACCCATCGGAGTGTCGCGCGGGTGCGTGCGCTTCATGCAAGACTAAATTAGTTGATGGTAAAATCAAACCGTTAACTGATTTCGCTTATGTGTTGGACGTGGATGATATCAAGAGCGGTACTTTCTTGGCGTGTCAGTCTCTGGCAAGGAGCGACCTGACCATCCGAGTGGACAGCTTGGGGGATGGCCTGAAGCCGATAAAGCCTAATGTTTTTGCCGGTGAAATATCGGAGCTCAATTATTTAACACACGATATACAGGAAGTAATCGTTAGTCTCGATGGCGAGATGGACTATTACGCCGGACAATATGCAAATCTTACTGTGCCTGGAATTACCGATAGTCGATCATATTCATTTGCGAGTGCGCCTGAAGTAGGAAGTAATACTGTTATTAAATTCCATATTCGGATGGTTCCAGGCGGAGAGGTTTCTGCTTGGCTCGGTTCCGGAGCATGTCGCGGTAAGGCTATTCAAGTTGAGGGACCCTTCGGTGTCTTTGGTATTCGAGAGTCTCTTAGTCCTATTGTTTGTATAGCAGGGGGTAGCGGTATGGCTCCGATCTTATCTATATTAGAACAAGGGCTGTTGGTCAAAATTAAGAGACCTGTGGTTTATCTTTATGGAGCTCGTACTCAGGCAGATCTGTATGGCGAGTCACTGATCTCTGATATCAGGAAACACTGGAGCAGTTCGTTTCGCTTTACCCCTATTCTATCGGAGGAACTTGATGAGTCCAATTGGGATGGGGCACGAGGTCTTGTGACGGACCATATTAAACAGATAGATGATTTTGATCTGCAAGGTGCACAAGCATATTTATGTGGGCCACCGGTGATGATTGATGCAGCGATCCCAATCTTAAATAATTGTGGTGTGCGAGGTCGTGACATTTTTTACGATAAATTTATTGACCGGAGTCATTCTCCAGAGATATTGAGCTGACTCTTATTAAGAGGTAAGAGCGATGACGAGAAGTTCGAAGATAAGAGTATCAGCCGGACATTCCCTTCATCATGTAGTATGCCCCCATGATTGTCCCGACTCGTGTTCAATGCTGGTGACCCGTGATGATAGCAGTGGCAGAGCTGTAAAGATTCAGGGAGATCCTTCGCACCCCATTACTCAGGGATTTTTGTGTAACAAGGTAAATCATTATTTGGACTACGTTTATAGTAGTAAGCGAGTTCTTTATCCTCATCGCAGGGTAGGCCCGAGAGGACCGGGCGCAAAATTTAAAAGAATATCCTGGCAGGAAGCTTTGGATGAAGTTGCTGATAATTTCCGTCGTATTGCTGATGAATTTGGTTCCGAGGCGATCCAGCCAATAAATTTTGCAGGTACTATGGGGCAGATTGGTTATCAGGGCATGGATGAAAGGTTCTGGAATAAACTCGGAGCTGGACGATTAGAGAAATCAATTTGTGTTCATGCTGCTTACTATGCCAATGTCTATACTCATGGAGCTCACTCGGGACCAGACATCGCTATTGCGGCGGAAGAGGCAGAGCTACTTATCCTCTGGGGCTTTAATCCGGTAACCACCGCAGTTCATGCTGTACCTCATATTCGTAGGGCACAGGAGCGAGGGTGTCAGGTAATTGTAATCGATCCTCGACAAACACGAACTACGTGGTTGGCCGATTGGCATTTACAACCCAAGCCAGGTACTGATGCCGCTCTGGCTCTCGGGTTAATGAAGATTATTGTCGA
>CACEAA010000057.1 GCA_902557415.1 uncultured Pseudomonadota bacterium | reverse complement strand
AATGATAAAAATATCCAAAAAAGATCAGGTGAGGCAAAATTACTTATCCACCCCGATGATGCTATCAAGTTGGATATCACCGACAACACAATCGTAGAAATTTCAAACGCTACTGGGGCTGTGCGGCTGACAGCTTGTATCGATGACGCAGTACCTCTAAAAACACTAGTATCGTACAAAGGAAGATGGCCAAGCGTTGAGCCCTCAGGAGGAAACGTAAATTTTGTGCATGCTGCCAATATTTCGGATATGGGTAATAGCTCAAGCGTTCATTCTACTGAAGTAACACTCCGAGTGATATAAAGTTATCTTTTCCTACGCCTCCGAATACGGGGCACTCGCACCGTTCGGTAATTAAGTCATCAGTCTTAATCTGCCTGAGAATTATTTTCGCGGCGCTGAGAGAGCGAATCTAACTCTGCAATGATAGATTAAAAGACCCGCGAGAGACTTTAATACGCCCGCTATGGTTTATGCCCCAAATCGCGGTTCAGGCAATCCTTTTATGCCTAATCCGGTCACTCTGAAAAGGCTTCCAGCATTGAATTGTGGTTTATTCTGTTTGGCAAAAAGATCATGTGCCGCAGGATGTGAAACTCTCGCCATAGATGTTACAAATATTTCGTCAAGATTTGGACCACCAAAGCATAAACTTGTGATATTTTTTACGGGCATTCCTATTTTTAGATCTATCGAACCATCAGGCGCATAACGTATTAGATCTCCACCGATAACCATCGCCGTCCAAAGATAGCCTTCCGCATCGACTGTTGCCCCATCATAAAGGCCATCAAGATCATTCGACTTGGAAAATTCTTTTCTATCGCTTAAGGCTCCGGTCTCAATGTTGTATGAATATGATAAGAAATGCTGCTGGAAAGTATCAGCAAAGTAGAAAACTGAATTATCCGGAGACCAACAAGGGCCATTAGAACAAATAATATTAGTCTCGAGCTGGGTGACGGAAAAATCCGGGTTAAGACACCAGAGCGAGCAAATATCATGCTCCTCCTTATCATCCATCCCGCCCACAATAAACCTTCCGCGCCTATCAGTTTTGCCGTCATTTAGTCGTACTCGCGGATTGTCTTCGTCGATTAGAACTATTGGTTCAAGTGACTCATCAGAAAAATCAAAGGAGTAGAAACCGTCAGCTAGAGCAAGAATAGCATTCCCGTCTTGACGTATAGTCATGGCACCAATTTCTTTATCGAGGTACCAGCTACTAATTTTCTGGCTGGCGTAATCCATCCTCCAGATTGAAGGTTTTCCGACACGATTGCCAGTGCCGTCGACCCAAAATAGTGTCTGGGACTGTGCGTCCCATATCGGACCTTCGCCAAGGTGATTGTCACTGGAGATTAAAGATTCAATTTGAAGGCCCATTTTCGCTATTACCATTATTAGCCGATACTTTAAGTATTAAAGATATCTAATTCTAGGTCCACCTCTCAAGTATAAGAGTGGGTGATTATATGCACTGTTAACGAATATAAGGCCCCCGCCACTAAAGTGGAGAGTCTATGCCTAATTAGCGCACTTAAGATACTTTTGGAATTAGACGCACGAGGGGAATCTGTCGATCGGTCATCGATTGATATTCGTCATAACGATTCGAGTTTCTGGCATTATGTTCCTTCCACAGCCGGTCGTAATCGGCATGGCCTTTTTCCAGGACCTCGATCGACGCCATCGTACGTTCTCGGTTAATCTGATACTCAACCTCACCATCCGCCTGTAGATTCAAAAGCCATGCTGGCGGTTTTGTATCGCCAGCTTTTGAAGCGACGATAATCTTGCTGCTATTGTCATCGATGTAAATTAGCGCACTCGTACGAGTTTTGCCGCTTTTACGTCCGGTTGTACGTAGTAGAAGTGTCGGCACTCCAAGCAATTTGTGCCCTAAGCGGCCATCCGTCGATTCATAGATACTTTGGTGGATTTTCAGAACGGTAGAAAAAATACTCATGTGTATGACCTATATTAGCAAGTGCGCAGTATAGACTCTAAAAAGTCGATTGATTAGCTATTCAAAAATCACTATATTGTTTCTAATTTGGAATCAATAAAGTATATTCAGTGAAAAATAGGCACAATATTGATGGATTGGTGTTATTTTATCATATAAGTCAGCTCGGGAGTTTGTCCGCCGCAGCGCAGCTTTTTGGTATCAATCGCTCTACTGTCAGCAAAAAGCTTGCGGTATTGGAAAAGAGTATTGGAGTGAGACTCTTAAAGCGGACAACCCGAAAAATTGTACTTACGGAAGTTGGACGGAAAGTACTTCAAGAAGCGCGAAAAGTAGAGACTGCGTTGCGGTCTATCGAATACATTAGTGACGATTTCCAGTCTGTAATCGCTGGTGATCTGAATATTACTTGTGCCGCCGCTCAGGGTCGGGCGCATGTCGTGCCGCTACTCGCGCGTTTTTTAAAGCAGCATCCCATGGTCAACGTAAACCTGCAGTTAGAAGATCGATTTGTAGACATGATTGCCGAAAACGTTGATGTTTCCATTCGCATCGGGTATCTACCCGATTCGACTCTTATAGCTCGTAAAGTCGGTGATTTATCCGGAGTACTTTGTGCCAGCCCTGAGTACCTCCGTATAGCGCCTCCTCTCCGCTCCCCCAGTGATCTGTTGAACCATCGATGCCTAATCTATAAAAGTTTGCAAACGCAAATGAACACCTGGTCGTTCGCTAGTGCGCAAGGCGAAGAACAAGTTACAGTGGCGGGGCACTTATCTGTTAATGATCCAGAAGCGCTGATTAGAGCAGCTTGTGAACACGCTGGAGTCCTTCTTGCAGATAGAGGTCTGGTGGGTGATGCAGTCGAAAATGGCAGTTTAGTAACGGTACTTTCGGACTATGAATGCGTTGAACGACTGCCGATGTATGTCGTTTACCCTTACAAAAAATTCATACCGACGAAGACCCGCGTGCTTATTGATTTTTTACTACAAGAACTCCCCCCTTACTGTGCAAGCTGAATGGAAAGCATTCCAAGCTACATGTA
>CACEAA010000056.1 GCA_902557415.1 uncultured Pseudomonadota bacterium | reverse complement strand
GGAATGACCACCAAAACTCTCGATTAAGTGAGGATGCTTTGTGGCTATAGACTCAAGAGCATCTCGTATGTTGACCCCAGTAATTGAACGGGCGGAGCCCTTCAAGAGGCCATCTTCAACCAGTGCGAACGCTATAGATGGCCTGTGAAAGCGGTCTTTTATACGTGCTGCCACAATCCCAACAACGCCCTGATGCCAACCCTCATGAAATACCGAGAACGCAAAAGGTCCATCCTTATAGTCTGGCTCGTCAATAGCTTCGCTAATCAAGCTAAACGCACGCTCTTTCATTTCTGACTCTATATCCTTCCGTTCTTCATTAAGTCTCGTCAACTCTAAAGCCATTTCCGCACATTTTTCCGCGTCATCACTTAAAAGACATTCAATACCTAAGGACATATCTGATAGCCTACCAGCAGCATTTAATCTCGGACCGAGCACAAACCCTAGATCGCTAGATGTCACATGTTGTGCCTTCTTCCCAGCTGCTTTCAGTAATGCAAGCAAACCAACCTGGCATTTTTCTTGTTTGATCTTAGAAAGGCCGTACGCGACCAAACGCCTGTTATTCTGGTCCAAAGGTACGACATCCGCTACCGTGCCGAGAGCAACTAGATCTAGAAGACTAGCAAGATGTGGTTCATCGATTAGCTTACTTTCAAACCATCCCTCCTTCCTCAAGAGCTGACGTAACGCAGCCATGACATAAAAAATAACGCCGACTCCCGCCAAATTTTTACTGGGAAACACATCTTCGACTTGATTTGGATTTACAATAGCGTTTGCGTTCGGTAGCGACTTGCCAGGTAAATGGTGGTCCGTTACAAGCACTTTTATCCCTTTAGATCTGGCAAGTTGCACTCCTTCAATACTTGAAATGCCATTATCAACAGTTATGATTAAGTCTGGTTTAGCGCCGTGAGCAACCTCTACGATTTCAGGCGTTAGCCCATAGCCAAATTTAAATCGATTTGGAACTAAATAGTCGACGTACTTAGCCCCCATTGCACGGAGAGCCCTTATAGCAACGGCTATACTGGTAGCACCGTCCGCATCATAGTCTCCGACAATCATTATCTTGCCACTGGAAACAATGCAATCGCGAATCAACATTGCGCCAACTCGTACATCCCGGAGCGAATGAAAAGACTCGAGTCGCGATAGAGTTATGTCTAGGTCGTCAGGAGTTAAAACTCCTCGCGAGGACAATATCCGTTTTAAAATAGGATCCAAGGAATCAGGTAGATTATGCTGAGATGGAACCAACCTACTTTTAATTTCTAGACCGGTCGTCATCTAATCATCCATCCGCGCCATGATATTTCGCATCAAAGATTTCCTGCGTTTCCAGAATCGCAGTAGCATTCTACGGTCTAATAAAAACGTATTCCTGTTAGAGACGATAATTAATTTGAATAACTCTCCCGACTTTAAACTACTTACTGCGTCATCAATAACAAGCTGGAGGATTTGACTCGTCTCTCTAAGATTATATTTTGGGGGAATAGCGACTAAACCACGAGCGCCACCCGGTACCATAGAAAGGTCTAAATCTTCTACTCCACCCGTCGCTAGACCACAAAATTTTGCACAGGCATTACTAAAATAGTCGTTTGCAAACACTGCAGTTATTTTGGGTTTAGATACTACTGGGTGCTCGCCAGCCCCCCAGAGCCATATGCTATTCACTGGTGGCTTTCCATCGTGTAACCTGCGCCTGTTCACTTCACAATCATGTAAAACCATTTGGGCCTCAGTCATAATACGGCCTAAATCCCCGAGTGCTTTTCTTGAAGCCATGTCAGGTTCTAAAGGAGCACCAGTGAGATTAGTCGGAGATATGCCTGCATAAGTTGTGAGATTCAAGCCTTCGATGAACCATCGACGAGGATCTTTGTACCATATATTTAGTCCGTCATGTCTAAAGAGATCATTCAATAAAGAGACCAACGCATCCGCTTCAGATTTGTTAATACCGATACTATCCGCGTCAAAAAGCATCAGTCGACTTGGGTCGCCCTTAAGGAAAACTGGGTCACTGCACAGGATAGGTACCGAGTTTATTAAACCATTATCAGCATGTGCAAGGATGGCAGCGTGCGACACGTAACCATCGGACTGGCCTTTAATACCACACGCGTCCAGCAAATATTCTTCAAACCTAACGGCAGAAGATCCGATATGCTCAGCCCGAGACAACACTTGAAGAAAACCGAATTGTTTGTCCCAGTTCTTATCATTGATCTCATGGACACAAGCGGAAAGTTCAGGCACTAAGATCTCAAGGCACCGACCAGACTTTCTCATATTTCAGTTCATAGGTTGTCTAATATAGCACGCTTAACCGAATCAACACTGGCCGATACAGATAATGGGCTAGTCTTACACTGGTGAATAGCAGTATCCGGATCTTTTAAACCATGTCCGGTTAAAGTTGCAGTGATGACACTACCATCCGCTATCTTTCCATTTCGTATATCCCGTAATATTCCGCCAACACTTATCGCAGAAGCTGGCTCGCAAAACAATCCTTCCCGTTCAGCAAGCAGCGCTTGCGCCTGAAGTATCTCATTATCGCTCAATGAATCGAACCAACCTCCGGACTCGTCATGGGCGGCCCAAGCCAAATCCCAGGACTGAGGTCTACCTATGCGGATCGCTGTCGCGATAGTATCTGGCTCTACTATCATTTCTCTTTGCACAAACGGATTTGCCAATTCAGCCTGATAACCACAGATCGCAGGCACGCTATCCACTACTGGTGCAAATTTATATGCGAATGGTTCATTTTCTCCCGCTCTTCGATATTTTTTGACTGGTAGCTTCGCCGCATACTCGCAAAACCCCGCCCAATAAGCACTTATATTACCCGCATTACCAACAGGCAATGCATGGTAATCCGGTGCTCGTCCTAATGCGTCGATAATTTCAAAAGACGCTGTCTTTTGTCCTTGCAATCGGTAAGGATTGACTGAATTTACAATTTTTACTGGCGCCACGTCAGCAATATCCTTCACGATCTGCATTCCATCATCGAAGTTACCTTCAATCTGCAAAACGATAGCGCCTTGTATCATTGCCTGGGCGAGTTTGCCTAAAGCTATTTTCCCCTCTGGAATTATTACAAACGCCTTAATACCGGCCCTAGCAGCGTAAGCGGCTGCGGATGCTGATGTATTCCCAGTGGAAGCGCATATTATTGCTCGTGCTCCTTCATTAGCTGCTTG
>CACEAA010000055.1 GCA_902557415.1 uncultured Pseudomonadota bacterium | reverse complement strand
TCCAATTATCATGAACAATAGTGAACTGGTTGTGGACGTGGCGGAAAAAACCAGTTCAATTAATTTCTTTGCTGTTATTCTCCCTAAACTCAAGGCGATGACAAGAGAAAGAGCTGAGCCAACTGCACCAGCTTCGGTAGGTGTAAATATTCCACCATAAATACCGCCAATTATAGACGCAACTAGTAAAAATATTGGCAGACCTATACGAAGTATTTCCTTAATAGGAATAATAGGAGGTTCTTCTGTCAAATGATATTCGTCGGTCACAGCAAACTTTAACTTGAGGGCGACACATAAGACTACGACTAAGCACAATAAAAACGCTAACAACAAGCCAGGAACGATCGCAGCGACAAATAGTTTGTTGATGGATACCTCAGCGATAATCCCATAAATAATCAGAAGTATGCTCGGCGGTACTAGCATACCTAGTACTGAAGACCCAGCAACTAATCCTAAAGCAAATTTAGGAGTAAAACCTCGAGCTATAAGCTCGGGAGCCGCCACCTTGCTAAAAATAGAAGCAGAGGCGATAGATATTCCAGTAATCGCAGCAAAAATCGTATTTGCTCCAACAGTAGCAATACCTAACCCACCTTTGAGATATCCCACAAACCAATACGCGACTCTCAAACTATCCCGGCCTATATTCGCATGCGCTACAATCAATCCCATTAAAACGAAAAGGGGTACTGCGGCAAAAACATAGGATGAGACGGCACTCGCCGAGACCATGCCTAATACATCGATGCCAATGTCTAAATTATGTTTCATGAAGCCAATACCAGTGATTCCAGCGCACAGAAGAGAAAAGGCTACGGGTACTCCTGCAAGTAATAGCCAGAGTAAAATTAGTATTGAGACTAATCCTATCCCAGTATTAGTACTAGCGATGCTAACTAATATAGCTATTGATAAGATAAGTAGATACAAGGTACCCGCAGTTCGCGAACTCAATAAGGACCATCGCCAATCTTCGAGTAGCTTATAAGCGAAAAATATAGCTACTAATGACGAGCCAAAAAGAATAGCTAACCGTAGAGGCCAGACTAAAATAGTGAACACATCCGGCGTACCAAAAAACTCATCGCTCTTTATAGCCGATAGTAATAAAGGCGTCGTGGCAATGACTATCCCGATTGAGAGAACCATAGACACGAAATTCGAAAAGAATTTTAATGTAGAATTTCCGTCGCCCCTTCTCAAGAAATAATTATTCCGGATAAGTAATCCTCCTGAAACTTGATAAGGCAATGCTAGAAAAACTAATACCGGGATAGCTAGAGCAATAATTTCTGTCACTCCAGGAAGCGACCCACCTAGCAATGTCCGCGAGATTATATCTAGGTTAATTAGAACAACTAAAAAACCTAATAGCGCAGAAGCTGCAAAGGCATTCACCTTACCGAGATTCAAACATAGCGTGTGAAAATGGTTTTGCATCATAAAACTAATCGACATAGCTATTTGTCCGGATCACGGAGATCCACTCCCCAAGAATTTACAGGCATTGCTCCCTTAGTCTTTAGCCCTTGCATTAATTTATTCAGGACTTGTTGCGCAGGCAGATTGTTGGCTTCATGTCTATCTACCCAATTTAGTGCTAGAGGGGGTAACGAGTTCATCCATTTCTCTTTCTCAACTAGGGGTAACGTATAGAAGATCGCCCCCTCATTTTTCAATGCTTCTAATGACTCTTTATAGCGCTTATCGGCTGCTTCTGCACTCAGACGTGAGTAATCTAGCGCGACTTCCACAAAAATTTCTTGGACCGGGATAGGAAGATGATCCCAGACTTCTATATTAGCAGCTAAGGCACCTACAAATTGTGCGCCAATCCCGACTAAAGTGACATACTTTGCAACCTCATGTAACCGAAAAGGATATGCGCCACTTAAAATCGTGAGGGCGCCATCAGCTACTCCAGTTTTTAGTTGAGTATAGTAGGTAGTTAGGGCGCCATTTACGGCAGTAGCCCCAGTACCTTCTAACCAAATAGATGCCGCACCAGGCGCGAGAATTTTTTTTCCTTTTAAATCAGCAAGCGTCCGAATCGGGAAATTTGTGACCAAATGATAGGTATCAGTGCCTGTCGCAGCAAGAAACTTAAGGTCATTATCTAACCAACTACGTTGCATCGCGGGTATATCATGGTGGAGATCGTTCATGACACTGAGCAGACTACTCAAGTCATCCGTAATAAATGGCAAATCATATGTTATATTTTGCAATGGCAGACGGGAAGACTCCCATAGAGAGCCAACCCAGCCTATATCAGACAACCCTATTTTCAAACCATTTAGGCTATCTTGCCATTTATATAATGTACCGTAAGCTTGATGCCACTCAAGCTCAATGCTCGGATAAATTATCTCGATCTTCTTGCTAGATACTGGCACAAAATAGTCCCTTAGTAGGGCAGCCCAGGGTAGCGTTGTCGGGTGAGTTGTCGCAATAGTTAGATTAAGCTTCTCTGTAGTAGCCATCCCTGTCGAAAGAAAAATAAATAAAGCTAACGATATTAAACTCCGCAATTCACAACCCCTAAAAAAATGAATGACCTCAATACACGATTGGTACTCTTATCACGCCAGACCAGCAGACCGAGACTCGACGACTGAAATGCTAATTTGCGCTGGCGCCTGCCTTCTAGATACGCTATTAATATCACACAATGAGATTAACAAAATAATCAGAAAGGGGGTATAGCAATGGGGAATCAATATGAAGGTCGATGCTTCTGCGGTGAAGTAGTGATATCTGTTACCGGCGAGGCTGCGGCTATGGGGTTTTGTCACTGCGAGTCTTGCCGACATTGGTCCGCTGGGCCGATAAATGCTTTTTCCTTATGGGCTCCAGAGAACGTAAACGTGGTAAAAGGCGAAGAGCTTCTCCACACCTATGCTAAGACAGATGCGAGCCATCGTAAGTGGTGTAAAAGTTGTGGTGGGCATGTCATGACAGATCATCCCGGAATGGGAATGGTAGACGTATACGCTGCTATATTGCCTGATCTAAAATTCGAGCCTGAAGTGCACGTTTTTTATGGTGAAAAAGTTATAAGTGTAAAAGATGGGCTTCCTAAGATGGCAGACGTGCCAAAAGAGATGGGTGGCTCGGGGGACACTCTTGCTGAGTAACTAGATCAAGGATCACGTCGACCCGGACATACCGCCATCCACTGGAATCGTGGCGCCAGTGATATAGGAAGAGGCTGGCGACGCGAGAAAGATAGCAGTACCCACAATATCTTCAGCTTCACCAAACCTATTTAAAGGGACTGCACTAGTAACCGCATCACTCCAACCTCCCTCTTTCATGGGAGCCATCATATCGGTGCTAAAGGGGCCAGGTGCTATGGTATTGATATTGATATTGTGTCCAGCAAGGGGTCGCACTAGTGTTTTTGATAAATGATGTAGTCCAGCCTTCGAAGCTGCGTAAGAATAATTGTCCCAGATAGGTACTCTAATACCGTCAACAGAACCTATATTTATAATACGACTCGGATCATT
>CACEAA010000054.1 GCA_902557415.1 uncultured Pseudomonadota bacterium | reverse complement strand
CATGAAAATACAGTATTCGCGAGTGAATTTATCACTTGTTTTCCAACTAGTTTATGTAACGTTTCAGTTGGTAGTATGCAGTTGGGATCTTTTCTCGGATCAACCAGATAATTTTCAGTGATGTGTGAAAAGCGGAGATCGTTAGCCGGTGTACTCGATGGGATTTCTCGAATAGTCGAGTCATCTTTATAATGGTAAGCGATTTGTCCTAACGCGTACGCGCCTGAGGTAGACAGTAAGCCAAGTTTACACTGACTTAGCTTTTTCTTTAATGGTGTCCAAGGGGCGATGTCGTCGGCTACAAACCAGCGGTATGCTTGGTATCCGAGATTTTCATAACGCTTTCGTATAACTTCCATATAGTCTACGTACATAGATAGTGTCCTCCTCAATACTTATTCAGTCGAAATTTCTTTATTCATTTTCATTAGTTCTTGTGCAAGATTGTTACGAATAACAGCGGTATTTGTTGGACGGTTCAATCGCAATTTTCGAACTTCTTCCGCATCATAGGGCACAAATAAATCGGGCATTTCTGACGCCCCGAACTTGTGTAGAGTCCAGTTCATCAGTTCGGCGAGTTCAATATCCGAGATAGGGGCCTGAGCTACCCCTGCGACTTGTACTAGAAAGTCTCTCCCTTCCTTCAAGTACAAAAAATTCCCCACGGAGCCTCGCATGTCTGGCACGTCGTTAGAGCGACTGCCCGAGCCATCGGCTCGATGGCATCCTTGACAGAATTGTAAATAATTTATTTCAGGCTTTTGTTTTGATTGACTCGATACTACAAAAGAAGTTAGCAACAAACCGAGTAGAAACGCTGCTGTTTTCGACTTGGGCACGAAATGTTATTACTTTGCCGCTGCGGTACCAAGCACAACTGATACTGTGCAGTGATAAACGGTTGACTCAGTCCCCATACACCAGTTTATATCGTTATGCACACCCATGCGGTAACCGGGTCGTTCTCCCTCATTGGTATTGCAATAGCACCTACCACAAGATGCAGCTCCGCAGCAATCATTGTAACTCACTAGATAATGTTTCCCATCTTCAGGGTTTTCGCATGTACCTATCCAGGTTACTGAGCCAGGGATTGTCCCAGGTGGACAGGATGTAATTGAGCCACCACAGCAAGTGCACAAGTGACCGTCAAGCGCGCAATAGCGCCAATAATCACAGTGTTGGTCATCTAATTCGTTTTCCGATATTTCAGAGGGCTTTGCACCTCCAGCGGCCTTAGGAGATCGGTCGAAGGGTAATACAGGTAGCAAAAATGCTGAGCCGATAAGCCATTTGCTTACACGCGCAATTGTGCTTCGACGAGATGCTCTGTGCGCAACAGCTCGGAGCCTATTTTCAAAGAAACTATCAAGCCACTTCATTTTTTTCTCCTTCTCCTAATTATACTCAGTTACCTAAGTCACGACGAGGACTGTAGATATTCTTGTATTGATTCCACTTCGAGATCTTTTGCCACCAGCAGACTTTCTAGTTGCTCTCGGTTATTAATTAATCCTTTACTCCGAACTATACCTTTTTCGTCAATAAGAACAGCATATGGTAATTTGGATACCTTGAAGCTCATACCCAAGTCAGTTGAGATGACATAGGGGAAATCTTGTAGCTGAGCTTTTTCATAGAACTTTTTTTGTCGTAGTTCGTCGCCGTCACTGGCTAAGATGACATTAAGCGATTCACGTTCTTTATCTCTCAGCATACGTAAAATAGGGATTAGTTTTTTACAGACCGGACAGGTTGGCGATATGAAAAATATCAGTTCTCCCTTACTAGACGGAGAGCCAATATTGACTCGTTCACCACCGATCGTAGCAAGATTGAAAATCGGAGCCTGTTCCCCTGCGCTCGGACCATCGTCTAAGATTAGCGCTCCCATTGGGGCAACTCGCTCATAGAGGATTCCAATTTGCCGAGCAAGTGCAAAAATAGCAATTGCCAATCCGATAATCACTATCCACAGAAATATAATACTGATTGTAAGTGCCTGCGTCATAGTGATTCTCGCAATTTTATCAATCTGGGGTGATTTGCAATCAGTTGAGACGTGACTGTATATAGAAAATAAACGCTCAGACTGCCCCCAATTATTGTGAGGGTATCGAACAGTGCTAGAGTTCTCGGTTCACTCGGCGAGAAACAGGCAAGGAGCATTACAAGCATGATCAGATTTCGTCCTACCAAGCCCCATGATAGAGGGGCTTCGTCTTCAAGACCTCCACAACCACAGGACACGTCGAGATTACCCCGCAGTAGATTTACAATTATTCCTGTTGTGGTAACCGAAAGCACTAGAATCGCCAAAATCAGCCCATATAACCCGTGACTAAGACCGAGTAATAGAAGGCATGCGGTAACTAATTCGACCACTGGTAATGTTATTGAGAATCCAGTGACTAGAAATTGGGGCAATAGGTCATAAGCTTCGACGGTTGTTTGAAATGTATCGATATCCTTAAGCTTTTGAATTGCGCCCACAATAAATATGAGAGCAATTGTTAGTTTTATTGCGTAGATGAAAGTCAGATCGAGGACGAACATTTTTGATTAGTGCGTCTCAATTAGACCGGCAAACTCGCCGATGGGGTCGCTCACACTTTCTTTTTTCATTACCGGTTCGGTAGAATATTTGTGGAATTTAGCTTCCATTCCGTCATAGACATATAACGATGGAGTTTTTTCCTTCGTCAGAGTCAAGGCTATCGCGTTTCCGCCCGATATTCGTCCAACTCGTGTATGAGAGTCAATATCAAAAGACCAGATTTCTTTAGCAGGATATTTGTGAGTTCCTTCCTTCCCGTTATCATGCATGGCAACATAAAGTCGCCTGGATTCTTTATGAACTGCAAGTAATTGATACCCACCTGGCCGCCAACCCTCGGATTTGTCGCTATCGTTTAACAAAGACCAAGTTTTGAGTAATTTAGCTTTGGTTCCTGCGACGCTGACTTCATATATTTGCCCATGAAAAGATACGAAGTAGTATGTGTCGCCAATACTTTCCGCTTGCACGAATAGTGGGTCTTGCCCGGGGTCAAAGATTTTCTCACTTCGAGTTTTAGTCTTTTCTGAACCCTGCTTATCGAGATTTATCGTCATTAATGTTCCATCACCGCATAGTGTGGAGAATCGATTAGTATTTGATCTTGAGGGTAAAATAATCCAGCAGCCTGGCGTAGATATTTCCCCGCTGAATTTTTTCGAATCCATATTTATCACGCTCACAGAGCTTGCAGGAGTTGCGTTTTGGATGAAGACGAACTTGTCATCAAACGAGCTTGTGATAGTCCCCTTATAAGGTAGTGCTTGAGCGTGTTTTGCAGGAATTTCAATTTCTAGTTCTAGATTTAAGTCGTCGGTCCTATAGACCTCGAACTGATCAAATCGGTCACCTCGATTACGCTTAGTGTAGTAAGTTGTTGCAACAAACATTTTAGAGCTGTCACGCGATAGGGCATTGACCCCGAACATGCCGGTACTAATTAGGCCGAGGTAATTATAGTTATTGCCGTCCAACACGTGTATTCGACCATCGATAACGTTATTTAAATTTAAGTCAGTTAGATAAAGCCGATGAGGATCAGCGTTTACCATTTTCTCGATTGTTAATTTTTCGGGTTTGATTTCCGCAAAGGTGTTGATAGAGGTAA
>CACEAA010000053.1 GCA_902557415.1 uncultured Pseudomonadota bacterium | reverse complement strand
ATCTGAAATATGAACGACATTGTTGAAGTATGACTGCAAATTCGATAGCTCCAAAGGTAAGCCGGCTGAGGCTCGTGCTGCTAGATTTGTGATCAAATTTGGATTTGCGTCAGGCCCTATTATCCCTGGAGTGCGCACGTGAGTAAGTGAGATACCTTTAGTGAATTGCGATAGTGCTTGTTCACTTGTGTATTTACTGATCGCGTAAGCATTTGGTTCGTGGGGAGGCATGTGTTCGGACGCAATCCCATGTGGAACGGCGCCATATATCGATGTGGTAGATAGATTTACAACACGGTTTACACTTAATCGTCCTAAAGAGCCAATTAGTCCCTCGGTTATATTTTTGTTTTTTGACAAGAAATCTTCGTCTGTCGTCTGGGGAAGGACGATCTGTCCTGCTAAGTGAAAGACGACATCCACGTCGAAAGCGATCTCAGGACTGTCCGCCAGATCTCCAACTACAATATGATGTCTATCCGAAGTTTCTATGAGTCTTGATTTATCTTTGGTGTTCATGTGACCACGAATTAGTGAAATCACCTCATGACCTGATGAAAGCAAATGCTTTACAAGATGCTTTCCCACAAAACCGTTTGCTCCTGTTACTAAGATCAAAGGTTGTCTCTTACGTCAAAGATCAACTAGCTGTGGTCACTGCTTTAGCCGTATTATTTTTTCTGCGCATGAGCATTTTTAAAACTTTCGTTGCTCGACAAGCGAATCAGGCATTGCTGCTAAACGGATATACTGGGCTAGGATATGCATCAACGATTGGTGAGTATCCTCGATCACACCATAATTATCGGCAGCTACATGCAGGTTAATGGTGGCTAAATCTGCAGAACGCCCGCCCTCAAATCCAGTGAAAGCTATAACTGGCATCTCATTACTCTTTGCCCAAGTAGCCGCGCGTACTACATTTTCAGAATCTCCTGATGAACTAACCGTAAGTAGGGTATCGCCTGGCTTGGCGTACACAGACAGTTGGTAAGAAAACACATCATCATAGGAGATATCGTTTGAAATTGCTGTAACGGTGGAGATATTGTCGACGAGAGAATAGACCCTTGGAATTAGCGTGGTGTCTGAGCGGATTAATTTTACATGATCGGCAACGAAGGTACCTGAGATAGCAGCAGAACCACCGTTGCCACACACAAAAAGGCAATTTCCTTTGTCGTAGAGTTCTCCAAGATGCTCCGCCGCCAACGCAAGTTGATTTCGATCAACGGATTCACCTGCAAGTCGAATTTTTTCGAAATAAGCATTCGCATATAGTGAGACATTGTCATATTTTTTGTTTGGAAAGGTCATTAGATTATCCTCGCAATGGGCCAAATAAAGTTTTCCAGCGGCATCTGAATTATAAAACACATATGATACACTTAAAAAGAGATTATATATGGGAACTTTTACGATGCTGCCGACGACTACGAGCGGAGCTGTCTTGACTCAACTTGGAAAGCCTTTAGAAATTATTGATGGAATTCGACTCCCGCAGCTGAAAAAAGGACAGTTATTAGTAGAGGTTCATTATGCTGGGCTTTGTCATAGTCAGTTGAAAGAAGCCCGGGGTGAGCGAGGTGAAGATCCTTATGTACCTCATATGTTAGGACATGAGGGTACGGGAAGCGTGTTATCCGTTGGTCCGGGCGTCGACAAAGTATCGGTAGGCGACGCAGTGGTGCTGGGTTGGATCAAAGGTAAAGGGTTAGATGCGATGGGCACCGAGTATATTGGCCCTGGAGGGGAGATAATAAACGCAGGAGCGGTCACTACGTTTAGCCGACATACCATAGTATCTGAAAATAGAGTGGTTAAGTTGCCTCCTAATACCCCGATGGATCTGGCGGTTCTTTATGGCTGTGCCCTGCCTACCGGGGCGGGTATCGTGTTTAATGAAATTGACATAAAAGCGAGCTCGACAATAGTTATTTTTGGTTTAGGCGGTATAGGACTAAGCGCTTTAGTTGCGGCTAAAACCTACGAGCCTGCGATGTTAGTTGGTATCGATATCGAGAGCTCGAAACTGGAATTAGGTAAGCAGTTGGGTGCTACTCACGTGATCAATGCGAATGACACAGACGCTATAGAAGCAGTACTTGAACTTACGGGTACGACTGGTGTTGATTTTGTAGTTGAAGCCAGTGGCCTAGCAAATATTATAGAGCAAGGTTTTCAAATGACGCGAAGAAATGGGGGGCAATTAGTTTTCGCGACTCATCCCAAGGCTGGGGATATGATTAAACTAGATCCTTTTGAATTGATCTGTGGCAAATCTATTCGAGGAAGTTGGGGTGGCGGCTCTAAACCTGATATTGATATTCCTAAGATGGACCTGTTATACAAAGATGGGAAGCTCCCTCTGGAGGCATTTGTAAGTCACACTTACTCGTTGGAAAATGTAAATATGGCCTTATCGGATTTGGAACAGAGAAAAATAGTGCGAGCCTTAATTGATATGGGGCGAAATTAGGAATTGCCGTGGGAACCAATAAAACTCAATCACAACCCAATCAAATTACGGTAGATAAAAGCAATGTACCTATTCCCAGCAATAGTAAGACGGTATTTGTATCCGGTAATTTTAATATAATCCACCCGGGTCATTCGCGGCTACTATATTTTGCTGCAACTCAAGGGGACTTTTTGATTGTAGGTGTTTTCGACGATGAGATTTCTCCCGATGTGACTAATTTTATCGAGGAGCGAGTCGCTAATATTGCGGCTCTAGATTGCGTTTGCAAGACGGTTGTTTTGTCTAGCTCTCCCGAGCAATATATATCGGAAGTGCGACCTGATATTGTTGTCAAAGGCTTGGAGTTTGAGAAGTTAGATAATCGAGAACAGAGTGTTGTTGATGCTTATGGCGGCAAGTTAGTATTCAATTCAGGCGAGAGTCGTTTCACGTCGTTTGATATTATTGATCGCGAAATTAATACTAGGCAGAACAGTGGATTGGACAAGCCACTTGATTACCCTATTAAGCACGACTTTGATAATAATCGTCTTATTCAAATTCTTTCAGAATTTTCTAAGTTAGAAGTAGTTGTTATTGGTGACACGATCATTGACGAGTATGTCAATTGTGATGCCGTTGGAATGTCCCAAGAGGATCCAACTATTGTTGTTAGGCCAAATCATTCTGATCTCTTTCTAGGTGGTGCTGGTATCGTGGCAGCTCACGCGCAAAGTTTGGGTGGCGCAGTGAACTTTCATACCGTTTTAGGAGATGATGAGTTTAGTGCCTATACAAAAGAAGAATGTAAGAAATTTGGATTTCAGTTGACGAGTTTGACTGACAGTGCGCGACCAACCACGCACAAGAAGAGATATCGTGCGCAAGGAAAGACTTTGCTTCGAGTGAATAATTTTGTTCAAGCACCGATTGGCGAGGATCTAGTCAATGTGGCGATGAGAGACCTAGCTGAACGCATTAATCAAGCTGATTTAGTAGTCCTTTCGGATTTTAATTACGGTATGTTGCAACAACGCCTTGTCGATGAGGTAATGAAGTGTGCGAAGGCCAGCAACACTCTAGTGGTTGCCGATAGTCAGAGTTCATCGCAAGTAGGAGATATATCGAGGTTTCATGACGTGGAGTTAGTCACCCCCACAGAAAGAGAGGCGAGATTAGCGTTGCAAGATTTTGACGATGGCCTTGTTTCTTTAGCTGAGAGATTGAGGCGAAAAGTTGGTGCGAAGCATGTTTTCGTTACCTTAGGGTCTGAAGGCGTATTAGTCCATACTACTAGGACTTCACAAGGAAAATCATCCGTTTGGCAAACTGATAGACTTCCCGCGATGAATCTCTCTCTTAAAGATCCTGC
>CACEAA010000052.1 GCA_902557415.1 uncultured Pseudomonadota bacterium | reverse complement strand
CGGTAGAATGCACTTTTGAGGCAGTACCGATAAAAATGGCCAGATGGCTTGAATCGGGGGAAGCTAAAGAAATACAGAAATTAGAGAAGCACAGTCCGTCTAATGTGGCGCTTGATGGAGCGGGAAAGCTTGTCTATTTAGCGCCATCCGCGGCTAATCTTCAGGTTACTATAGACAGGTGCCCTAATGTAACCTTTCGAGCTACGCGCGAGATGTTAGACCATCAAACTTGAAATCGTACTATCTATAGACACTCCTATTAGTGCCCGGCTTTTCAACGATTTCCGTTTATATCCTGTTCGGAACTATAGTCATCTATTTCATCTACCAAACCGTCCTGAGAGTTATGCGCATCGTTGTTTTCAGGCTTAGCGGGTTCTGTAATTTCGTGTTGGATAGATTTAGATCCATATGAATAAGTTACTTGTGGTGTTCTATCGTCATCCTGTGATAAAGCGGACTCCTTTGAAACACTGTCTAAGACAAGTTGTTCTTCGCGATTATTATCCTTTTTAATTGAATCGGGATCTTTTTCTCCTGAATCATCTAGAACTTCTGCAGTAACAATTACAGAGTTTGAAGATTCTGCTACTCCCGGAGGCTGTTCAGACGTCTGTGGCAGTCCAGAGTCTGCCGTATCAGGCATGTCACTTATTCTAAGTTGCTCATCTTCGGTAAGAGAAAAGTCGTCGTAATCATCTCGTACAAGGCTCTCTTCGATTGGTTTGATCTCTTCGCTGTGACTCTCAGAAGGATTATCCGAGGAGGCCGAGCCGTATACAGGCTGATTAATTTCTATCGCTGGTGTAGCTTGAATGATACTGTTCTCTTTTTCGTATTGTATCTCGTTGTCAATATCTTTAGGTTTTCGCTTAGCGTTTTTACGTCGGCTGTTAGCACCACTTTTGCCATTATTATGTGATACTTTTTTAGACTCGGAGTCTGCGTTGGTCGAGCGCGAACGATGCTGGCCGTTTACGTTGTCGGGTCTGGAAGAGCGCCTTCTATTCGATCGAGTCGAACGTTCTCCTTTGCGGGATCCACTTCCGTTACGTTTCGCTCGAGTATTTTTTTTAGGATTTGGTTTGCCAGTTAGAAGGGTCAAAATCAATGCTAATATCCGTGATAGGATTCCTTTCTTTGAAGCGGTTCGCGACCTAGGCTTTTTCTTGTTATGCTTTATGCCGCTTACTAATGGTTTTTCAGCATTTGGCTTTCCTTGGTTACCTTCTTTTGCTACACGCATTGATTCTTTTTCCGTCTTCAGCCTATAGCCTTCACTTATCTCAGATTTCGCTACGTCTTGCTCTTTTTCTCTCTGGACTTCAAAGTGAGAGGGCTGTAAGTCATCATTCGGGATCAAGATTACTTTGACGTTTTGTCGTGCTTCTATGGCGCCAACTTCTTGACGCTTTTCATTTACAAGGAACGTTGCAACTGCTATAGAAACGTTAGCATACACAGTGGAGGTGGAGGCCTTCATGCTTTCTTCTTCTATAAGGCGCAGCACTCCTAGCGCAGTCGATTTGATATTTCGGGTGGAGCCTATCCCATCACAATTAGTACACATCTCGTAGCTTGACTCTGCTAAAGATGGACGTAATCTTTGACGCGACATCTCTAACAGGCCAAACCTAGAAATTTTCCCAATTTGGATCCTAGCACGGTCAATTTTAACTGCGTCTTTCAGTCGATTTTCGACAGATCGTTGATTTTTATTTGATAACATGTCAATGAAATCAATGACTAGCAAACCACCCAAATCTCTTAACCGTAACTGTCGTCCAATTTCTTCAGCGGCCTCTAAATTAGTCCTCAACGCAGTTTCCTCAATATCACTGCCTTGAGTTGCTCTGGCCGAGTTTATATCAACGGTAGTTAGTGCCTCAGTAGGTTCAATCACCAAAGATCCACCGCTCGGAAGTCTGACTGTGCGACTAAACGCCGTCTCAATTTGGCTCTCAATTTGATAACGATTAAACAGAGGGACGCTATCCTCATACAACTTTAGCTTCGGCAAGTTGTGAGGCATTACCTGTTCCATAAATTCATAGGCCTGGTCATAGAGATTTTTGTCGTCTACCAATATTTCAAGTATATCGGCGCGCAAATAGTCTCGAATTGCCCGTATAATTACATTACTGTCTTGAAAAACAAGCACAGGTGCTCGCTTTTGGGCGGATGCGTCATCAATGGCAGTCCAAATTTCATTTAGATAATCTAAATCCCACTGTAGCTCTTCTGAAGTCTTACCGACGCCAGCAGTTCTAAGTATTACGCCCATGTCTTCGGGGATAATTAACTCAGCCATTGCTTCTTGAGCATCGATACGATCCGCACCTTCAATCTGTCGAGAAACTCCCCCAGCTCGGGGATTATTAGGCATTGCTACCAGATATCGACCTGCCAGACTAAGGAATGTCGTTAGAGCAGCTCCTTTATTACCTCTTTCCTCTTTTTCAACCTGCACAATGAGTTCTTGGCCTTCTTTTAAAAGGCTTTTTATATTGGCTCTGTTATTTCCCGAGTGTTCGGTAGTCCTGAAATACTTTCGAGATATTTCTTTTAGAGGGAGGAAGCCGTGCCTATTAGCCCCAAAATCTACAAATGCTGCCTCGAGGCTGGGCTCAAGACGTGTTATTTTACCTTTGTAAACATTGGCTTTTTTTTGTTCTTTGCTCGTGGCTTCTATATCTAAGTCAGATAATCGCTGTCCATCAACTAGTGCTACCCGCAGTTCTTCTGCTTGAGTAGCATTTATTAGCATTCTTTTCATTATTAAAATCCTGTGTAAGAGGCGAACCACCAAGGTATTGCATTACAGGAAACGAAAGATTTTCACCTGACATAACGACACTCCCTTTGCGATATATTCGCCTTTTAAGTCAATTCCTGTGTTTGTCTAGTAGGAAATAACTATATTTGTTTAATTCGTGAGGAGTCTAACAAGTGACTCCGCCACATTTAATCTTACCCTTCAGCCGTGAGGGTCCTTAGTAAGAGAGCACTTCAAGCTGTGTAGGCATCTGTACTAACTGTTCGCTAGTTTCATTCTAGCTTCCGAAACTGCTACTATGGCTTGCCGATAAGGTTGGACGATTCCATAAGACAGAATAATCTTTAACCGACTATTACGTCTGAAGCAAAAATTCGTGCAAAATTTTCTTACCTAAACAGTGTAACAATCTTCGCAAAAACAATCAATTAGAATGGACACTAAAAAAAAATCTACGAATACAACTTATAGCAAAGTTAAATTGACTAGCGTGGATCACGAGCATGTCGGTCGTCGACTCGACAATTTTTTACAATCCAGGTTAAAACATGTTCCTAAAAATCTGATTTATAAAGTAATACGTGATGGTCAGGTACGAGTTAATGGTGGGCGTAAAAAACCTACTTATAGAGTTAATTACGCTGACACTGTGAGGATTCCTCCTGTTCACATTAAATCTGATTTAAAAACTGAAGTGCCCCAGAAGCGTCTAGAGCAGATTAGTAAGTCAATAATTTTTGAAAATGATCATTATTTAGTTATCGATAAACCGTCTGGGCTTGCCGCACATGGCGGAACTGGCCAACATTATGGTGTGATAGAGATTTTGAGGCAATTGAGGCCGCACGCTGCGAGGCTTGATTTAGCTCATCGATTGGATAAAGAAACTTCAGGGTGTTTGCTATTGGCGAAAAGCCTGAGAGCCCTTCGAGAATTCCAACTTGCCAATGATGAAAACAAGGTTACTAAAAAATACAAAGCGTTATTGTTTGGAGACCTACCGTCTGACCTTACGAAAATTGAGTCTAGACTTGATATACGGCGAGGCTCGAATGGTCACAGGCAAGCTCGGGTGTCTGAGTCAGGTAAGTATTCGCGCACGGTAATAGAGAAAAAGCAGTCCTACGGAGGGAATACCTTAGCTTATTTGAAATTAGAAACCGGAAGGATGCATCAAATAAGAGCGCACTGTCTACATGTAGGGTTCCCGATTGCTGGTGATAGGGAATACGGTAATAT
>CACEAA010000051.1 GCA_902557415.1 uncultured Pseudomonadota bacterium | reverse complement strand
GTAGTGACTACATCTCTATGATCAAAGAGCTCGCTCCCGAGATTTCCAAGCGCTCTGATAAAAATTTCAACAGTGCAAGGCTACCCCATCTCGAACATTTAATTGCAATTACTGATCAGGACATTGATGGTTTTTATCGCTTCGATGAAATTAGCCGCGAGCTATCTAAAGAAAATACGGCATTACTTTCAGAAATAGCATATTCGCTGAACCCAGATGATCCGATAAACATACAGTTCACAAGTGGTACGACTGGGCTTCCTAAAGGCGCTACCTTATCGCATTTCAATATCCTCAATAACGCCTATTCTGTAGGCGAAGCTATGAAGTTCACGGCTAATGATCGACTCTGCATACCCGTACCGCTGTACCATTGCTTCGGTATGGTTATGGGTGTTCTTTGCTGCTTGACGCATGGAGCGACCATGGTTTTTCCCGGAGAGGGATTTGAACCGCTGGACGTGCTAATGGCGGTGGAAAAAGAAAAGTGTACTGCTCTGCATGGAGTACCTACGATGTTCACAGCCGAACTGTCACATGAGAATTTTCATAAAACTGATTTTTCAACATTACGCACAGGGGTTATGGCTGGCGCTCCCTGCCCAGTTGAAGTGATGAAGCAAGTCCAAAGCCTTATGAAGATGGACGAAGTCACTATAGCTTATGGTATGACCGAGACGAGTCCGGTAAGTTTCCAATCAAGCACTGACGATCCTTTAGAAAAAAGAGTGTCTACGGTTGGGCGTATAATGCCGCACGTTCAAGTGAAGATCATTAACGAAGATGGCGGGATAGTTAATCGGGGCGAACAAGGCGAACTCTGTACGCGAGGCTACAGTGTAATGAGTGGGTATTGGAACGATCATGAAAAGTCAGCCGAAGCTGTGGATGCCAGCGGCTGGATGCATACCGGAGACCTAGCTGTCATTGATTCGGAGGGTTATTGCAACATCGTAGGACGAGTGAAAGATATGATAATACGAGGCGGCGAAAACATTTATCCTAGAGAAATTGAGGAATATTTGTACCGTCATCCTAAAATTCAAGATGTGGCAGTATTTGGTGTGCCCGATATGAAATACGGTGAGGCTGTGGCGACCTGGATACAAATAAAGGCCGACGAAAGCTGTTCGGAGCAAGAGATTCTTGAATTCTGCGATAATCAGATCGCTCATTACAAGGTGCCTGCATATATCGAATTTGTTTCAGAGTTTCCGATGACTGTCACTGGGAAAATACAAAAGTTTGTTATGCGCGACACTATGATTGCCAAGCACAATTTAATCGTCGCAGAAACTGCGTAATTGCTCTTACTGTTGAATTACAATATCTAAGCAAGGCCCTCTGACTCTAGATAAGACAAGGTATCCATGTCTACGTCAGTCCTGAAAGTAGCGTGAACACGATTAACCATTGCAGAGAGCCCAACAGTCATCGAAAGTTCAACAATCTGTTCCTGATTAAAATATTTGTCTAAGCGCGCATACATTTCGTCGCTAACAACATTATTCATCGTTAATTGCTCTGAATAGTCTAGGACACAAAGATCTGTCTCACTGAATGTGTCGCACATCTTTGTGTCACCCATACTGCGTAATTCATTTTCTGTAAGTCCGACGCTCCGACCGAGCATCATGTGCGTAGGTATTCAGTAGTGACAATCGTTTACTTGGCTTGCTCTTAGATAAGCTAACTCTCTGTGCCGTGGCAATAGCTTGGGCTCAGCGTAAAGCGCTTCCGCGATTAGTAAAAACCCTGATGCAGCCTTTGGATTATTTGCCCACAGTTTGAAAACATTAAGCAGTGTGAAGCCCAATTTTTCCATACGTCGGAACATTTCGCGAATTTCATCGTTTGCTAAATCTGGCTCTACCAATGAGATCCTAGACATATTAATACACCCCAAAGCTATCTTTTACTAAAACCAACAAAACTAGCCGCTGAAACTACCACCTTCTTCAGCTAGTCTATTCAATAACGGCGCAGGAGTCCAATACATATCACCGTAACGCTCTCGGTATTTTTCCATCGCCGCAACAACATTACTCAACCCAACAGTATCCGCATACCGCATAGGACCACCTCGATATCTTGGCATGCCGTAACCGTGGACAAATACCACATCAATGTCACTCGACCGCATTGCAATGCCTTCTTCTAAGATCAGAGCTCCTTCATTGATCATAGAAAACATTAGACGCTCGATTATTTCTTCATCAGACACTTCTGATAACTGCTGTATCCCAAGTCTCGTAGCCTCACTTTTCGCCAAATCGGTGACAACTTGGTCAGGAACAGCTGTCCGTCCTGCATAATTGAAAATACCTGCCTTAGTTTTTTGCCCTAAGCGACCTAACTCTACTAACTTAGTACCTACAGCCCAAAGAGCAGGATCATCTGGACGATCTAACCATTCACTTTTCACTTTATCCAAAACATCTAATCCAGACAAGTCAGAAACACCGTTAGGACCCATCGCCATTCCCCACTCAAATGCCACTTGATCGATCCTCTCCGGAGGGACTCCTTCTAAGATCATTTGTTGGGCTTCACGAACATACGGAAAAAATATTCGATTACCTACGAAGCCGAAACAAACGCCGACAAGTACCGCTATCTTCTTAATTGTTTTAGCCATGGCCATAGAAGTAGCAATAACTTCATGTGACGTTTTGGCACCACGTACTAGCTCCAATAGTGTCATCACATTTGCAGGAGCAAAGAAGTGCCAACCAATGACATCTTCAGGCCGATTGGTAGACGCAGCGATCTCGTCAATGTCGAGCGTCGAAGTATTACTTGCTAATATAGCTCCCGGCTTAGCAATGCGGTCTAACTCTCCAAAAATCTCCTTCTTCAAGGCCATATTTTCGAACACTGCCTCAACAATAAGATCACAGTCACTCAAATCATCATAATCAAGCACACCGCTAATGATGCCTACCCGCTGATCCATCTGCTCGGCACTCATCCGACCTTTGGTCACTGTGGCATTATAATTACTTCGGATAATTTCGAGTCCCCTATCAAGAGCTTCCTGATTTATTTCTTTCAATACCACGGGAATACCGGCATTAGCGAAATTCATTGCAATACCACCGCCCATCGTCCCCCCGCCAATAACGGCAACTTTTTTAATATCCCGAAGCGGAGTGTCCTTTGGTACGTCATCAACTTTTGCACATGCCCTATCGGCGAAAAAAAGATGCCGTTGCGCAACCGAGTGCGACGACATCATGCATTCCATGAAGAGTTCGCTCTCCCGTTCTACAGCTTCTTTATAGGGAAGCGATACTGCAGCCTCTACGCACTTCACAATCTGCTCTGGGGCGAAAAAACCTCGAGTCTTTTTAGCCATACCATTCCGATATTCATTAAAGAAATGCTCATTCAGTTCCAAACCGTCAACTTCTTCATCACTTATTCGCCTCGGCTTAGCATTTGCTGCAAGTAGCTTCTTGGTGAATTGAGTTGCCCCATCACGCAGATCACCGTCAACAATTTCATCTACGGCACCCCATTCTAGTGCGTTGCTTGCTGAGAATGGCGCCCCACTAATCATTGCATCTAATGCTCTTTTTACGCCTATCAGTCGCGGCAATCGTTGTGTGCCTGTCGCCCCGGCTAGAAGGCCAAGAGTCACCTCTGGAAGTCCCAGCTTAGCGGAAGGAACAGCACACCGATAATGACAGCCCATGGCGGTCTCAAAGCCGCCGCCAAGTGCAGTACCATGGATCGCAGCCACAATTATTTTCTCGTTGGCTTCCATCTGGTGAATAACTTTGGGCAACCACGGATCTTCTGGTGGTTTACCGAACTCAGTAATATCGGCACCTGCAATCCAAGTACGTCCTTCGCAGATTAAAATAGCAGCTTTGGCTTCATTGTCATTCGCAAACTTCGTAAAAGCAGCCTCCAGTCCTTGTCTAACCGGGAGCGATAAGGCATTCACTGGAGGATTATTTACTGAGATATACGCGATCTGATCCTCACGTTTATATGTAACTACTTCTGACATCACAACATTTCCTTTTTACATTTAGCAAATCATGCTTCTTAAATAATATTCTCGTTAGTATAGAACAATCATTATG
>CACEAA010000050.1 GCA_902557415.1 uncultured Pseudomonadota bacterium | reverse complement strand
TCACGGGGTAATTATCTTGAGTGAACGAGCTGTGAAACGTTTGGAGACATTCGTTCCACCTCGGCCATTGCCTAAATTGTTTCGGTTAACTAAAAAAGGGAAAATTGATGAAAGTATTTTTGAGGGTTCCACAATCAATACCCCTTCAATGCTATGTGTCGAAGATTATCTTGATGCCCTTAACTGGGCATCAAAACAAGGCGGTTTAAAAGGATTATGTGATCGTTCGACGGCTAATCTTGATGTGCTAGAGAAATGGGTATCCAAAACCCCGTGGGTGGACTTTCTCGCTCGGGAACCAGACCAACGGTCGAGCACATCGATATGTCTTAAAATCGTAGCCCCGTGGTTTAATGCTCTGGCAGTTGAAGATCAAGTCAAGATCACTAAGAAAATGACTGGTTTGCTGGATGAGGAAGATGTTGCGTACGACATTGATGGTTATCGAAACGCACCTCCCGGACTCCGAATCTGGGGCGGAGCAACAGTAGAGGCAAGCGACTTAGACGCTCTGACACCATGGCTTGATTGGGCGTATAATACTGTATGCCCCGACTGATCCTCGGCGCGATAGAAATTGTAAGAAGGAAATTTAATGTATAAAGTTTTTGTTGCTGATGAATTGGCGCCTGAGGGTATAGCTGCTTTGGAAGAATATCCAGACCTGCAGATAGATTTTAGTGCTGGTTTGTCAGTTGAGGAGGCTATCCCTCACGTCAAAGACGCCGACGCTATTATCGTTCGGAGCGCTACAAAACTGCGAGGTGAGCTACTGGACGCGGCAAAGAATGTCAAAGTGATTGGCCGTGCCGGGATAGGAGTCGACAATATTGATTTAGAAAAAACTACCGAAAGAGGAATTGTTGTTTTAAACACGCCCGATGCAAACGCGACTACTACTGCAGAACTCGCTATCGCACACATGTTTTCTTTAAGCCGCAGTTTACCTTCTGCTGATTTGTCTGTTCGGTCTGGTAAATGGGAAAGAAATAATTTTTTAGGTGCTGAGGTTTCAGCGAAAGTAGTTGGCGTCGTTGGATTTGGCACGATAGGTCGCTTGGTCGCCGAAAGATGTATTGGCCTTAAAATGAAGGTTGTCGGATTTGATCCATTCGTTACGCAAGAAACCTTTGCAGAGTTCGGCGTAGATAAGCGCGACATAGATGAATTGGCCAAGGAAGCGGACTACGTAACTCTACATTGCCCTGTCACTGATAGTACGAGAAATTTATTTAATCGTGAACGCCTACTGGCGATGAAGCGAGGTTCACGCATTATTAATTGTGCTCGGGGCGGGTTGATTGATGAAATTGCCTTGATTGATGCTTTGGAATCAGGGCATTTGGCTGGGGCAGCGCTTGATGTTTTTGAGAACGAGCCGCCAGTAGATTCGCCTCTCCTGACTGCGCCAAATGTTCAATTTACGCCGCACTTAGGCGCCTCGACTGAAGAAGCGCAAACTGCGGTAGGAGTCGAGATTGCGCATAATATAGCGGCCTATTTAGTAAAAGGAAAGGTAATCAATTCAGTTAATGTGCCTAGTATCGAACCCGAAAAATTAGTCCAAGTTGCGCCTTACATGGATCTTGCAACAAAGCTGGGTAAGCTTTTGTGTAGAATGTTAGACGGTCCGTTAAGTGAAGTTGAGATCGGCGTTTTTGGGGAGGCTTCTAAGTTCGATTTACATCCTGTGGCTAGCGCAGCGATGGTCGGTCTGTTGTGCGACCATCATGCGGTGCCGGTCAATCAAATTAATGCGCTTCACCTCGCACAAAGACAGGGCGTCAAGGTTAAGATGGTTGGAACGCCTGATTCGACTGAATATATTTCAGTTCTTCGGATCACGGCTACTGGCCCTGATCAAACTGTTTATCTAGAGGGTACTATTTTTGATGGTAGGCGAGCTCGATTGGTGAGAATCAGTGATTACGATATCGAATCGCCGCTCGAAGGCCGCCTGCTTATTACAAAGCATGCCGACGAGCCAGGCGTAATAGGTATGATAGGTGCCGCACTGGGCGAGAAAGGCGTAAATATTTCTCGCATGCAAGTTGGGGTATCAGGGGGATCTCAGATGGCTATCGCAATTCTTGCAGTCTCGGATGAATTAGAGAAAGCCACCATGGAAGGGATCTCTCGTATTCCCGCGGTCGAAAAGCTTATGCAGATCCTTTTATAGATTGAACTTTGCATGTTGGACATATTGCCTGACTGCTCTGCAACTAAAACCTAAAGATTCCGTATCCTGGTTCGCCTAAAGGTGCATTTAACGAGGCGCTGATGGCAATACCAAGCGCATTTCTTGTGTCGGTGGGATCTATTATGCCGTCGTCCCATAGTTCAGATGTCGCGTAATAGGCCGACATTTGGTGCTGATAAGCCTCTAAGGTTTCATGGTAAACTTTATCGAGCTCCGCTTGGTCGACAGTTTCGCCACGCCTTTCTAGTTGCCGCAACTTGACTTCCGCAAGTGTTTTTGCCGCTTGCTCGCCTCCCATGATGCCAATTTGATGATTTGGCCAGGAAAAAATAAGTCTAGGATCGTACGCCCTGCCGCACATCCCATAGTTACCGGCTCCAAAAGAACCATGGCACATTACGGTGAATTTTGGCACATGTGAACCGACAATCGCCTGAATTAATTTAGCACCGTCTTTACTAATACCTTTAGCCTCGTATTCGCGTCCAACCATAAAGCCCGTAATATTTTGCATGAATAGAATGGGGGTGTTGTTTTGATTGCATAGCTCGATAAAGTGAGCTCCTTTTAGCGCGCTCTCGTTAAAAAGAACACCATTATTTGCCAAAATCCCAACTTTATACCCCCAAATATTAGCGTAGCCACATACGAGAGTAGTACCATAGGCGGGTTGATATTCATGGAATCTACTACCATCGACCACGCGTGCGATTACTTCTTTCATGTCGAAAGATTTTTTTATATCAGTTGGGATGATGCCGTATAGATCATCTGCGCTATAGAAAGGCTCTTCAACCTCGTCTTTTTGCAGGGGCCATCTTTTTGGACTCTCCCATTGTTCGACTATTTCTCTCCCTATCGCTATAGCTTCCTCTTCACTATCAGCCGGATAATCACAGGTGCCGCTAATTTGCGTATGCAGATCACAGCCCCCAAGTTCATCGGCTGTTACGATCTCACCTGTCGCAGCCTTGACCAGTGGAGGGCCGGCTAAAAAAACTGCGCCAGTGCCTCTAACTATTACTGAATAATCTGATAAAGCGGGCACGTAAGCGCCCCCAGCAGTGCAATGTCCAAACACCAAGGCTAACTGTTTAACGTTCATTTTAGACAATGTACTTTGGTTGCGGAACATGCGACCAGCCATGTATTTATCTGGAAACAATTCAGATTGCAAAGGCAGAAATCCTCCGGCACTGTCGCAGAGGTGTATAATTGGTAGTCGATTCTCTATGGCTATATCAAGTACTCGCACAATTTTCTTTACAGTTAAGGGGTACCATGCACCTCCCTTAACACTGCTATCATTGGCATTAATAATTACCTCTTTGCCATTCACGATACCAATACCTGTTATGCAGCTCGCGCTCGGCGAATCCCCGTCGTAGGCCATGTTTGCGGCAAGAGTTGAGAATTCAAGAAATGGAGTTCCAGGATCGAGCAACTTTTCGATACGCTCTCTCGGCATCATTTTTCCATGCCCCGCGAGCCGGTCGATGTCTTTTTGGGGTCTATCATACCTCGCTTTTTTCTGCTTTAGTTTTAACTCTTCAGCTAAGCCCTTGTTGTGGCGATAATTTTCTTGAAATTCAATTGAATCGGTCTGAATTATAGATTTTATTCGGGCCATTATTCTTTTTCCTCAAGAGAAATCAGTTCCGCATTCTTTTCAAAAGCCGCGTTGGCAGCAATATTAACTTCTTTAATTACGCCGTCTCGAGGTGCAACGATACTAATTTGCATTTTCATAGACTCAATAACAATTAAAACATCACCCAGCTTGACGCTGTCACCTGCATTACAGTTTGTCTTAACCACAATTCCGGGCATGTCGGCTTTAATTACGTTATCGCTGACCCCTGCTTGCTGTGAGGCGCTTATAGCGTCCCGATAAGACAGTGTGTGAGTTCGACCATCGAATCGGATATAGATCGCATCATCATCTCGCGCCCACCAGGCAGTTTTCTTTTTACCGTCAATAATAAGTGCGAAGCAATTACTGTTCACTTGAGCCACTGAGGACACGTTAACAGTTAATTCATTGGCGAGTATTTCTAATCCCGGGCTACACTTGATAAGTGATACTTTGATAGGCTTTTCATCGAGGGAAAAATTGAACGTCTGTGCCATTATAAATTCCTCCATGCGCCGATAGATGCATAAGGTTCAGGAGTCTCCAGCGCAAGCGCCCTAAAATCCCTCAGACTTAGTGCCGCCATAGTTGCGACGGTGCCAATATCTTTTTCAGAGAGAGGTTCAAATAGAAGGGTTGCTTTATTTTTCTCCAGAAAGCCTGTATCAATGATCATTTCTTCGAAATCAGTGGCTTTTAATATTTGGCCTAAGTAATCAATGTTACTGCTTACCCCCAGTATCACTAGATCATTGAGGGCGCCAATCGCGTTTTTAATTGCGACGTCCCGATCTTCCCCGAAACAAATCAGCTTACCTATCATGGAATCGAAGGC
>CACEAA010000049.1 GCA_902557415.1 uncultured Pseudomonadota bacterium | reverse complement strand
AGTATTGAATCATCTGCTGTGATGATTATCACTTCAGTATTTGAGACCGCCTCACCTGTACCATTCAGTGCAGTCGCAAGGCGGTGCTTTATTGCAAATGCCAACTCGATCCCGCCAGCTCCTCCGCCAACTATACCTATGGTAGGTGATTGACCTTGATCAGAATAAGGTTCGGAGTTTCTAAAATGCTCGTAAAAACTATTTATCGGTTTGACTGGCAGAATCGATTCGTGGCCATCAGGGACCTCTGAAGGTGACGAGCCAATGTCTAGACTAAGGAGATCAAATGGTATGGGAGGTCTATCGTCGCATAGAACAATATTTTTTTTTAGGTCGATTGCTAAGACTTCACTATGAAAAAATCTACAATTAGCAAAATGTGTTAATGGACGAAGATCGATATGAACGTCATCAAATTCATAATGGTTTGCGATTAGTCCAGGCAACATACCAGAATATAAAGTTTGATTTTCTTTACTGATTAATGTCAGACGAGTTCCAGGCTCGGGCTTCATTCCGAAATTTCTAATCACCTCAATATGGGCATGACCACCGCCGATAAGCACGATATCCGTATGTATACTATCTGTATTTAGCGTAGAACTATCCAATTTTTAATATCAGCATTATGTGTCTACGGTTCTCCAGTCCGCCGGATTAGTGTGAGGCTTTGACCAAGTAATATCACTATTATTCGCAGGATTATTTTCTATTAAACCCGCGTCATCAATTTCTTGCATCGCCTCTTTACTGAATTCAGCTCCTGGTGCGTCTCCTGAAATGACAAACATTAAAACTGCGGGTTGGTCTCGAGGACCGTCGGACACATTTTCAAACCGTCTTATCGCACCCGGCGGAAATGAAATTACGTCAAGCGGTTGCAGGTCTACATGTTGTTCGTTCCCACTTTCCTCTTCCCAACTTGCTCTCCAGGTGCCGGTCATACAAATAAAGGTTTCGTTTGTATCGTGATTATGCATCATGGGACCTTTGCCAGGTAGCGCTTCGCAGTAACCTAGATTGAAGCCCTCACTGATTTTGATCGCGGACATTCTTGCCGCCGCCGCGCCGACCGGAGAGACTATTCCATCATTTTCATCAGCCGGTGGCTGGAAGCCAATCACGTTATAGAGAACCCGCTTAGCACTCGGCATATGACTATCAGGAAGGCCACCATCGAACCCTTTTAAATCGCTAAAGCGCGCGACTCGTTTGAGCATTTCAGCTCGAGTGGGGTAATATCTTGGGATCTGTTCTTTAAAAGCCATAATATTCGCTCCCTTATTATATTCCTAAGTTTACTCAGATTCGGTTGTTCTTAAAACTGATTAGTTAACTTCAATCTTATCTTGTTTGCGTTTAAATTTGCATTATTATAATTAATGTAGCAGGTTCACCCTTTTATGTTATCTCAGAAGATCTAACCAGACAGCGGTTTGTGTAAAAAATACGATGACTAACTCTAATAATTTTAATATTACTCCCGGCATTAATGGCTTTGGCGCAACCTTAACGGGCATATTATTGAATGACGAGCTCTCAACTGCTCAAGTTACAACAGTAATAGATGCGCTAAATCAGTATGGTGTCGTATCGTTTCCAGAACAAGACTTCACCCCTTGTAGCCTCGAGCACTTTAGTCGAAGGCTGGGCGAATTTGGGGATGACCCTTATGTTCAGTCTATGGAGGGCTTTGAGCATGTGATTGAGGTCAGGCGCGATCCGGGTGAGACTGCGCCGATATTTGGAAGCTTATGGCACTCTGATTGGAGTTTTCAAGAGGTACCACCAAGCATTACAGCGCTTTATTCTGTCGAAATACCACCACGTGGCGGTGATACCTTGTTTGCAGATCATCGTAGAGCTTTTGAAAGCCTGTCTCCTAAACTTAGGCAGTTTCTCATTTCGCTTGAAGGTGTACACTCGGCAGGTCCTGCGTACAGCGATACTGTAGGACTTTTCTCTAAGGATGATGACACTCGCTCAATGAAGATTTTGGTATCCCCTGACGCTGACAATTGTGTTACTCATCCCGTTGTTCGGATGCATCCACCTTCTGGGAGAGAAGCTCTTTACGTGAACCATGTTTATACTACTGCGATTAAGGATTTGTCGGAAAGCGAGAGCGATTTGATTTTAAAATTTTTGTTTTCGCACTGCACCCGAGAAGAATTTATTTATCGTCATATATGGCAGCCTAACACTTTATTACTGTGGGACAACCGTTGTGTAAGTCACTATGCCGAAGGGGGTTACGAAGGATATAGTCGCTTACTTTATCGCACTACCATTGCTGGCGAGGTACCTATTGCCCCTGAAGGATTTTAAGCGATTCTATAGAGCAAGCTTAAATGCTTTTCGATTAGAAAGTCGGTCATAATAACGTTGAACGCTTTCTAGCGGCGTTATATCGATGAATTCGCGGGCAAGATGTATGCTATACCCTACACCAGTGTCAGCAGCAGAGAAGCCGCTCTGCAAAAGGTAATCATGTTCTGCCAGTATTGGTTCAAGTATTTCCAATGCGATAAATAGTCGTCGCGACTCAATTTTTTGCACAACTTCAGATCTTTTTTCTGGAGCGATGAATACCTTCTGCTGCACTAGCGATGCACCATGCACCGCAATAGTTTCCGCAAAATGGATCCATTGTAACCATTGGACTCGCTCGGAGTGACCGGGCGCACGATAAAGATTCCCGTTATCATAATTTTCGCATAGATATTGACATATGGCTCCAGACTCAAATATGGTGCGGTCGTTATCAGTTAAACATGGTACGCGGCCCAAGGGAGAGATCCCTAAGTACTCAGGCGTCCTCAGCGCGGCCATACTAAATTCAATTTCGTTCAGCTTAAACTCAATTTGCATTTCATGTAAAAGCCATAGTGAACGCATTGAGCGCGCTCCTTTGCAATGGTATAGCTCAATCATTAGTGTTTTACTCATTTTTTATTACCATTTAATTCTAGCAAATGTGGTAGCTTTAGGCTTCACTCATAACAATTAGAATTTAGGTGAGGATTATTGAATGGAAGGAAAACTAGCAGGAAGAACGGCTTTAGTGACAGGAGGAAGTAGGGGAATTGGTAAGGCAATTGCCGAAGGATTCGCAAAAGAAGGCGCCCAATTAGTTATAAATGGTCGTGATATAAAAGTCCTAGAGGCGTCAGCCGAATATCTTCGCGAGACATATGGTGTGTCCGTATTGCCTTTAGCTGCGGACGTGACAGACGAATATCAGGTAAAAATGATGGTGGCCGAGGCAGAGACTTTCGGACCGATAGATGTTTTAGTAAATAATGCCGGTGTTCACATCGCATCTTCATTTTTAGAATATACTTTTCTGGACTTTAAAAACGTTATCGAAAGTAACGTGTACAGTGTTTTTCACGTAACGCAGGCTGCGCTAGTCAATATGGTCAAGCGCAAATACGGGCGAGTGATAAATTTAGCATCAACCGCCGGAAAATGGGGGTCGCGGAACCAAAGTGCGTACAATGCGTCCAAGCATGCGGTTGTCGGAATTACCCGGTGCCTTGCGCTTGAAATGGCGCCACATAATATCTTAGTAAATGCGATTTGCCCTTGGGTTGTTGATACTGACATGGCTAAAGGATTTATGAGCGAACATTCAAAGGCGTTGGGTGTCAGAGTGGAAGAACTGGCTGAAAAAATGAACACATCCACCCCATTGGGACGTTTAATAGAACCGCGGGAGGTAGCCGGTCTCGCTGTATTTCTCGCAAGTGAAGATGCCTCCTATGTAAATGGACAGGCATGGACCGTCGACGGGGGTTACACTATGATATGAGGCGTTCCCCGATTAAGCTACCTTATAGCAATTGGGTTGATAATTGCCTGTACAGATCCATAAAGCCGTGGTTGTCCGAGCACAAAAAGAAATTCCGATGCCCCGTCTCTTGCGAGAGCACGAGTATCCATATTTTCAAGCAAGTAGATGCCATTCTTCGTGAGCATTTCCTGATGAACGGGGAAGAATTCTCCCTCTTGCTCAAATGGGATTACTTCCACTCCATAGGTGTCCGAACCCACGGCGACTATCTTCCTGCTGGCTAAATATCGGGCTCCGCCTTTGCCTAAGCCAGGCTCCCCTTGCATAAATTGCTCGCTATCAGTTTCACTTATGTTCAGCCACCCGGTGTGAAACAGGACAACATCTCCTTCTCTTATTTTTATTCCGATAGCGGCTTCTGCAGCACGAATATCCGCTTCGTTAAAACTTGTACCCGCAGGTAGTATATTTTTTCCTTTTAGCTTTGCCATATCGAGCAAGACGCCTCTTGTTACTATTGGTGGAATTTGCGAGGTGGAAAACTTGGTAAGTCCGTTAACTTTGACGAACTCACTTGCGTGAATGTTATTGTAGTAATGATGATCAATCCCAACATGGCCGAGCCCATCTATTTGGCTCCCGATTCCTACGTAACTATGCACCAGATCATCATTCCCCGTAACTTTGTTTGTGCCGGCTGGTGTACCCAAGCCATCATCCAGTTGCAGCACAGTCATCTGGTATGTCCTTGACCCATACGCCGGAGAGTCTGGTCCGGTTTCTACTCCCAACGCATATGTTTTGCCTAACTTCACAAGCTTACTCGCGCTTAGTACCGACTCACTATTAAGTCGGTTTACGGCACCTAATGTATCATTTGGCCCAAATTCCGATGGAGGGACTTCTTCGGTAATTCCGAACTGGATGAAGCTTAGACCGATCAACAAAGCAAATAATCTTGAAATATTCATTTTTCCCCTCACATTACCCTTCTCATGCTTGCACTACTTTTTTTATATTTACGTATACTGTTCCTTTTCACAAGTGATTATCTCAGGATTTATGGTAAATATTCATCTAAAACTTATCGCAATGGGAGTTCTTTGGGCGAGTTCCTATCCGCTGGGGCGTTATCTCGCCGTCTATGATGCCCCTCAAGTGATAACGGCTTTTCGGGCATTAGTTGCATTTGTGATACTTGCGCTAGTCGCGCATTTTAGGGGTCAATTAAAGATAAAGTGGACCAGGCAACTTTTCTATCAGATTATTTTGCTTGGAGTGTGCGGATTTTGTATCCATAATTTCTTGATGTTCTCTGCACTTGAACACACGCAT
>CACEAA010000048.1 GCA_902557415.1 uncultured Pseudomonadota bacterium | reverse complement strand
CCTTGGTCTATCAGTTTTTTTATTGCGTGAATGCGGTATCTATCTAACGCGGGTATAGCTTTAGATAGCTGGTCAGCGTGCCCACCGTACTTAGTAACCAGCGGACTATCAATGTATCCTACTATTTCCTGAGCGGTTATGCGCAACCAGAGGTCATAATCTTCACACGCCGGAAGATCTTCGTCGAAGTCGCCGTATTTGGTGAACAATGTTTTTTTTATCATCACGGAGGAGGGGGAGATCATGCACCTTAGTAACGATCGTTCAAATAAATCTCCTCCAAACTTTCGGTGATAAAATTTTTGATTGATCCTTTCTCCATTTTTTATCCAAAGTTCGTCGCAGTGGTTTATATTTATTGTTGGTTCCCGACGACAAAAATGAAGTTGTCTTTCAATTTTGGTAGGACTCCAAGTGTCGTCTGAGTCTAAAAACGCTAAGTGAGTTCCGGTAGCGCGTCTTATCCCGAGATTTCTAGCGTTACTAACTCCTCGATTTGTGGGATTTGTTATGATCTGTACCGCGGGATGTTGTCGATTGATAATTTTTTGAGTGTCGTCTGTTGAACCATCATCTACAACTAAAATTTCGTGAACTGGTTGAGTCTGGTCTTCGATTGACTTCAAGGCTCGACTGATACAATAGCCCCGGTTATAAGTAGGAATTATTGCAGAGATTTTAGGTTCGTCGCGCAAATTATGCTGTATTTTCATCAGGTGGTAACGGTTTTTTCTTGACAGCGTACTTGGCGATAAGTTGATTCGTCTTAATACTTTTAATCTCTATAGAAGAACCTAGATAATTTAGAAGAATCGTTTCCCTGATGCCTTCAGTTAAGAACGAGCTTAGAGAACCCAAGTCTCTATCATCAATTAGGCCTATCCCTAGTGACGTTTCGATTAAAAGGTTCCCATGCTCATCGGACATAGCATCAATGATGTTTTGGACAACTAAATCAGTGTGTGTAGAAAAGCCTGTACGATAGTCAAATCGGTATATCCAAGGTGTATATTCTAGATCGACAAATACTTGCTGTGGGCCGTTTTGCACGTATGAGTAGCCGTCGGGTGTGACTCGGTAGTTTGTTTTAAAAAATTCGATAGTTCTTTTGTGCAGGATTTTCTTACCCTTGATAAGCCATTCACCTTTGCGACTTAGTTGAAGCCATCCGTAACACTTAGGCACGTCAGGCCATCTTTTCATTGCCTGACTGATATGTTTGCTAAAAGGGGGATCTTTTGTTTCTGGTTTGGTACGCATACATTAATCTAATTCGCTAACCACCAAGCCGATTCCATTCACCAAACTTTGAAGTTCGGCGTTATTGATGCAAAAAGGAGGCATTACATATACTAGAGTACCAAACGGACGGACCCAGATACCCTGCTTGACAAACTCCGCCCCTATGAGATGCATATCGACGGGTTGATGCAGTTCCACAACTCCTATTGCGCCCAGAACTCGCGTGCTTTTTACCGATTTCAGCTGATTCATGATTTCTAATCCACTGGAAAGATGGTTTTCTATCCTTAATACATTTTTTTGCCAATCACTTGCTATTAAAAGGTCTATGCTCGCCTTAGCGCAAGCGCAAGCCAATGGGTTTCCCATAAACGTAGGGCCATGCATAAAAAGACCGGGATCGCCAGAGCTAATACCAGATGCAACTCTTTCGTTACAGAGAGTCGCGGCCAAGGACATATAACCACCCGTCAAGCTTTTTCCGACGCAGAGTATGTCGGGTGCTATGTCGGCATGCTCGCATGCAAATAATTTACCAGTACGACCGAAGCCAGTTGCTATTTCATCCGCAATAAGGAGCACGTCGTTTCTATCACACGCTTCTCTAACTCTTTTTAGGTACGTGGGATGATAGAAGTACATTCCGCCCGCACCCTGCACAATTGGTTCGAGGATCACGGCGCAAATTTCGCGTCTCCTTTTACTCAACACCGTTTCAAATTGTTCGAAATCTGATTCGTCCCATATTCCATCAAACTTAGTCTTAGGTCGGTCCACAAAAATTTGTCTAGGTAAGACGGACGTAAATAAGGAATGCATTCCTGTGATCGGATCGCAGACACTCATAGCACCGAATGTATCACCGTGGTATCCGCCTCGAATGGTTAATATCTTCTGTTTTACCGAACTTTTATAAACACTGCTCGAGTATTGCATTGCCATTTTTAGAGCTACTTCTACTGCGACCGATCCTGAATCGGATAGGAACACGTGGTCCAGGCAGCCAGGTGTCAATTCAATTAACTTTTGGACAAGTTCTGTGGCTGGTCGATGAGTTAACCCGCCAAACATTACGTGCGCCATTGATTCAAGCTGAATTTTTATAGCCTCGTTTAACCGAGGGTGATTGTACCCATGAATCGCTGACCACCACGAAGCCATACCATCGACGAGGACTTCTCCTGTTTGTAACTCAATCGTGCATCCGGAGGCGTTTTTAACGGGAAATGCAGGAGTTGGGTTTTTTATATTGGTATAAGGATGCCACACATGCTGACTGTCATAGTCAATCCAACTTAGATCCGCATTAGCCACTGTATTACCTCACGGTCCAGAAAAGTGGAAAAGGCGGAGCGAAAGCTTTAATTCGACTATCGCCGACGCACACATCATCGAACGACGTCGGGTTTGCGCCCTTTATGAAGCATACCTCTTCAGTGTTCACCTGAAGGTTGTAAAATTCAGGCCCGTTTAACGCCGCAAAACTGTTTAGTTTATCCAAAGCATTGTTTTGTTCAAATATAGCGATATATGTTTGGAGGGCATTAGGGCTGTTATATATACCGGCGCAACCACACGCACTTTCTTTTTCCTCGATTAAATGAGGCGCGGAATCTGTTCCTAGGAAGAATCTTTTGTCGCCCGAACATGCGGCTTCGACTAGCGCGACCCGATGGTGCTCTTTCTTGGGAATAGGTAGGCAGTAAAGATGAGGCCTTACTCCACCAGCAAAAAGATCAGAGCGATTCACAGACAAATGATGAGGTGTTATGGTAGCGGCTAACTTGTCTGGCTGGCCAGACTTAACATACTCGACCGCACTTCTTGTTGTGATGTGCTCGAAAACAATTTTCAAATTCGGGTGTCGATTTCTTAGCGGCTCTAGAACCAGTTCAATGAATTTGTGTTCACGGTCAAAGATATCAATTTCGTGATCGACCACTTCGCCGTGTATTAGCAACGGCATACCAGCATCACTCATTGCAGAAAAAACAGAATCGAGGAGCAGGACGTTAGTCACACCGCTATCAGAGTTCGTTGTGGCCCCGGCTGGATAAAGTTTTGCAGCCGTGAACACGCCTGTCTTGAAGCCAGAGATTAAATCATCGGGATCGGTTTCATCAGTTAAGTAGCACGTCATCAATGGTATAAAGTCTGAATTTTCTATGAGCGCAGTCTCGATTTCTTGTTTATAGAGTACTGCATCAGCGGTCGTCTTAATCGGAGGTGAAAGATTCGGCATCACAATAGCCCGATTAAAGTTAGTGGCCGTGTCGCCCAATACCTTTGATAACATTTCACCCGAACGTAGATGGACATGCCAATCATCCGGTTTTGTAAGTGTAAGCGCCTTTTTTGTTTTCATCTAGTTAATTTAACATGGGCAGATAAGTTAACGGAAACACTAAATCTTAAATAAAGGTATTATCACTATTAATGTAAAGTTTACTCACAGTGTTTATAATAAATTCGCAAAAAATTGGAGCTACAGATTATGTTTGGTTTGATGATGGATACGCCTCTGCTGATAAAAAATATCGCTTTACACGCTGAGCGTAATCATGCACAACAAGAGATAGTATCAATAACTTCTGATATAGGAATCCATCGCTATACATTCGGTGAGGCCATATCGCGTGCTAGAAAAGTTACGAACGTCTTAAACGATTTAGGATGCTCGTCGGATGCGCGAATAGCGACCTTAGCTTGGAATGATTTTAGGCATCTAGAACTTTATTACGGGGTATCCTGTAGTGGAAGAGTACTACACACTATAAACCCCAGACTATTTGCTGATCAGCTGGTTTATATTATTAATCATGCTGAAGATGAAATAATTTGTTTTGACGTGGCCTTTGCCGGATTACTAGAGTCGATCGCCGATAGGTGCCCAACTGTGAAGGCGTATGTAGCAATGACTTCCAAGGATCATATGCCGACTAGTTCTCTACCGAACATGTTGTGCTACGAAGAATTATTAAATGCGCAGTCGCTTGTATGTGACTGGCCTGACTTTGATGAGAGGACCGCAAGTTGTCTATGTTATACCTCAGGAACTACGGGTAATCCTAAAGGAGTCCTTTATAGTCATCGAAGTACGGTAATCCATTCCTACGCACTCTGTCTGCCTGACGCTGCATCACTCTCGGCTCACGATGCGGTCCTTACTGTAGTTCCGATGTTCCATGTCAATGCGTGGGGTTATCCATACTCGGGCTTTATGGTTGGAAGTAAGCTAGTGTTTCCAGGTCCAAAATTAGGTGATGCCGAAACTCTTGTTAGCTTGATTAATGAGGAAGGAGTCACGATTGCAGGAGGAGTTCCTACCGTTTGGTTGCCATTACTGGAACATCTTAAAAAAACTGGACAGAGTATTCCTACTTTAACTCGCACGGTAATTGGTGGCTCGGCCTGTCCGTTGTCGATGATAGAAGAGTTTCGTGATGACTTTGACGTGCAGGTCCTGCATGGCTGGGGAATGACAGAAATGAGTCCCCTTGGAACGGTCAACACGCATAACCCTCAAACGATTGAATATACTGGTGAGGCTATGCAGGAACATCTCGTCAAACAAGGGAGGGGGTTACCAGGAGTAGAATTAAAGATCACCGATGAACAGGGGAAAGATCTTCCTTGGGATGGAGAAGCTTTCGGGACGCTGAAAGTGAGAGGACCTTGGGTTTGCTCAGACTACTATAACCTACCTACTGCCTCATCAGCCCATGATCAGGATGGTTGGTTTGATACAGGGGATGTCGCCAGCATCGATGCCAACGGCTACATGAAAATAACTGACCGAACCAAAGATGTTATCAAGTCGGGTGGTGAGTGGATAAGTTCTATAGATTTAGAAAATGTAGCTATGTCTTTTCCTGGTGTCCGTGAATGTGCCGTCGTGGGAATGCCTCACTCCAAGTGGCAGGAACGTCCATTGTTGGTAATAGTTAATAAGGATAACGACAACCCAGTTGAAGTTTCTGAGGTTTTACGTTTTTTCGAAGGAAAAGTTGCAAAGTGGTGGATTCCAAGCGATGCGGTTTTTGTTGATGAGTTACCTCATACCGCGACAGGTAAGGTTAGTAAGTTGACTTTACGTGAAAAGTTGAAAGGTTATCAATTTCCAGATGATGATCAGTGAGTGAGTCTAAACCGTTAATTAAGGTCGCGCGCGATATTAATTAATTTTTACCGGTGTGATTTCATCAATAGAAATATGCTTTAATAGGAAAATGTTTTTCATAGATTTCGAAATTATTACTAAAGATTTGAGGAGATGAGTTTATGTCTGAATCAACGATTATCGCAGGGTT
>CACEAA010000047.1 GCA_902557415.1 uncultured Pseudomonadota bacterium | reverse complement strand
TTATCGTATATGACACCTGGCGAAAAGATTAAATAATACTAACTTATCACATAGTTCACATGTACCTGTTTCCGCTATAGCAAAGTAGTTACATATTTAGTGAGCCAACAAAATTTTTCTCGAGATCAAAAAAATGCTCATCCGTGGTAACGACTATTGAGTCCAATATCGCAAATGAAGACAAAAACACTGGGGGCTTCTAACGGTCACAGGATAAGATTTTTGTCACTTTCGGGAAATGGAGCATTCTTCTTAAAAAGTACAATTAAAATCGCCAGGCAAACTAAAAGATTCGATAAGATTAGAACGAGTCTAGGCCAAAGCTTTGGTTTCGTTCTAAAAATAACGACATTGCGATCCCCGGCTTTCAAGGGAGTACTCATAAAACCCAAATTCGTACGGTATATAGGTCTCGCCTCTCCATCCACATCAACTCTTGTCCTACTATTCCAAGAGTAACCAAGATACAACCATTTTCCAGATTCTAAAGAATCCAATGTGACTGATATTTCATTGGGGCTAAAACTCGTCACCCTCGGCTGAGAAGGCGGCTGATCAAAACCACAAGAGTCATTTTGGAGTGGCACCTGATGTTGTTTAGCAATATAGAGAGAAAATGGAGAGTCATCGGAACGCGTTATGTCGAGTAAATGTGAAACACTTTGTCTGTCGTCGGACACCGACACGCGGCACTGGTCAACTAATCTAATTTTTGGACTCTCACAACCGACAGATTGCTTTAATAACACAGGCTGTCTGGGTGGGTTTACGGTTGTTTTGACCCCCGGAAGAGACGATACCATTCCGCTTCTCCACATCTCCAAGCTTATATCCCCTATGCCTTGAGGCACTGCGTAAATAACACCATTGAATGCAATTACATTGGTATCATTTATACTGTATAGCAAATCAGGAAAAATACTTTCATCAGATTGCTTCGAAACTACCTGCTCAATTTTTTTCTCAAACCCGGCCATTGGGTATGTGCGACCGTCAATTGCCTGCAACGCTTCGTATAAAGGTTTGAGATAAATTGAACTACTAAATCGTCTAAAAGCGCTGTAACAAGGTTCCGTGTCGGTAGCACCGTAAGTGCTATCGTAAGTCGCGGTCATCGCCCGAAAAACTGGGTTCTTCTCTAAATCTTTCATTAATCTAGCAAAATCGGCATCCTCATATGCGTCGACGTACCTTTCTTCTTCGTAAGTAAAGTCAGTACTTACCCGAAACGCATCATAACTTTCATCAGAAAGTTCGGCCGTATACTCAAAGGCCTGTTGCGAGTAAAAACTTATACCATCAACGAAAGTAATAACTAGGATCAACACACCCACTTTCTTACCAGAAGAAGAGCCTATTGACAGCCGTTTAAAACCTACTAGTAACGCCACATAAAGGCATGCTACCAATGCGTACCGGGAATGACCGTAGAAATCGCCACTACCTACTTTAGCTCCAAACACTAGAGAAAGTATCGTGCAAAATGCAGCAATCACTAAAAGAGGAACGATTATATACAGTGACCTCCGCGAGATTTCGTTGTTAGTTTCTCTGCGGAGATCAGCCATGAACACAGATAGTCCCATCGCCGCAATAATGACGAGGTGAAATTTCGCAATGGGCAACAAGAGTCCTAGGTGACGGTATAGAGAAAACCCAGGGAAATGAAATACTATTAAGGCAACAAATGACACTGCACCTAAAGCTAGGCCGAGCACGACAAGCAAACTAGCCAGATACGGCACATAAGTACGAAAATCAGTTGAGTATAATAAACCGTATACACTCAGAGCGGGCAGCAGAAACCCAGCGTATGCAATGCCATCTCGGCTGGTGGAAACACCGTGCCAAAAACCACCAAAATGAAATAAATCAGCAGGCGTCGCAAAGGTTAGAAACATTCTCAAACCAGTTCGTCCATCACTAGAGCTTCTTTGAGTAGTCAAGAAAAACTGTTCCGTGAATTCCAAATACATGAAATATAAACTAGTAAACAAGCCCAGCCCTACGAGCGTAATGAGAGCGACAGTGAATGGTGAGTCGAATAGTTTCTTACGCGAAAATTCAAGATTTTTGGCTTTATAGAGATATCCTATCACTACAACCACGTAAGCTAACATCACGTTCATGCCAAGGTAACCATTTCCCTGAAAGCAGGAAAAAGTAAGGAAAAGCAAGCTCAGTAATATCCATTTTATTCGGTGCGTTTCTAAAAAGAGAATCACCGTGTAGTAACACAAGGGAAGAAGCCATACAGTTACAAGATTAAAACTCGGCGAAGCGAACCAAGGAAAGTAAAACCCAGCGGTTATAGCCGCAAAAATCGCCGCAACTTTGCAGTTGGTGATTTTAAATAAAAGTTTGTAAAGTCCGATAGCAAAGATGGCGTTTATACACACATAAACTAATTTAATAGCAGTAATCGTATTTTGATCTGAGAAAAATTTTGCAAAAATCAAAGTCAAATACTGTAACGGATGAAAATTGAAAATATGCTCAACGAACAAATTCATTCCATACTCACGATATGGATTCCACAATCCTAATAATGCATCAGACACAACCCAGTCCCTGGCGATGAAGTTGTAATGCATAAGTGCGTGCAGCATATCGTGCAACGGAATACGATTAAAGCCAAATACAGGCAGACACATGCCGAGGATTAGGACTATTAACGCTCTTTGTGGGATAGCCAAACTTTCTGAGAGTCTTCTAAACATAACAATCCTAACCTAACGAAAACTCTGATTTCCAATATACCGACGTTTCGGAATTACTGTCCCTACAGGCTACTAACACAGGGAGAAGCAAATCAGATTCGCGGGTTATCAAGAAACTTTTTTTAACAAAGTTTTTATTTTAACTTTATCAGGTTGAAAAACCACTCCTTTCTCAGTAATCAAACCAGACACTAATTCAGCAGGAGTCACGTCAAATGAAGGGTTTCTAACTTTCACCTCACTCGGAGCCCACTGTAAGCCCCTGAACCCTGTCACTTCATCGGAACTTCTTTCTTCAATTGGTATGTCTTCGCCACTATCGATGCTCGTATCGATAGTCGACAGCGGGCAGGCCACATAGAAAGGGATGTTATGACGCTTAGCTAAAACCGCCACCATGTACGTTCCTATTTTATTGGCTACGTCTCCATTAGCAACAACCCTGTCAGTGCCCACAATTACTGCGTCTATTTTACCCTCCCGCATTAAATGTCCAGACATATTGTCTGTGATTAATGTGAGAGGGATGCCTTCTTGGATCATTTCCCAGGCAGTCAACCTGGCACCTTGCAAAAAAGGCCTCGTTTCGTCCGCTATTACAGAAATCTTTTTACCCATTTGAATCGCCGAACGAACTACCCCCAGAGCTGTACCGTGACCCGCCGTAGCCAGAGCACCCGCGTTACAATGGGTTAGAATAGCCGCCTCATCAGGTAATAATCGGGCGCCGTGCATGCCCAGGTCATGGTTAATCGCTATATCTTCTTCGCGAATAGCATGTGCAAGAGCTAGAAGTTTTTCAGCTATTTCAACTACCGAGCCCTCATTTACGATATCTTCGAAAAGGTCCTTCATTTTCTTGAGTGCCCAAAACAAATTTACCGCGGTAGGTCGACTAGTTGCTAGTTCCTTGAATGCTGATTCCATTTTCTCCACAAATATATCTTTGTGGAAATCTTGATTGGCCTGAGCTTCAAGAGCAATCCCGTAGGCCGCGGCGACTCCTATAGCTGGAGCACCCCTCACCACCATCGTCCTTATCCCGTCTGAGACGTCCGAGGCTGAATAGTAACTGAGGTAATTAAACTCTAGCGGCAACACGCGTTGATCAATCATTTCCAAATGATCACCAATCCATCTAAGTGTCTCTACTTTCATTGTTGTTGCCTTTACTAAAAAGCTACTCGCCTTCAAACTCACACAGAGAAAATGATTTGTATTCTAGCGAGGCTAACTTTTGACTCCCCCCGAGATCAGGAAGATCAACTATAAACGCGCACTCAGTGACAATTCCACCAACTTGCTCAATTAGTTTTGCAGCAGCTACCGCGGTACCTCCTGTCGCAATTAAGTCATCCACAAGTAACACCTTTTCACCGCTACCCACACTATCGGTGTGAATTTCTAACCTATCGGTCCCATATTCAAGTTCATAGTCAATCCCGACCGTGTCCGCCGGTAATTTACCTTTCTTTCTTATGGGAACAAAGCCTACGCCAAGTAAATACGCAAGAGGAGCACCTAGTATAAATCCCCGTGATTCTATGCCCGCCACTTTGGAAATGTCAGTATTTCCATATCTCTCTACTAAAATATCGATTGTATCTTTAAAACCTTCAGTATCTTTTAGTAAGGTCGTAATATCGCGGAACATAATACCGGGGATGGGATAATCTGGGATAGCTCGAATTTTTGATTTAATCGACATAATTTTTTCTCCAGAGATTAAAGTCTCCATAAAATGAAAAGCTAAATAGTTTCGCCATTCTTCCAGTTCCCATATCCTTTAAACTGCTGAGCAACCTCTCTCATCTCATTTTTTGTTAATAAAATAGGCTCTCCCACTTGCAGTGCCATCAGGTATTGCTCGCAGAGTGATTCTACCTCTATCGCCAGTGCGAGTGCGTCCGCCGCGCACGGTCCAGTAGCTATCATGCCATGGTTTGATAATAAGCATGCCTTGCGCTTTTCTAGAGCCAGAACTGCATTATCTGATAGCAACTGGGTCCCAAATAGCGCGTACGGAGCACACTTTATAGAATCGCCGCCAGCTACAGCAATCATATAATGAAATGCAGGTATGTCTTTCCTAAAACATGATAAAGCTGTCGCACAAGATGAATGTACGTGAACAATCGCATTTACATTCCTCTTTTCAGCATAGATATCCTTGTGAAAGCGCCACTCGCTGGAAGGTTTACCGTCCGACAACGTTTCGCCATAGAGGTCCATTTCAACTATCTCATCCAAAGCCAGATCCTCAACACTAACTCCCGATGGTGTAATAAAAAATCCCCGCTCCGTGCGAACTGAGCAGTTTCCAGATGTACCCCTATTTAACCCAAGACGATCCAATTTAAGAGCTAATTTTACTGTTTGCTCTCGACCTGACATTTCTGAAGCGGATAATGACATATTAATTAAATCACCTCACAATCTTAGAGCACACGACCAGCCACCGCATCTAGGTCGGAGACGACCCTCGGATCTCGCGATTCCGGTTGCGTAATTACCGCAAACTCGAGTGATTTCTTGCACTCACAATCCAATCCTTTTGGATCAGCATGAATAAGAGGAGACACAGCCTTGACCAATTCCCGAGCCTTATCCGCGTTCTCTAACAAAACTTTAACAATTTGTTCCACAGTCACAGCATCATGCCCTGGGTGCCAACAATCATAATCTGTCACCATGGCAACAGTTGCATAACAAATCTCAGCTTCGCGAGCTAACTTGGCCTCAGGCATATTTGTCATACCAATAACATCGCAACCCCATGAACGGTAGAGTTCTGACTCAGCAAGACTTGAAAACTGAGGTCCTTCCATTGCTA
>CACEAA010000046.1 GCA_902557415.1 uncultured Pseudomonadota bacterium | reverse complement strand
TACATGTAGCTTGAACTGCGTTGCGCATAGCACCTACCGACATGTCGACCTCTTTGCCTTTATCTAATAAGCACGCGTTGTAGATTCTTTGATATTTCTTTCGGGCATTTTCTTCAGCTAACTTTCTTTTTGTTTGTTCGGCTTCCCACTCGACTTCTGTCCCAAAATAGTCGCTATCTAGCCAGAAACCTGTCTTTGTCGCTCCGCCGGACTCTGTGTAGACACCTTTCCCGTGACGTTTGCTATCTCTCCATTCACCTACATATTTATTACCGCTAGGCCAAGTGTAAGTACCTTTCCCGTGACGTTTGTCTTTGAATTCGCCTTCATATTTATCACCGCTAGGCCAAAGGAAAATACCTCTCCCGTGTTTTTTGCCATCTTTCCATTCACCTACATATATATTGCCATTGTCCCACTCAAAGGTTCCAACTCCATTCGACAATCCCCGGCGGTACATTTTGCATGAATCTGCGAAGAGACTAATAAGGCTATTAATAGGAATAGTGTTTTCATAAAAGCAGTACTTGGTAATAGTATCTTGTTACAGATTACCGAAATAAGGTAAGTTTGTCTTTACTATGAAAAGAAAAAAGCAACACATTATTAATATTTTTTCTGTTGCTTATAAAAGGATACACAGACAATGAAAGCTGAAATTACATATTGTGGATTATGAAACTATAAGCCGGAAGCACTCCGTGTGGGCGCTCGATTGACGGCGTTAGGGTGTAGCGTAGCCCTAGTAGAAAGTGGAGGAGGAATATTTGATATTTCTATAGATGGGATGTTGAAGTTTTCAAAAGATAAAAATAAATGTACTGGTTTCCCTTCAACCAACGAAATTGATGAAATGATTGCTTGAGGTAGGCTTTTTTACAGGAGAAGTAATTGGGACACGAATATTTAAATACGAAAAGAAGATTAGCAATTAAATGAAAACTCTATTCCTGCTTCCGATACTTCTTTTGTCTCTTATCTCTACTTCTTGTTGGAGTGTGGATTGGGATAATTTGAAGTACCGAGATGGTCTTTATTATCGGAATTTCACTGATACTCCATTCACAGGAGAAGTAAGTGGGCGTCATCAGGGGAAAATGAAGAACGGAAAGAAAGAAAGTGAATGGATTTATCATTACCTGAATGGACGGTTACAGGCGAAAGGAAGTTATAAGAACGGAAAAAGTGAAGGTAAGCGGGTTACGTATTACGACAATGACCAGTTACACCAGAAAGGAAATTATAAGAACGGAAAGAAAGACGGTGAATGGGTTTGGTATGCCGAGAATGGACGGTTGTTGCAGAAAGGTAGTTACAATGATGGAAAAGAAGAAGGTGAGTGGGTTAAGTATGACAGCAATGGAAATTCATCGGCGAAGGGTATTTACAAGAACGGAAAGAAAGAAGGTGAATGGGTTGAGTATTGGAGTAATGGACAGTTGAGGGATAAAGGAAGTTTTAAGTACGGGAAGAAACACGGCGAATGGGTTAGTTATCATCGCGATGGAAAACCCGTGAAGGAATGGAAAGGAACATTTAAAAACGGAAAGAAGATAGGCGATTAAAAGAAATACCCCCTAAAAAAACCTCAATCTAGGGTAAAAACAACTAAAAATCTGCATTCGAATTGATGGTATATAACTAATTGATTTAATTAATATTTATTTCACCATTTTAGAATTTTTTACTGTACGCATTTTAAGCGCTCTGTAAGGTTCTCTAAGGGATTTAAATACACTATTTACAGATGTTTATTTAAGAATAGTCAAAACCTCACAGAGGGCCTTAGAATCGCTCTGAAGGGTACTTCTGAGGCTCCTAATCGAGAGAGACATGGTACCTATAGCGGCATACTTTCCTCTGATATATCTATGATTCGGTAACTCTTAGCAGTAATTCACTATCCTCTGAATGGTGAAGAGTTTCTAGAACTTTCTTGGTAATCTGTCTGTGCGTCTCGCGTTCCTCATAAGATTAAACAAACGCGATACGTGGTGAAAAAATGTAGGTCATATGTAGGTCAGAAGTGTGGCCAGGTGACTCATTTCGGCCTAACGCAGTGGACGAAACCTGTCGGTAGAGTTTTTAAGTTATTGATTAGAATAGAGTATGGTGGCCAGGGGTGGAATCGAACCACCGACACAAGGATTTTCAGTCCCTTGCTCTACCGACTGAGCTACCTGGCCATAATTGGAGCGCCGCATTATAGGATTTTTAAGTCCAAGAGGATAACTTTTTATTATCTCCTGAAGTTAATTGCGATTTAAAAATATTTTACCATGGCTATAATTATTAGTCATAGTCTTAATTGACTTTAGTCTGCTCATAATACGGGCTGTTGCTTTTTTAAGCGGTTGTCGACATGATGATCGTGTTTCTCCGGTTTTTAACTGAAAAAAGGAGTTGGTTATGTCGATTAACTGGCAAATAAATGGCGAGTATATGGAGGCATGCAGTTGCGATTTCTTGTGTCCCTGTATTCCTAAAAATTCAACAACTCCGGCTACACATGATTTCTGTAAAGTCGCCTTAGCGTTTGAGGCTAAAGAAGGGAGTTACGGCAATGTCTCTTTAGACGGGATCCGCTGGGTATTTTTTGCGCAATCGAAGGCTATTATGAGTGAAGGCGATTGGATTGGCGGGTTAGTGGTCGATTCCAAGGCAACCGATGCTCAAGTTGAGGCAATTACTAATATATGTACTCGCGATTCAGGCGATGGGCTAGGCAAGTTTGCTCCATTAGTTACTGATTTTCGCGGCATTGAAAGGCATCCTATTGAATTTGTCACGGATGGGAACAAGGTTAGCGTGAAGATCAAAGGTTTACTTGAGCAATCACTCGTAGGAGTCGAGAGCATGTCTGTTCAGGGAGAGTGCGTGGTTATCGACAACACCTTTCATCCGGTAAATAAAAGATTAAATTTGGCCACTGCAGTTCGTAATGTTATCCGTGCATTCGGGATTGATTGGGAAGACAACAGTGGCGGTAATAACGGGCATTTTGCCCCGTTCGCCTGGAGTGGTGAGGTAGCCTGAAGATTACTTCAATAAGTTTCGAAAAGCTTTCGCGACTTTTAAGTTGGTCTAGTTTAATTTTTATCGCCGCAGTAGCTTGGTGGCTGCTGCTGCCGTTCCCCATTGGCGTAGGGCAGTCTTTCATGTCCTTCGTGATGATGAAGATGATGAAGCCAGAGCTGGTGTCGGGCTATATTTTCTTCGCCTTTGCGATGTGGGCTATCATGATGATCGCTATGATGGTACCGGTTGTGATTCCCACCCTCATTATTTTTCGTCAAATTAACAAGAGTGGCGAGTTACTTTTGGATAGCGCGATGTTTCTTGGGGGGTACTTTGCAGCGTGGTTCTTATTCGCGCTTATAGCAGCTTTAGGGCAGTGGACCTTGCATTACGGGGGCTATTTTCAGGCCATGTCCTTTTCGGTTCGCGGCTCCGTAGCTGGGCTACTATTTATTTTTGTTGGCCTGTATCAGCTAACCCCTTTTAAAAATGCGTGTTTAGCCCGGTGTCAAAGCCCAGTCAGTTTCTTTATGAATGGGTGGCGTGATGGTCGTTTCGGTGCATTTCAAATGGGTTTAAGTCACGGTCTATTTTGTTTAGGCTGTTGCTGGATGTTGATGCTGCTGATGTTTGTTGGGGGAGTGATGAGCATTTTGACCATGGCAGCATTAAGCACGTTCTTATTAGCTGAGCGGCTCATACCCTCTCAATCTATTTCGAGATTCCTACCAGCTACGGCATTAATTTTGGTTGGTATTTTTTATTTAGCCTAATATTTTTTCTGTCTTTACTGCACTTCAGTGGTTGAAAGAACACCCATCCAGGGTCCTGGGAAAGAATGATCAGGATCGCCATCGCCATCTTGGTCTAGGGCGAGCCCGGCACTGCCTGTTACTTTCAGCGCGAGGTTAAGGGAGGCTGTTTTATGTGATATGGTGATGCCATTGTTCAGCATTTTTTGGACGGAAACTATCTTCGTCGCGCCGTCGCAGATTATAGAATAAAAGGGATATTGACTCGGGTCTCCGCCACCCTCTTCATAGTCTATTCTTTTCGAGGTTGAGGTTATTTGGTAGGCGTCATTTACTAGATAGGCTGACATTGTGCCTCCTTCGCCTACATCAGCATCTAATTGGGGATCGCATGTTCCGCCGGTGGCTGAGAAATTCTTCATCACATCAGTTGATTTAGCGTAGTCAGCGGCATTGGTTGTCATTAGTGGCGCGTTCCTATAAAGAGTGGCTGTACTGTAATAGGTTCCGTCGGTCCCTGCAGAGCCTTCTATTGTGATAGAGAATTTTGTTTCCAATGCCGGGTCGACTATTGCCACCATATAGCCATATGTCCCATCGGGCGGTCTATTTACAGTTCCGGCTAGTGTTTCAGATCCGCTCATTAAGGCCACGGGATTAACTTCTACCCCGGCTGAGTTTTCCCAAACCACGGAGCATGTAGTAAGATCTAAGGTACTACTTGCCATTGGGTCGCTAGTGCATACCGCTATTTGATATAGCGTCGAGTAATAGGCCTCGGGTGTGACTTGACAGAACGCTCCAGCACCACCAGTGATTGCCCCGCCGCAGGCGGGACTTGCCGTAAATTCGCGAGCTTGAGTACTTTGTCCCATTAATAAGCTTAAAGAAATGATTATTAAAGTCGCTCGTAGTTTATCGACGTAATACCAAGCCTTGCGAGTCATTTGTTGGTCTCCTACTTACCAAGAACTGCATTTTGCTGTAACTGTTCGTATTTGATCAAATTCCGTCGTATTTCTTATGCTTACTCAGGGGCCACAAATTCTTTTGGAGCATCAGAGCCCTCTCCGAAAAAGAATTTTTCCATCTCATCCACTAAAAATTGGCGATCTTTCGCCTCGATTGGAGTAAGCCGATACTCGTTGATAAGCATTGTTTGGTGCTGCAACCACAACTGCCACGCTTCTTTACAGATACTCGAAAGTATTCTGTCTCCCAATTCACCGGGATAAGGCGCGCGATCGAGGGCCTCTCCTTCTTTTTGTAATTTGTTGCACATAATAAGATTAGCCATAGCAATTATTGTAACAGCTTAGGTTTACTAGCTACCAGTATATCTACTATTTTAGTTACAGGCTTTGGAACTCCAACGTTCCAATTTTTGCTTAATGGCTGCCACATAAAAGACGAGCCAATTTTTGTGCGATTCGTTACGACAACCAATATTGGAAAAATCCTGAAGTTGATGTGCGTAAGTTTGTGATTAAAAGGAGCCAGCTCTTTAATTTTTTGAGCTTTTCCGATCCCGAGGGAATTCAACAGTGTTCTGACGCTGACGTCATCGGCTTTTTCAGGGAAGCACCAGAGCCCTCCCCATATCCCCTTAGCTTCTCGCTTCGCGAGCACTACTTCATTTTCATTATTCTTTATGACACACAAATGCAGATCTTGTTGCTTTACTTTTATTACTTTTTTTTCAGGAAATTTCGAGACGATAGCTTCATTATAAGCAACACAATCAGAACTTAGGGGGCATTTCGAGCAAGATGGGGCCGATCTTTTACAAAGTGTAGCGCCCAGATCCATGATAGCTTGTGTGTAGTTTCTGATTTGTACG
>CACEAA010000045.1 GCA_902557415.1 uncultured Pseudomonadota bacterium | reverse complement strand
CGGCACCACCGTGAACCTGCACAGCTTCATCTAGCACACGATTCAGAGTGTTAGCTGCATACATAATTGATGCGGCAGTATTCGCGTGCACCATACCGCGGCCACCTTCCCCAACTTCTAATTCGTTGACCTCCGCGAGCACTTTAAAATTGAGCGCTTTAATTGCCTCTACCCAAACGTACATATCGGCAATCTTAGACTGTATCATTTGAAAACTAGCAATAGGTTTGCCGAATTGTTCTCTAGTTTTTGCAAACTCAATGGTCAGCTCAAGTGCGCGTTCAGCCATTCCTAGGCAAATTGGAGCTATAGTTGCCCGTTCCAAATCTAACCCACTCATGGTGACAACAACGCCCTCATTTTCTCCGCCGACCATATTCTCAACCGGAACCTCGCAGTCATCAAAAATCAATTCTCCTGTCTGACTACCTCGGAAGCCCATCTTCACAAGTTTCTGAGCAACACTGAAGCCAGGAAAATCTTTTTCTATTATAAAAGCAGATATCCCATGAGCCCCTTTTTCTGGAGCCGTCTTTGCATAAACAAGCAATACATCTGCCACCGGGCCATTGGTGATATACAGTTTCCGGCCATTCAAAACGTAGACATCGCCCTCAAGCTTGGCAGTGGTGGCCATCGATCCTAAGGCATCTGACCCAGCTCCTGGCTCGGTAAGACCTAATGCACCTATTTTGTTCCCCGAGCACAGTCCGGGTAGATATTTATTCCTCAAAAACTCATTGGCATTGCGGTAAATATTATTGAGGCACAAATTCTCATGTGCAATCCAACTAAGAGATAGCGCATAATTCCATCTTGCAAATGCTTGAGCGACGATACCACTTGTGAACAAATCAAGCCCCTGACCACCATACTCCTCCGGCACGGTGAGACCAAAATAGCCAGCCGCCCCAATATCTTGAAAGACATTTTCTGGCCACCACTCTTCGTCATCCATCCGCGCAGCCAAAGGATAGAGCTCATTACGCGCAAACCGATCTGCTTCATCGAGCATTAATTGTTGATCAGAACTAAGTGCGAATGGTTTATCTCCACCCTCTGAGAGTGATGTCTCACTTGCCGCAACCTGAACCATTTGAAAACTCCTTTCAATAAGTAAAATTAACAATGCCGGGGAGAACCGACCGAAGTAACATCGCACACGTTAACATAAGCGTAATATATCCATAACTACTTTAATTAAAAATAGTTTTGGTTTATTTAACCTACTACTATAGATCCGCCAAAGACGCAGCCTCTTTTACTCAAAATAAAATTAGTGCATCATTATATCGTTATGAAAAAGTTTGAGGCATGCCGATAATATGCCTTTGAACTCTCTCCGTACGTAGAATTTTTTAAGGTTTCGGTGTATCCAAGAACAAGGAAATTATAGATGAAGATAGAGTTTACGGAAGAACAATTAGCCATCAGAGACGCAATCGAGAAAATCTGTGCCGACTTTAGCTCAGATTACTGGCTTGAAACAGATCAAAGTGGTGTCTTTCCGCAAGAATTTGTAGATGCGATATGTGAAGGCGGTTGGTTTGGAATTGCGATGCCAGAAGAATTCGGTGGAAGTGGGATGGGAATCACTGAAGCATCTATCCTCTGTCAGGCGATCGCACAGTCGGGAGCAGGCTACACTGGCGCCTCATCCGTGCATCTAAATCTCTTCGGCTTGAATCCCATCGTCGTTTTCGGCTCCGAAGAACAGAAGCAACGGTGGCTACCTCCTATGATTGAAGGAAAGGATGTCTCCTGTTTTGGCGTCACAGAACCCAATGCTGGTCTTGATACAACAAGTTTGCAAGTTAAGGCGGAAAAAAAAGGCGACGCGTACATCATTTCAGGACAAAAGCATTGGACGTCTATGGCTCAGCGCGCTAATAAAGTCCTGCTGTTAGCTCGGACAACCTCGAGAGATGAAGTGAAGCGAAAAACAGACGGTCTCTCATTATTTTATACCGATCTTAATCGTGATCACGCCGAAATTAGAGAAATAGAGAAGATGGGACGTAAGGCTGTAGACTCCAACGCGGTATTCTATGACGAGATGCCTGTACCTGTAGAAGACCTAATCGGAGAGGAAGGTAAAGGATTCCACTACATACTTCATGGATTAAACCCCGAACGGATATTGATTGCTGCTGAGGCGGTAGGCTTAGGCAGAGTAGCACTTGATCGCGCAGTAGAATATGCCAAGGACCGAGAAGTTTTTAATAGGCCGATTGGCATGAATCAAGGAATACAGCATCCTTTGGCAAAAAATTGGATGGAACTCGAGGCCGCAAACTTGATGGTATTTAATGCTGCGGCAAAATACGATGCTGGCGAAGAATGTGGGGCTGAGGCGAACACCGCCAAATACCTCGCTGCCGAGGCCGGTTATCGTGCGTGCGAGCAAGCTGTAATGACGCACGGAGGCATGGGTTACGCTAAAGAGTATCACGTCGAACGGTATATGCGAGAAATAATGATTCCTCGGATTGCCCCAGTGAGTCGGGAAATGATCTTTAATTTTATTGGCGAAAAAGTGTTAGGCTTGCCTCGCTCATTTTAATTTTTACAACATGTAGTCTAGGGGTATTGTATGCGATTTGGTGTAATGGAAGATTTTCGAAATCCGGTAGAATGGAGGAGACCTTTCCCCAAATTTTACCAAGATATTTTGAACCAGATAGAAAAATGTGAAGAGTTAGGGTTCGATAACATATGGCTAACCGAACACCATTTTACAGACGATGGGTACAACCCATCTCTGATGACAACAGCCGCGGCTGTGGCTATGAAAACCACCACTATTAGAATAGGAACTTTTATTGTGATACTCCCGTATCAGCACCCCGTTCTGATGGCTGAAGAAGTGGCAAATGTTGATATTTTATCTAATGGGCGATTTGAGTTCGGAGTAGGACAAGGATATTCGCATTGGGAATTTGATGCTCTTTGCATGAATCGGAGTGAACGCGGTACTAGAACCCGTGAAGGAATCCGATTAATCGAGCAGCTGTTTAATGAGGAATTTGTCACCTTTGATGGGAAATACACCCAAGTAAAAAATGCGCGCTTATCACCAAAACCCGTACAAAAACCGCACCCACCTATCTGGGTGGGCGCTCGTGGACCAAAAGCCACAAAAAAAGTAGCCGAAATGGGACATCACTTAATGGCGACACTTGGTCCCGACCCTGCTCCACTCTACGTTGAGACGCTAAAACAGAACGGGAAAGATCCGGATAATTTTAAAATTGCACAACTCCGGATGGTTTACTGCGCCGAAACTGAGGACCAAGCATGGGAAGAATGCCAGGATCACCTATTCCACATGTTAGATTTTTATCGCGATATTATTGAAGAGGCGGGAGATGCTGAGGGTGATACCGAAATGGGTAATTCACTAACAAAGCCCGAAGATATGCGAAATTCAGTACTAGCGGATGTGTTTATGATAGGAACGCCAGATCAGGTCTCAGAAAAGATGAGTAAATTTATCTCAGAATATAAATGCACCGACTTTATTTTAAACTCACAGTTCCCTGGTCTCAGCCCCGAAAAGGGAACGCGAGCCCTAGAATTGTTTGCAACGGAAGTTATGCCTCGATTTCAAAAGGGGTAACAATTAAAATCGAGGCCTCTCGACTCCGTCTAACCGGCAGCTTCCATGCCGTCAATTATGGCATTATATAAACCTTCTAGAGCGCCCTGTACTTCATCTTCGGGAGCACCACCGGTCGCATGCCAATTACTGCCCCACTGAACATTTGTGCCACCGTCACTAGTATCGGACAATGTGACAACCGCGACATAATTCTCTACAGGAAGTGCATCATTAGCCGTAATAGAGTACGCGAATGTCGTATCGTCATGAGCCGCCTCCATTCTTTCGACAACTGTACCACTGCCATCCGCAAGCGCAATCGTTCGAACCGCACCAATTCCTTCGCCTACGCACTCGCACGAACCTATCGCTTCAGGCAGAATTTTTTTAATGCCTCCAAAATCATAAAGCTGCGCAAATACTTTACTGCGCGGCACCGAAATATTTCTCTCTACTAACGCATCATAAGCCATGATAAGAACCTCCAACTTTATTCTCGTTTGTTTAATCGGAGGCCATCCTTTTGGGATGGCCTCATGTCTAGATGTATGATATTAGCCGTAACTACCGCTTGAGTCGATAGCCGGTTCAAGTAAGCAGCAGAATAATCAGTCGCGTGTGATTATCAGTATTAGGAATTAAAAATCTACAGCAGTCGATCAGATTCGACCAAAGACCAGAAATAGCGCTAAACTAACCTTTGACCTCATGAATGGAAAAATCTCATGCCAATTGAAAGCTTAGACCATTATTTTATCTACTCTTCGGATCTCGAAAAATCTCGCGAATTCTATTCGCAGATACTAGGCTTAGAAGATGGAGCGCGGCCAAATTTTGAATTCGAGGGCCACTGGTTCTATCTCGGTAGCAAACCAGTCGTTCACATCGGAACAACGGGATTTCCGGGAGGCATACCTAACGCAAGCTCAGATCCAGTGGTTGACAATCTGCCTAAGTTAGGAACCGGGCGCATCGATCACATAGCATTTAAAGCAACAAATATAAATGAGTTTATAGAACGATTGGAAGCAGGATCGTTGCCGTATCATAGGCAGTCTATCCCGGAATTCAACTTGACACAGCTCTTCGTAAAGGACCCAGACGGAGCAACGATCGAACTAAATTTTTTTGCGACTATCTCTTGAAGCCATTAATATAGATTAAATTACATGACTAACGTTAAACTAAATTGATGCAACCTTTCGATCCCTAACCGCAAAATGCGATAGAAACAAGCCAAAAAGGATACTAATATGCACGTTGGAATGACTGCCATATTTCAAAACACTAACCAAATTGAAGATAATATCGTCTACCGTAATGAACTCCGCCTTGCAGAAATGGCTGAGCCACTTGGATTCGAATCCATCTGGGGTGTCGAGCATCATTTCACCGACTACACAATGTGCCCTGACCCTCTCCAATTTCTTACTTACATGGCAGGTAAAACACAAAACATCAAACTCGGCACAATGGTAGTCGTTCTTCCTTGGCACGATCCGATGAGAGTCGCGGAGCAGATTTCGATGTTAGATAATATCTCTAATGGCCGAACTATATTAGGACTTGGCCGCGGCGCGGGTAGAGTGGAATTTGATGCATTCCGTCAAGATATGGCAGACTCCCGTCCTCGGTTTATTGAAAGCGCCGAATGTGTACTGCGAGGTTTAGAAAAAGGATACTGTGAATACACAGGTGAATTTGTACAGCAACCTAAGGCGCTTATTAGGCCGGCTCCATTTAAGAGCTTTCGAGGCAGGACTTATGCTGCCGCGGTATCTCCTGAATCTATAGATATTATGGCGAAATTAGGGATCGGTTTACTTGTTATACCTCAAAAGCCATGGATTCAAGTAGAGAAAGAGATTGCCGAATACAACGAGACATATGAGCGATTAAATGGAGAAAAGCCGCCCGCGCCAATAATGGCCGGATGGACCATGTGTAACTCGGATAAAGACGCTGCTTATGAAATGGCTCGTAAATATATTGGCGGTTATTGGCAAACAGTGCTCGACCATTACAATTTTGATACCGGGCATCTTAAAGGGCAAAAGGGCTATGAATATTACGGGAAATTCGCAGAAAACATGGACAAGTCTGGCGTTGATTCTGCTATCGAGTTTTTCATGGAGTTACAGACATGGGGAACACCCGATGACTGTTATGAAAGAATAGTCGCTAACGCTGAGCGGATAGGGGCAGAAGCCTATCTAGGTATTTTTAGCTATGCGGGCATGCCTTGGGAAGAAGCCGAGCGCAATATGATAAGTTTTTCTGAACAAGTAATGCCTCGCCTTCAGGCGAGAGATAAAACTGGCAATATCTCGTGGGCGGCCTAAATTAAAAATATTCAAAAAAA
>CACEAA010000044.1 GCA_902557415.1 uncultured Pseudomonadota bacterium | reverse complement strand
GGCGATTACAATTTCAATCACATCCCCATCGGCAAAGGTAAATTGGCCGTGATAGCTTTTTGCTATGATTTTTCCGTTTACTTCAACCGCATAACGGCCTTTAACATCCATTGTCTCTATTAACCCAGAAAGCGTCAGTGACTCGCACACCTGCCGAAGGCCTCCATTGACATTCAGTGTAATACTCATGCCGATTTCCTATAATTATTCTCAATTTGCTCAAAGATAGTAAACTGCTGTGACCCAACAATATAGCATTTGGGAATATTAATTCAGAAAGCGTTTTAAAACGAATTTATGTGCTTATTAGATTAATTGATGAAAAAATTTATCATAGGAGGCCCAATGATCAAAGTAGTAGGCATATAGCTAACTAAATTAGGAGATTGGCATGAGGGATTTTTTTAGAAAGATACACGACGAAAGAGCCGAGATATCGGCTCAAAATTTATATTCTAAAAAACTGCCTTTTCATAATTTTTTTCACGTCATGGATACCCTGAAATTCGCTAACAAAATTCTGGATACCCTCGTTTCCGAGCCCTCTGCCATCAATTTAGAGACAGTTTACTATGCACTCTTATTCCATGATGCTGGATATATCGAGGATCAAGACTCTTTAGGATATGCCGACAAAGAATCTTACTCTGCCGCGCTAGCGGAAGAGTATCTTTTAGGGCGTGGTATGCCTCCAGCAGCTATCTCTAATGTCACTCTAGCAATAAAAGCGACCCACATTAATGCGATATGTAGGAATCTGGAGGAAGAAGTCGTGCGGGGAGCGGACATAAGCGGAATGGCGGCGCCTTATGATGATTTCCTTAAAATGTCTAAGGCGATCAAAGCCGAACAAGAGTATTTAATCGGAGCAAAAATTCCTTGGGCTAACTGGGTGCGGGGCTCAGAAGTACAGTTGAAACCATACCTTAACGAAAAAATTTCCTGTGGCAAACTTTTCGCTAAGTCAAACGAACCTTCATTATTCAAGCAAAGGCTTGCCTCCAACATCGAACAACTGAAGCAAGAAATCGTGTGATCAATCATGAGCACATAGAATGTCTTCGCTCATGATTATATCAAGGACTAGAGCCCACCTTTAAAGTTAAAGGGACAATACCCGCATCTAGAATTTTAATACGGGTATCAATAATTAATGCGTCCCCAACCAACGGGCCTACCAAAACCCTGTGGGATGGCCCAACACCTTCTAAAAAGACCATCTCGATTCTAGACTCTACATTCGACGCAGATAGGAGCGCCCGCACTCGCTCAGCATCTTCTTTCAGTCTAAATGAGCCAGTCTGAAAAGTAATGGAACCTTTCACTGGAGAGGGCTTGCTCTCAGTAATCAATTTCTGCTCATAAAAATCAAACTCGACCGGCGGTAGACTACTATTGCCAAAAATATCTGCAATCCCAGTGCGAGCTATGAAATCCGATATTTTCACATTCTTAAATTGTGCACGGATATTGCTAGCGCTTCTTTCGCCAATATCCGTAAAAATCACCGCTGACGACAATAGGACACCAGAGATCAAGCCAAACAGAAAGTAACGAGGTTTGATACCACGCTCAACAATGTCTCTTGTCGAAGATTTGTTTTTATAATCTTTTAAACGCATTTCTCTATCTCTACATAGACCGAGGTGCAGAAATATCCAACAATTGGAGGCCATTAACTAAAACTTGTCGAATACAATAGATTAAACTCAACCTTGCATTCCTTAGCCTAGTATCCTCTGCCAATATTTTGTGGGCGTTATAATACGAGTGAAATTCCTGCGCCACCTCTCTTAAATATTGAGTTATCTGATGAGGTTCATTAGTTTTCATAGCGGAAATAACTACTTCCGGATATCTCGCTAGTAGAACAGCAATTTTTCTTTCCGAGGTTTCAGACAGGACATCACCAAACTCCAGTTGCCAGACAGTTGGATCATATTCTTCAGAAGATTCAAGAATGCTGCATATACGCGCATGGGCGTATTGGACATAATATACTGGGTTCTCATTACTTCTCGAAACAGCCAAATCTAAATCAAACTCTAAATGCTGATCAGATCTTCTCATCAAATAGAAAAATCGTGCGGCATCCACACCGACTTCCTCAACGAGCTCTCGAAGAGTCACAAATTCTCCGGAACGGGTCGACATCGCAACCGGCTCTTTGTTCTTAATCAAGCTGGCGAATTGGACAAGTATTATTTCGAGTCGCTTCTCACTACACCCTAACGCGGTCAGTGCAGCCCTTACCCTTGCAACATATCCATGATGATCGGCACCCCAAATATTTACTAACCGCGCAAACCCCTTATTAAATTTTTCAAAATGATACGCTACATCGGCCGCAAAATAGGTTTTTGCCCCGTTCTCTCTAATAAGAACCCTATCCTTCTCATCTCCAAGTGCCGCCGAGCGAAACCAGGTTGCCTTATCTCGGCTATAAGTATGGCCTTTAGTCTCTAAACTAGATAAAACAGAGTCAATCAATCCAAAATCATGCATTTTTTGCTCGGAGTACCATTCTTCAAAATCTACTCGAAAATTCTCCAGGTCTTCTCGAATACTTCCCGTGATAACGCTAGCAGCATAGGCTTTAAGTTGAGCGAAATTTTCTAAACCAAGTACTGCTTTTATCTCTCCAATCAAATTATCCAAATCTGAGTCGGTTTCACCCTTTAACTCCACTTCATCGAAAGCAAACTCCTCCATTCTAATATTAAGCGTGCTCGATTTAAGATAATCTACGGCTAGCCGCCTCACATAATCGCCCTGATAACATAGACTGGGATAGGTACTTTCTCTTCCAGTTTCCTCCTTCATTCGTAAATAGACGCTTGCTGCCAAGATATCCATTTGCCTGCCCGCATCGTTAACGTAATACTCCTTGACCACTTCGAAACCGCAAGCAGTGTATATGCTCGACAAAGCTGACCCTAACGCGGCACCACGGCCATGACCCACATGAAGTGGACCAGTAGGATTTGCTGATACAAATTCAATTTGTACTTTTTTACTCGCACCGATCGTCGAACAACCAAAGTCATTTTTAAGTTCGAGGATTTCGCCAATAATTGTGAACAAAGAACGATCCGAAATCTTAAAATTAAGAAACCCCGGACCGGCGACGACAACTTCCTCAAATGTCTCATATTTCAGAAGAATGTCTCGCATAGTCTCAGCTATCACTCTGGGTGATTTAGAGCAGGGCTTGGCAAGCAACAAAGCAACATTGCTACTATAGTCACCGTGAGCAATACTCTTCGGTATATCTATCTGATAATTAGCTGAAACAGCTTGCGGCAAAAATTTATCTTCTTTGAGAGTTATTAAAGCCTCGTCAATTCGTTCCCGAAGGATATTTTTCAATATTTCATACCTAATATTTAAACGAGTGATATTACTTGTAAGAGATTCTATATCTTCTGAAAAGGTTTATCACATTATGCGTGACTCTATAAAGTATCATGTGGATCCACATCTATTGCCCAAAGTAACTTGATTTTTCTAGCGAGATTCTCAATTTCTAGTATTGTCGACCCAATACAATCTTGTATGTCTGATTTTTTCATCACGCTAATTACAAGGAGATAGCGATATCGGCCTGCGCGCTGAGCCATAAGAGCGGGAATTGGATCCGTGACCTTAAGTTTTCGACGAGAATTTTTCTCGAGTAATCTTTTGACGCCCAGCAGAAAGAATGGAGGCCGAGACGCGTATTGTGATTCCGCCCTAATGATCACCATAGAGACGTAAGGTGGCAGCTGAGCTAATTGTCGCTCGCCCAATGCTATATCTGAATAGGCCTCGTACCCCTCATCAATGATTCTTCGCAGCACGGGGTTATCCGGGCGATGTGTTTGTAATACCATTTCTCCCGCCTTACCGCCCCGCCCTGCGCGTCCAGTAACCTGAATCAATAATTGCGCTAACCTCTCTTCAGCTCGGAAATCTATCGAATACAGCCTGCTATCCGCGTCTATCACTCCGACGAGGGTAACGTTCTCAAAATCTAAGCCCTTCGATATCATTTGAGTGCCAATCACGATATCAATTTTTTTTGCCTCGATATCGCGCAGAATCACTTCAAATGAGTCACCGAACTTAATCGATTCTCTATCGACCCTCGCAACATTCTTTTCAGGGAATAATTGTCTGACCTCTTCCTCTATGCTCTCTGTCCCTAAACCAATGGGTGCCATATTTTGGTCTTTGCAGCAGGCTGATATTTTCTCTAGAGAAATTTTATAGTCACAATGATGACAGCTTAAAATCCCGCGGCTTTTGTAATAAACCAAATACGCATCACATCTATAGCAACTCCTAATATCTCCGCACTCCCTACAAATCAGCAAAGGCGCATATCCTCGTCTATTTAAAAAAAGCACAACCTGCTGACCGAGGCGTAAATGATGTCGCATCTTCTCTATTAAAATAGTGCTCAACCCACTCTTCAATGAAGAGCTTCGGACATCAAGTATTTTTGTTCTAGTATCCACTAACGCCCGAGGCCGATCTCGCAGCTTTATTACACCGTATTTCCCATTCTTAATATTTGCTAAGGTCTCAAAAGAGGGCGTCGCAGATCCTAAAATAACCGAAATATTATTTCTTTTGGCTCTAACAATAGCTATATCTCGTGCGGAATACTTAAATCCATCATACTGCTTGTAGGCGCTATCATGTTCCTCATCAACAAAAATTACCCCTAAGTTGGGTAAGTCAAACCAAACTGCCGAGCGCGTACCAAGCAATATGCTTACTTTTCCACTCCGACAATCTCGCCAAGCACTAACACGCTCAGAATTACTCCTAGCCGAATGCAGCAGAGCTACCTGAGATCCAAACCTCTCACGAAATCTTGATATCAAATGTTTAGTCAACGCGATTTCGGGTAGTAAAAATAACACCTGTTTGCCCATGGAAATTACTTTCTGCATAACCTCAAAATAGACTTCCGTTTTCCCACTACCAGTCACACCATAAAGTACAGAGGGACAAAATTTACCAAGATTCCGTTCGATAATGCTTACAGCATTCATCTGTTCGGAGTTAAGAATAACTTTTGATTTTGAACTTATCGTCCCGACTTCTCTCACTTTGCATACAGTTCTAGTCGCCCAACCCTTTTCCACCAACTTCTTCAAAGGTGCCTGCCAAGCAAATGTGAGTGACTGAAACGTCTCCAAACCCCTATTAGGCTCTGATGCTAAAAACTGAAGTAACTCGAATTGTCTGGCTCCATTTACGGTACCAGTCTCGAGAGCGGCCCGACCCGATTGACTAATATTCCAAATATAATTTTTTGAGCGTGGAACGCTGTCTCCCTTCCGCAGCTTCCCCGGCAACATTAAAGATATCACCTCACCTATAGGATGATGATAATAGGACGCAGCCCAAGAGGCTAAAGCCAACATTTTCCTCGACACTACAGGCTTGTTATCAATCACTTCCACAATATTTTTCAGTTTTCTGTCGCCTGTGGCGTCTAATCGACTAACACGTACAACGATACCGATTCTCTCGGAGCTCCTAAGTGAGACCCTAACTCGAGAGCCTATTTTAATATTAAGATTTGTATTGTTATCAGGCGCAAAAACATAATCGAAAGTGCTACGTAATGGGGCAAAAACAGCTACTTCGACGATTTTTTTATCTTTGCAACGTAATTGAGGGCTCATTTGTGTCTCATCTATTAGATCATGCAGTTAAACGAAGCTGTTATCATTAGGATACATGTACATATTAATGACTAGTCAACCGTATGCGAAAGCATTGGTTACAATAGCATAAAAAAAATTGGCGAAGCCCCTATGGTAAACGTAAGTCGCATTTTTCTCGTAGGCCCAATGGGTACCGGGAAAACAAGTATTGGTTCGAGATTATCTCGTGCACTCGGCTATTCTTTCATTGATACTGACGTGGAGATCGAAAAGCGCACGGGCGTTAAAATAGAGGTAATTTTTGAAATAGAGG
>CACEAA010000043.1 GCA_902557415.1 uncultured Pseudomonadota bacterium | reverse complement strand
TAGTTAAAGCGCGACTATCACAGTATATTCCTAAAGTGTGGAAACGGTTTTGTGGTCCAAAACTCGGAAACCGAACAACATGGAATATTAACTTTCCGCTGCCTAAATTTGCGCAAAGTAACATCGTTGAGACAAAAGTTGGACAGAGCTATTATGAAAATTGTTTCGAACAAAAAGGTGACATGTATGAGTTCGCCCTTAATGATGCGACCATTGATGATACAGTGGGGACTGACGATCGGACTTTAAAAGATGGAGACATCAGTGCAACTCTCTTGGACATCCGCGATTTTGGAGGCCGCTAACTTAATTCAATATTCAACCTCCAGAGCCATGCAAAGATAACTCATATAATCACTGCATTGCTTATAGTTATTAATAGCAAAGTCAACAAAGTCAGCCCTACAAATTTCGCCATCAGAAAAATCACGATGAGCTATAAAATCTTTCCGCTTCAAATCAGCTATTAATTTGTGTTCGGGATCAAACCCTCTAGGTGGACGGATAAGCGTTGCGCCGATAAGTTTCCAGTCAGAAGAGAAATCTTTGTGAGACAAGATTCCGCTCCAGGATCTTGGGTTGTCGACAATAAATTCTCTTATTTTATGCAAGTAGGCAGACTCAGGTCGCCAGATACCTGTACCAAAAAAGCAATTTCCTGGCTCAATATGTAGATAAAAACCCGGAGCATGAACATCTTTACCTAGCTCATGTCTAAATTGAATGCCAACGTTAGTTTTATACGGGGTCTTATCCTTTGCAAATCGAGTGTCACGGTATACTCTCATCAAAGACCCACCAATTTTCTTCGATACTGCGACAAAGTGAGGAGACAGCTCACTTCTCAGTGGCGCACTCATAGCCTCGATAAAGGCCAATGAAGGCGTACGTATGCTGTCCTCATAAGCCTGCTTGTTATTGTTAAACCACTCTCTATTATTATTTTTTTTAAGTAGTTTAAGGTAGGGTACCGCGCTTTTAGGGAATCCTTTAAATAACATAGTGCACTATTCCTGCAACTTCGTTTATCGCAGCCCAAGAGAACCAGGATTTACTTGACAGTCCGGATCAAGAGTCTTTTTAACGCCCGCCAGCAATTTTTTTAGAGGCTCGTTGCTCATCATCTCTTGATATGGATAATATTTTCCAAGTTGCAAGTGACAGCAACCGTTCTCATCGTAGAGGTCCCTAAGTCCGTCACGCAACTTCAACGCTATCGCGCGCTTTTCTTCATCAACCGGGATGTTCTTCCATTTCTCCGCAAATTCTTCTTCAATTAAACTTAATCGGAAATCGCCGAGTTCGTCATGCCAATAGATACTAGGTTCAATTACAAACTCTGTGCCTGCGAAACAAGTAAGGTACGAACTATGAATATTGTACTTATCCATTAGCGCTTTATTTTCTGAAAAATATCTCTCAGTCGCTGAACCCATTTCTACGGCCTTAGATAGTGGCATAAATCCATGGACAGGCAGCCAGATCTCACCCTCAGTTCCAAGTAACACGGTGCGAACACCTCCAAAAGGATGTGCTCGGAACACAGTAGGAAGTGTATTATCTATTTCATTACCGAAGTTATCGAGACACACCTCTCTTGCTGTTTCTAAAGCCTTATGCGCAACATCTTTATGGTAACTATCAAAGGTCATATGAAGCGAATACTTAACTTTCTTCAGAAATGATTTACCACTTTTGGCAACTTTAAAAGAAGTCCACAGACCCTTGATTCCGCCTTCAGTTCCCGCAACATCACGCAAAACTGCTAGGCCTTCCCCAAAAGTAAACCCTTGTTTCTCAAAACTGTTGTTATAATAAGGATCGAAGCCGTAACACTCAGAACAAATCCGTTTGCGCGCTAAAACAGTTTGCGTTTCAAGCATAGCCTCGATAGTGTCGAATCCAAACGACATGAACAAGGTAACGGTAGGGGCCTCAATCAACCGTAATGTTATCTCCGACTTAACACCGAAGGCTCCGGTGTCCGCAGTAAAAATGCCGGTCAAATCAGGTCCAAAATGCCGCCAAAATGGGGTGCCATTTTTATGCGCTGCCGAGCCAGTTTGCAACACTGTCCCATCTGCAAGGACCACTTTCAACCCCAAAACACTCTCAGCCACGGTATTGTAAATTCCTGAGCCGAGGAAAAGACTATTTTGAGAGACTGCGCCTCCGATAGTAGCGTACATACCTGAAAGGGGTCCAAAATAAGGAGTCCGAACAGGTATATCGCCTTCCATTAATTCTTCATAAAGATCTTTCCAAGTACATCCCGCCTCTACCGTAACGTACATATCCTCAGTATTTAAGTCTAAAATCCTATTCATCCGTCGCATGTCAATCAACATCGATGCATCTTTCTCGGGCTGGTAACCGCGAGTATAGGACATTCCCCCACCCCGAGGTACGATCGCCAAATCAGCGCTGGTCGCCAGAGCAACACATGCCGACAACTCCTCCGTATTCCCCGGCCGTATCACAACTTGTGCTACTTTACCTTCGGTGTAACTAAGATCTGTAGAATAAAATTTTCGGTCTGATTCCGAGTCCAAAACGTTCTCTTGCCCGAGAATTCCAGCGAGCTGCGTTATTACCACGCTAATATCATTAACCATACCAAGACTACCTCCACAAACTTTTTTACACTAATAGATCCTTCTTCGCGCCCATGAATCTAGGCGAACTAGGAGGAGCAAATCCTGTTTCAGCTAGACAGCGTTCCTTGAGTTCTTCAATTGAGCCCCCTTTATCAAATAATTGTACCTGCTCCCGTTCTTCCTTTAACTTCAACCTTAATACAGCCGATTTTTCGACATCTAAAGCGCCTTGCTCATCAAAAACTACCCCGTAGTTTAAAGCGCCACGAATGCTAACTAACCCTTTGTTTACATCAGCGGTGACTCGCTCAATGGCGCGGTCTAGCGGATCGCCCCACCCCCCACCTCCCCAAGTTTCAAAGAGTAGTAAGTCATTTTTCATCACCTTCACTCGGTCACATTTCGCGGCGACGAGTTGTGAGGTACCATCTGCTTTATGCAGAACTTTGCGGCTCCGAGCGCCAGGTTTTCCTCCGTTTACGCCCCACGGGTAAGTTAACCATCGGTCGTCATGCACAGATATCTCACCGTCTTCCAAAAATCGATAACCAACTCGGACCCCGTTGCCCCCTCTGTTAAGTCCCGCGCCACCCGAGTCAATAATAGTTTCGTAAGTCTCAATACGAAGAGGGAAATAACTTTCGAGAAACTCGTTGGGGACATTAGTGAAACTCGGCCACAGAGAGTGGCCATCTGGACCATCACCAAATGGTCTACCAGGAATACCACCGAATCCAATTTGGTATAGTTGGTACCACTCACCCTGTTGATCATAACCAGAATACATAAAATGAGGGCTGTCCGAAAAGCCCGCGGCACACATTAAGTCAGGTGCACCTTGTCCGAGTAGTCCACTTATAATGTCAAAAACCCGACCTAAAGCGTGAGTTCGACACGACAGTGCGGCAGGATGCTTGGGTTTAAGAAGTGAACCTGGCGGGATCCTAACTTCCATCAAATCATAAAAACCGTCGTTAAACATAATCTGAGGGTCGAAAACCATTATCATGAAAACCCCACAGAACATTTTAAACATCTCTTCATTCAAGTAAAAGTTGATCGACCCGACAGACTGAGGGTCGGTCTGCGAAAAATCAAAAATCACCTTTTCATTCTCTCGCCACATAGTACAAGCCATCTTATAAGGGCCCATCCCCATGCCGTCATCGCAGATATAATCTTCAAAATATCTTTTTTCTTCGGGAATCGCGTTCATTATTAGATGTGCCATCGCCTTTTTATTACGTTCAAGTAGTTCGTCCATGGCTGAATACAAGACATCGTCCCCAAAGCGTTCACTGAGCTCAGCACACCGTTTAGAAGCAGTTCTACAAGCAGCTACAATGGCATTGAAATCACTATGATTCCAATGGGGTAAACGACAGTTATGCAAGATAAGTTTCAGAATATCTTCTTGCAAGATACCCTTCTTATAAATCTTTATAGGTGGCACTACTATGCCTTCCTCATAAATCTGTCGAGCATCAGTGGGAAGACTACCGGGAACTTTTCCTCCGATATCTGTCATGTGCCCAAACATTGCACTCCATGCGATATGACGATGGTCCTTATAAATGGGCATTAACACTAACCAATCATTGGCATGGCTAATAGCTCCGTTGCATGAATACGGGTCTGTCGTTAGAAAAATATCACCTTCCTCAATCGTACCCTCATATAGACTCATGAATCCGTGGATAAAGGAGCCAAACTGGCCAACCACCATTTTTCCATCACGATTTGCAATTAATGGAAATTCATCATGTTGTTCTCTTATGCCTGGTGACATTGCTGTACGGAATAAAACGGCGTCCATTTCGAAACGGGCATTTTTCAGCGCGTTCTCTATGATATCTAAAGTTACTGAGTCCACGGCAACCTTTTGCAGTGGCGTAGTATTTTTTTCTATAAGTTGAGCCGTCATAGTCTAATCCTGAGTCTCTGGGGTGATTAAAATATTGCCAAAATCGTCAACTAAGCCCTGGTGATGAGGCAGTATTAAAGTCGTAGAATCCATTTCGGTCACAATCGCGGGTCCAATAATCAGGCTACCTGATCCCAGGCTGTCTCGACGATATACTTCCGCTTGGAGTTTGCTGCCATCAACAAAAATCGACTGCGATCCTGATTTCGCGGCCGATATATCAGAGCCTGGCTTGACGGATTGCGCTTGAATATTGGCTTCCTCTCCTAGAATAACGGCACGGATATTCACAAGTTCCTTTTCCGCCGGGAGCGCAAAGGTAAAAAGCTTTTCATGCATCATGTCGAAATCCACCGCAATACCTTCAAACACGCCTCTTTTATCTTTTAAATCGACCTCTACAGTAAGCGATAATCCTTGACCGTGATATCTCACATCCGCTTGAAATGCAGTTTCTAGGCCGGTCGTAAGAGTCTCCTCACCAGCGAATGATTTTTCCGCATTCTCTGCTAACTTCCAAAACTCTCTAATTAAATCTTCCTCCACAAGTGTGCTGAAGCGCCTGATAAGCGTTCTAGATGCTTCGTTACGTAATCTAGTCGTCGCGTCGCCATAGGCGCATAGTACCCCGGGTCCAGGGGGAATGATTACAGGCCACGAACCCATTAATTTTCCAAGCGCATTCGCGTGTAGCGGTCCCGCACCCCCGAAAGCTATTAACGCAAAGTCTCGCGGATCGTGGCCTTGTTCAACTGAAACTAAGCGCAACGCTCCGAACATGTTCTCATTAACAATGTTATATATCCCTTCCGCTGCCCGCTCTACAGATAGATCAAGCCCGTTCGCTATTTTTTCAACCGCAGACCTAGCCGCACTAGCATCGATAGTCATGTCGCCACCTAATCTCGATTCACTCGGTAAATATCCCAACACTACATTAGCATCGGTCACTGTCGGCTCCACTCCACCATTACCATAAGCCGCTGGCCCAGGCTCGGCGCCTGCGCTTTGGGGTCCAACGCGGAGCGCCTGCGTCAATTCTGGCACATGCGCGATCGAGCCGCCTCCCGCACCAACTGTTCTAACATCAACTGACGATGCCCTTACCGTCACGTCTCCTACCGTAGTTTCTCGTCTTAATTGGGCGGCCCCTTGTTGAACAAGAGCCACATCAGTAGACGTCCCCCCGATATCTAGCGTCAACAAATTTTTGTAGCCAGCATTGCTGGCAACCCAGATTGCTCCAGCCACTCCGCCTGCTGGGCCGCTCATCAGCAAATTAACTGGATAATTTGCGGCACTTGCTGCCGAAGCTAACCCCCCATCAGAGCGCAAGATATTTAATGTGACACCTTCCATCCGACTCTGAAGCTCTCCTTCTAAATTACGAATATAGCTTTCAACTCTCGGTCGCACATAGGAATTAGTAACTGTTGTTACAGTTCGTTCGTATTCCTGCATCTCAGGTATCACATCAGAGGACAATGAAATTGGTATACCGGGGAGTAACTCACTGGAGATCTCTCTGATCTTTTCCTCGTGCACAGGATTGGTAAACGAATTGATGAGGCAAACAGTTAAAGCCTCAATATTTTGCGAAGATAAAGTCACAAGTGATTCTCGTAAACTTACCTCATCTAGCTCTTTAACAATAGTACCGTCTGCACCTACACGCTCTTGCGCCTCTATCGTTAGCTCCAGTGGCGCCATAGGCTCCGATTTTTGGTAAATTACCCATCCGCCTAAGCCGCCTGGGACGAAGGATCGTGCTATTTGCAAGACTTGTCTATAGCCTTCAGTAGTAACTAACCCAACTTTAGCTCCCGTACCAGTGAGCACAGTATTAGTCGCTACGGTTGTTCCATGCATTACATGCGTAATGTCAGAAAGTGTGACATTCGCATTGGAGCAGACTTTTTCTATTCCGGCCAACACACCTACTGAAGAGTCGGTAGGGGTCGAAGGAACTTTAGCAGTGTGGATTTCACCATTTTGCTCATTTAACAGCAGGACATCGGTAAACGTACCGCCAACGTCCACACCAAGACGATATGAAACACTCAAACTGCGATCTCCTTAGTAAATTAATTAACTCACAATAACTTTTCGACTGCACGGTTAAAACAACAAAATAGCCTCTGTAGAATGTTCGTGGTAGTCTCTCTCATGACAATAATAGCAGGCCGTGATAGAAAAGGGAGAAAACATGTCAACCGAGTCTAAAACCCAACCTCAGATAAAGCACTCGATGCTGCCGCCAGCAAGTCACGACG
>CACEAA010000042.1 GCA_902557415.1 uncultured Pseudomonadota bacterium | reverse complement strand
ACATGTCAGGCCCGATCAAATATTTTTTTGAGGAGATTTATTACGACTGTATCGAGTGCACCCGCGGGCTAAGCTACGCGCTATTCGTGGCAGCTGACAATGATGGGAGCGGGGCAGTCTCGTCCATGAAAAAAATCATTACGGGCTTGGGGTGGAATAATATAGCGGAGCCTATGATTTGTAAAAATGGTGTTACATCCCAAGAGCTCGAGTTATGTCGCGAACTCGGCATGACTGTTTCAGCTGGCCTAGAACTTGGTTTGTATTAGCCTACAAGCAGCTTAACGCGTTAGTATATAGCCATAGACTCACTTAAAAGGTCAAAGCATGTCTGCAGAAAATGTCCCCGAAGTCCCCCAAATAGAATTTGGCCAAGAAGTTGCGGACATTCGAAAGACCGCTATTGACCCAAACTTCTGGTATCCCATAGCACGTTCAAGAGACGTCAAACTAGGAAAAACTCAGGCAGTCAGCTTCTCGGGCGAATCAATAGTTCTTGTAAGGCCTAAAAACGGAAAACTCTTTGCTTTAGAAAATCGGTGCGCCCACAGACAGGTGCCACTAGATATGGGAAAAGTATCAGGCTGTACAATAAAATGTGGGTACCACGGCTGGGAGTACGACGCGAAGGGCCATTGCATCAGTATTCCATACCTAGATGCACGTAAAACTAAACGTAATAGTGTTAAATATTATCCTTCCAAAGAAGCCTACGGTCTTATTTTTATATTTCCCGGCGATATCGAAAAAGCCACCGATCAAGCATTCCCGAACGTGCCATCAGCAACAAATCCTAAGTACAAAACAAGATACTTAGACCGTACCGTAGATTGTCACTATACCTTTATGCATGAAAATCTCATGGATATGAATCACCAGTTCCTTCACAGAAAGCTGATGGGCGGCATAAAAACGATGTTTTTAGGAATGCGTCACGGTAGTAATTGGTTTGAGAGCGACTACACATTTACGCGCGCCACGGGTAGTCAGCCTCTGGGCGAGAAATTCATGCTTGGTGATCGACCGAAGGCGGCACCTGGCGAACGAGACCTGATGACAATAAGAACCGAGTACCCGTATCAAACGCTTAAGTTCTGGACTGCAGGTAGCGAGGAACCCGCGCTCGATTTGTGGAATATCTATGTACCAATAGACAAAGAAAATCAGAAGAATCACACATTTGGCCTGATGATGATCCGCCGACCTAAAATTAGTGTATTACTTGATGTTTTTTGGCCATTTATCGTTTGGTTCACCAACGGTATTTTCGAAGAGGATCGCATCATATGCGAACTAGAACAAAAAGCTTTTGATAATCAAGGCTGTGATCTAAATAACGAGGTATTCCCGGCTATTAAAGGTCTTAGAAAAGTACTTATAGAGAACGGAATTCCTCCAGAAGTCATTACCAGAAAATAACGTGTCCAGCTAGCTGTCTACGAAGGACTATAATTAACAGTCAGATATCTAGACAAATAGCCGGTTCGTAGAACGTTGCTATTTAATCCATTCCCTAGGTTTAAGAAAATAATCTGAAAGCCTAGCCTCTTTGCTGCCTGGCTCAGGAACATAGCTATAACTCCAGCGAACAAGCGGAGGAAGCGACATCAAAATGGATTCGGTTCGCCCGCCAGACTGAAGGCCAAATAACGTACCGCGATCATAAACTAAATTAAATTCAACATAACGACCTCGCCGATAAAGCTGGAATTCTCTCTCATTATCGGAGTACGGTGTTCCTCGTCTTAAATCAACAATTGGTAAATATCCCTTCAAAAACCCTGCACCAACTCCCTGAACAAATTCAAAGCACCTGTCGAACGACCACTGGTTTAAGTCATCAAAAAATATACCCCCAATTCCGCGCTGCTCGTCGCGATGCTTAATATAAAAATAATCATCACACCACTGTTTAAATTTTGGGTAAATGTCTTCCCCGTATCTGATACAGGCATCGCGGGCGGTGGTATGCCAAAAAATCGCATCTTCCTCAAAACCATAATAGGGCGTCAAATCGAATCCGCCGCCAAACCACCAAACCGGCTCTTCCCCATCTTTATCCGCTCGTATAAATCGCAAATTTGCGTGAGTTGTTGGGACATAGGGGTTATTCGGATGAACAACAATAGATACCCCCATCGCCCGAAAGCTCCGACCCACTAGCTCCGGTCTTTTCGCTGTAGCCGCTGGCGGAAGGGCGTCCCCTTTGACAGAGGAAAAATTCACCCCAGCTTGCTCAAAGATAGATCCTTGAGACAAAATTTTTGTCCGACCAAAACCAAATCCCGTCCGATCCCAATTATCTTCAACAAAATTTGCGGAACCATCTCTCGCTTCAAGGGAATCACAAACACTGTCTTGAAAGCTAGTAAACCACTGCTCTAAACTCAAAATATTAGGGCTTTCGACAGCTTTAGTCATAAGGTTCAATCATCTTTTTGTTTCTTTTACTTACCAAACGTGGCGCGACCTGTTAATGTACGCGACAATAGTTAGCTAACCAGTATATATAAAAAATGACAACTACACGCAAAGCAAGCATCGCTAGAAAGACTAACGAGACTGATATCATAGTGGATATCGCCTTAGATGGGAGTGGAAAAGGTACGTTTGAGACTGGTGTTCCACTGCTCGAACATATGCTGGATCAAATAGCTCGCCATGGTCTGATTGACCTCAATGTCAAGGCGATTGGCGATCTCGAAATCGATGCGCACCATACTGTTGAAGATGTTGGCATAACACTTGGTCAAGCTATTTCAAAAGCGGTTGGCGACAAAAAATCTATCACACGGTATGGCCATGCTTATGTACCACTAGATGAAGCATTATCGCGGGTAGTAATCGATCTATCAGGCCGACCTGGGCTTACATATGAGGTAGACTTTCCACGCGCACGAATTGGCGACTTTGATGTTGATCTATTTCTTGAATTTTTCCAAGGTTTTGTAAATCACGCACAATGTACCATCCATATCGACAGCATCAGAGGACGCAATGCGCACCATATGATAGAAACGGTCTTCAAAGCGTTAGGCCGCGCGTTGCGTATGGCGGTTCAACATGACCCCGGAATGGAAGGAACTACGCCATCCACAAAAGGTGTTCTTTAAAACTTCTACCTGGCCTAAGCATGTCACATATTGCAGTTATTGATTATGGAAGCAGTAACCTGCGCTCCGTTAGCAAGGCTCTTGAAGCCGTAGCATCACCTAGACAAAATGTCCGGGTGACAAACGATCCCAAAATCATAAGAAATTGTGAACGCGCTGTTTTCCCAGGACAAGGCGCTATAGGCGACTGTATGAACCAACTAAAGCAGCTAGATCTAATTGAATCGATAAAACACTGTATTGCTTCAAAACCATTTTTAGGGATCTGCTTGGGATTGCAATCTTTAATGACTTCTAGCGACGAAAACGATGGAATCGACTGCTTAAACATCTTCTCAGGCAATGTGAAACGATTTGTTCGCTCTAATACTCGAACAAATCTAGATAAAATTCCTCATATGGGATGGAACCAGGTGCATTGGACAAAATCTCATTTTTTAACTCAAGGAATCCCGAATAGCTCGTACTTTTATTTTGTGCATAGCTACTTTGTGAATACATCTAGCCCAACTATCATTGCTAGTAAAACCAAGTACATACAAGAATTCACCTCCGCCGTAAGTCGAGATAATGTATTTGCCACTCAATTCCACCCCGAAAAAAGCGCGAAGAACGGATTAATTTTTCTTGCTAATTTTGTTAAATGGAATGGTAATTCTTCTAGCTTAGCCGACTGAGCCAGAATCCTATTTTTCTCGAATAATAGCCCGATAGCCTATATCAGTCCGAGAATATTTTCCCTGCCATTCTATCGTCGCCACGCGAGAATGTGCCCTAGCCTGTGCTTGACCGACTGTTTCACCCAAACCGACCACACACAACACCCGTCCCCCTGCGGTAACACACTCCCCGTCAACTTCTTTGGTACCAGCGTGAAAAACTTTTGTGTCAGCTACATGACTATCAAGCCCTGTAATAATATCACCGGTCTCATAGGACAGCGGATAACCTTGAGCTGCCAAAACCACACCTAAAGCAGCGCGAGAGTCCCACTCTAGTGACACATTTTGAGCGCCCCCATCTAGCACGGACAAACAAGCTTCCGCTAAATCAGATTTCAGTCGCATCATGATCGGCTGAGTCTCTGGATCTCCAAAGCGACAATTAAACTCTAGGACTTTTGGGACATTATCCGAACCAATCATCACGCCTGCATACAGGAAACCTTGATAGGGCCGACCATCATTTTTCATCCCTTCTAATGTAGGATAAATAATCGTTTCCATGATTTTATCCCGCATGCGTTTGTCGACAATTGGCGCAGGAGAATAGGCGCCCATGCCGCCCGTATTAGGGCCCTTATCACCATTATCCCTAGCCTTATGATCTTGAGAAGAAGCGAATGGTATTGCAATTTCGCCATCGCTCATACAAATAAAACTTGCCTCCTCGCCCTCTAAAAACTCCTCCACAACAATACGCGCACCCGCCTCTCCAAAAGTATTATCGATAAGCATACTGCGCGCCGCTTCTAGCGCCTCTTGCCTCGTATGAGCTACTACCACCCCTTTACCCGCAGCAAGACCATCTGCCTTAACAACAATTGGAATTGGCCGTTGATTAATATACTTTATCGCTTCGTCTAGTTGCGTAAAGGTCTCGTACTCTCCAGTCGGAATATCATGCCTTTTTAGAAAATCTTTAGTAAAAGATTTAGAAGCCTCAAGCTGAGCTGAATCTTTGGTAGGCCCAAAGCAGTGAAGACCGACGCTTTTAAATTCATCTACGATACCCGCAGCTAACGGCGCCTCAGGACCAATGATAGTTAAAGCAATCTTCTCTTCCAACGCAAAAGCCAATAAAGAATCAATTCTTTCGGCCTCTATTGGTATATTTTTTACTTTGTCCTCTTCACCAGATCCGATATTTCCTGGAGCACAAAACACCTCGCTAACATTTACTGATTGGGCGCATTTCCATGCTAAGGCGTGTTCGCGACCACCTCCGCCTACTATTAAAACTTTCATCAACTATAATCGCCTAATTATTCAAAATTAAAACTGACTAGTGCCTAAAGTGCCGTTCTCCGGTAAACACCATGGCCATATCATTCTCATCAGCGGCAGCGATTACTTCATCATCGCGCATTGAGCCCCCCGGTTGTATAACCGCTACGATACCTGACTCCGCCGCCGCATCAATACCATCACGAAAAGGAAAGAATGCATCGGAGGCCATAACAGAGCCTTTAACGACTAGCCCTTCATCTTCTGCTTTTAGGGCCGCAATCCGAGCGCTATAAATCCGACTCATTTGCCCAGCACCAATGCCGATAGTTCGCCTATCCTTTGCATAAACAATAGCATTAGACTTCACGCATGCCGCCACCCGCCAAGCAAAAAGCATATCTTCGATCTCCGTCGCGGTCGGATGCCTTTTTGACACTACCTTTAGATCATCCCGCATCATAAGCTGTGCTGTGTAGTCCCTTTCCTGCACTAATATACCGCCCATAACCCGTTTATATTCCATCTGTCGAAAAGGCTCCGCTTCCCAAACGCCCGTCGATAACACGCGAACGTTCGGTTTACTCTGTAGTATTTTTACCGCGTCTGCTTCAATTTCAGGCGCTATAATCACTTCAACAAATTGCTGCTCTATCACCGCGCTCGCGACCGAGCCTGTCAAAATTCGATTAAACGCAATAATGCCCCCAAACGCTGATGTTGGATCAGTTTCGAAAGCCAATTTATAAGCCGTCATCAAATCAGTAGCTTCCGCGACACCACACGGATTGGCATGTTTAACAATACAGCAGGCGGGACCCTGAAACGTCCGAACCATATCCAAAGCAGCGTCGGTATCAGCGATGTTGTTGTAGGACAACTCCTTTCCTTGAACTTGTACTGCCGACGCTAGAGAGCCTTTTGGCACAACTATTTCTTTATAAAAAGCCGCTTTCTGGTGGGGGTTCTCACCGTAGCGCAGAGTTTGGCTTAGCGACACATCAATAGACAGGTCTTCCGGAAACAATTGTTTTGAATCGCTCGTACTTTTATTAAAGTAGGCGTAAATCGCTTGATCGTATTTCGAAGTATGGGCAAATGCCTTGGCTGCCAAACCGTAACGGAATGCATCACTCACGCTCCCGAGCTCTTCTAATTCTTTAGCCACAGAATCATAATCCAATGGATCACAAATTACTGCTACCGCAGCATGATTTTTAGCAGCGGCACGAATCATCGTTGGCCCACCTATATCTATGTTCTCAATCGCTTCTTCCAAGGTGCAGTCCTGGCGCGCTACCGTTGCAGAAAATGGATATAAATTCACAGCTACGAGATCGATCGCCTCTATAGAGTGTTCCTCCATAGTAGATTCATCTAAATTTCTTCGTCCTAAAATTCCACCATGAATTTTAGGATGCAATGTTTTTAAACGACCCTGCATCAACTCAGGAAATCCCGTGTACTCCGAAACGTCAACCACCTTCACCTCACCGGCCCGCAGTGCCGTAGCAGTTCCACCAGTCGTAAGAATACCAAAACCAAGTCTTTCGAGACGCTTCGCAAATTCGACAATTCCAGTTTTATTGGACACACTCAGCAATGCCCACCTTGTTTTATTTTCAATCATTTACTTTTTAGACCATATTTATTTAGCCGTGTCCTGAGTGTACCTCGATTTATTCCCAAAACTTTAGCCGCCATTGACAAATTACCGTTGGTCTCGCGCAAGACCACTTGCAGTAGGGGCTTTTCAACTTCCTTCAAAAATAATGCATAAAGATCAGTCGCAATTTCACCATTTAAGTCATCGAAATATTGCTCTAAGGCAAGGGTTACTAGCTCTCCCAAAGGTTGGGAGCCCTCATTAGGTTTCACGCGTTTTTCCCCACATAAAGTGACTCTTCATAATCTAGCAAAAATTTAATTTGATCCCGAGCGAATAAAAGCTTGTTAAACATTCTTTTAATCATCAGGCCATCAGGGCAGAACCCAAGATACCATCCAATATGCTTCCGTGCTATACGTGCGCCACGATCCTGACCGTAGTGAGTATGAATTGCACTCAAGTGGCGAAGCATAACTTGCAGTCTTTGCGATGCGGTCGGAGGTTTCCAATGCATCCCTTCTAACCCACAACGAATC
>CACEAA010000041.1 GCA_902557415.1 uncultured Pseudomonadota bacterium | reverse complement strand
TAGAGTACATATTGTCTCGCATATGAAGAAGTGTCTCTATCACGCATTCTCCTTGATACTCAGCACTTGATGGTCCGTTACAAAAGCCGGTTGGTGCCTGAGGGCCATAGCTTACAAGCATATTTGGGAAATTCGTGGTCGCTAATCCGAGGTGAGATCTAACACCCTTGGCCCATTTTTCTTTTAAAGTCGTACCGTCGGTACCCATTATGTTTATAGAAGTTAGTCCCCCAGTCACCGCATCGAACCCTGTAGCGAATGCGATAATATCGAAGTCATAAGTACCTTTAGAGGTAATTATTCCCGTAGGGACAATTTCGTTAATAGATTCATCTAGCAGTGATACTAAGGTCGCATTGTCTTGGTTGAAAATATCAAAATACCATTGTTCTAACGATGGTCTTTTTACTCCGTAAGGGTGGGGGGGCTCGAGTGGCGCGAGTTTTTCTGCAAGGATCGGATCTTTAATACGAGCTCTTGTTTTCTTTAGCCAAAAGTCGTACGCGGCTCTATTTACGATCTCATTTGAGAAAATATCATAGAAGTTTCCTAACCAGAAACTAAAACCGCCGGTAGCCCACAAACGCTCAAATGTTTCTTCTCTTTCTTCGTCGGACACATCTAGTCCTGAGGTAGGAATTAAATCCATATCAAATCCGCCAAAGGTCTCGGCTCGGCGCTTGAATCGAGAGGGAAGTTCATCTTTCATGGCTAGGTTGTCAGCGTTAGAGTATGTCTCTTGCCCCATTGGAAGGTACATGTTCGGAGTACGTTGGAAGACGGTCACGTGTGATGCGAGTTTCGAGGCTTCCTGAGCTACTTGAATACCGCTGGCTCCAGTACCTATTACGGCAACTTTTTTATTTGTAAAATCTACCCCTTTTTGCGGCCATAAGGCGGTATGACTAGCAATACCATTGAATGTTTCAAGGCCCTTGATCTTAGGTTGGTAAGGCTTAGATGCGAACCCTGTACATAAGACTATAAATTTAGCCCGATATTCGCCCTTTTCGCCGGTATTTAGTACCCATTCATTAGCAGCTTCGTTGAAGGACGCCTCAGTTACTCGCGTATTCAGACTTACATCTTTACTGAGGTCTAACTTCTTGTCTACGTAATCAAAATAACTGCGCATTTCCTCCCACCCGGGGAAACGCTCGCTCCAGCTCCAGTCTTTCCAGAGATCGGGTCTGGAGAATTGGTAAATTTGGCAGTGGGTGTCTACTCGTGCGCCCGGATAACAATTCCAATGCCAAATTCCTCCTAATCCTGCGCCTGCCTCAATTAGATGCACATTGAAACCTTCGTCTCGCAATCGGTATAGCTGATAAACTCCTGAAAATCCAGCACCAACTATAACTACATCAAAACTTTTGTTATCGCCACACGATTCAGACATAACAGTTCACATCCTCCAGTTAAAGATATTTGAAAATTAGATGAGCGTAACTAGTCTGTTCTGCTAGTAACTTCGAGTAAGTGATAACCAAATTGTGTCTTTACTGGTCCATGAACCTCGCCAACGGTTTCATTAAAAACTACTTGGTCAAATTCGGGGACCATCATACCTGGACCAAATGAACCAAGATCACCTCCCTGTTGTGATGAGGGGCAGCTAGAATTCGCTTTGGCTACTTCACCGAAATCAGCGCCATTCGCTATTTCTTCTTTCAAACTAGTGCATTTTTCTTCTGTGTCGACGAGAATATGTCGAGCTGTGGCTTGTGCCATTTTAATCTCCTTACATGCGTTTTGTTGGTTATTATTTTATCAAACCAGTAAGCAATGTCGACTCACTCAGTTTGAAGATGTCTGTTTTTGTATTCAGTTATTGCCTCTTGTTGAGCCTGGGCTAGAGGATCACGGATTTCTCTGAGTGTTTTTTCGCTAGATTTCATCTTTAGATTTGTTTTCTTGAAATGAGGAATTACGTAGTTAGCGAATAATTCGTAGTGTTGCTTTTTTGATTCAAGTTCACACCAGTTGTGATCGAACAGAAGAAAGTTGCCAAACCCGCCATTTGATATCTCAATCAGACTTTCAATATGTTCTATTGCGTCCTTATAGGTTCCTATTACCACCGACGCGTTGTCTCCAATCCATTCAAGGTAACCGCTAATATCGTTACCGCTAACCTGAATCTGTGGTGCAGCGGCTGTATGTTTAATATATTCACACCAATCTTTAAGACCGTGTTGTATGTCTTTAATCGCCTGATCTTTCGTTTTGGCTAAATGCATTATGTTGACTATTCGCCACGCATCTCGGTCGGCTTTTTGATTGAATTCCTTGGCTCTGGCTTCGAGTACGTCCCAGTGCATAGCTAGTACATCGACACCTGCTTTCATAGTCGCGCCTATAGATATAAGTCCCAACCCATGTTTTCCTGCAATACGAGGACCTGAAGGTGAAACTACCGCCGCCGCAACTATTGGTGGGTGAGGATCTTGATAAAAATCTAGCTGCAGTCTGGCATCGACAAGCCTATATCTACTCGTCTCGACTGATATTGGTTCGTCACTTGTAAGTAGATGCATTAATACGTCCATATCAAAGTCGAGGGCATCTCTTTGTTCACTGGGTTTAATGCCTATCATCGCTGCATCTGAGGCAAGTGCTCCTGGTCCAACTCCCAAAATAACTCGGCCCCGAGTCAGGTGATCTAGAAGGGCCAGTTTATCAGCTACCCACAGAGGATTATGGTAGGGTAGTGACACCACACCGGTGCCCAAGCGTAGATTGCGGGTCTGGGGTGCCACGTGGGCGATGAAAAGCATCGGATCGTTAATCAGCTCAACGCCGCCCGAATGGTGTTCCCCAAACCATGCTTCATCATAGCCAATATTATCTAACAGCTTAACAATTTCAATATCTTGTTGCAGGGCTAGAGTAGGATTGTAATTTGTCGGAACATGGTGGGGCGGTATAAAAACGCCAAACTGCATACGAGACATTGAATACTTCCTTATTGACAGATTATTGAAGATACGCTTTATGGGACCTAGTTAAGCGTTATTTCCTAATGCAATGAGATCTCTATCATCCCTACTTAAGGCCTCAACTACAAACATATCATTTTTTGCTAGACGGTGGCGCACTTTCTTCCAAGGCGCATATTCGTCGGAATCATACCATTTGTTGAAATTTTCCATCGAGTCAAATTCTATAAGAATGACTCGGGCAGGTTTGGGGTCACCTTCTATTACCACGGTGTTTCCAGCTCGTACAAGGTATGTCCCTCCATACTGCGTTACCGTGCTTCCAGCATGTGAGACGTACCCACTCTGTATATATTTTTCCATATTTGAGATCTCGATGTTTACGATCGCGATTACACTCATATTAAACTCTCAGTACATTTTTGATAAATGAATAGATATATTCAGGTGACATGATAGTTTTCTGCATCAAATTTTCTAGTTTTCCACCAGTAGGAGGGCGTGAAGCCAGGCCATATAGAATAATTTTTCCCATTTTTAGATAAGTACCAACTATCACAACCTGAGCCCCAGGAAAAGTTTTCCAACTTCATTTGAGTCAAACGGCAAAATGTCTCCTGCCTTTCTAACTTTACGTCTATTAGACTTTTTTTGGCTTTCTTTAGATAATTTAGTGCTCTTATTACGTACTCTATTTGCGCTTCAATCATAAATACCACAGAGTTATGACCTAGGCCGGTATTAGGGCCTAAAAGAAGAAAGTAATTAGGGAATCCAGCGACCGAAATGCCCAAGTACGACTCTCTGACCCTGCCCATTGCTCTGTGAGTTCTTTTTCTTTAGAGCCGTAGATCTTCATTGGCTGCAAGTATTCTGTCGTTACAAAGCCAGTACCAAAAATGATTGTGTCACATTCATGGGTAATCCCGTCAGTCGTTTTTATACCTGCGGAGTCAATCAATGAGATGGATTCGGTAATTAAATCCGAGTTAGGTCGCTGTAACGACTCGTAGTAGTCATCAGAAATATTTATTCTTTTACATCCTATTTGGTAATTTGGTGTAAGCTTTTCGCGTAGTTTCGAATCTTTAACTTTTGCTCTCAAATAAAGCTTCGATGCTTTTTGGAGTAGATTATTAAAGAAGGGGTATCCAATTATCGCTATGCCGTAATATTCATTTCTCCAATAGATAAAAAGACGGTACAAATTCTTGACGCCAGGTATGTTTTTAAATACCCATTTGGTTATGGCAGAGTAGTTCCTATTAAAACGGGGCACCAACCAGGTTGGTGTGCGTTGGAATACTTTTAGGGATTTAACCCTATTGACGATTTCCGGTATAAATTGTATCGCGCTGGCCCCGGTACCGATACAAGCTACGTCCGCTCCATCTAGTTGGTGCTGGTGATCCCACTGAGAAGAATGAAATATTTTACCTGTAAAATTTTCAATCCCCGGAATTTTAGGAATGTTAGGTTTGTTTAAGGGCCCTGTGCCATTTATTACCACATCGACGCGAAAAACTTCGTCTGATTCGGTCAAAATCACCCATTCATTAGTAGCGGTATTGAAACGCATCTCAGAAACTTTTGTTTTTAATTTAATGTGGCTTTCCAAACTGAATTTTTCTACACACGATAAAAGATACTGGTATATTTCTCGTGAATTGGAAAAGACGCTTGTCCAGTCAGGTTTCTTTTCGAAAGAAAAAGAGTACAGATGAGATGCAATATCGCACGCGCAGCCAGGATATGTGTTGTCGCGCCATGTGCCCCCCACATTGTCAGAGCGCTCAAATAGAGTGAAGTTACTGTAGCCAGATTGCTTCAGTCTTATAGCCATACCGATACCAGAAAATCCTGCACCGATAATAGCTATACGTGGCCCAACTCTATTTGCATATTTCTCTGCGACGTTAGTTTTGTTCATAAAGCTGACTCTGGTACATAAACGGATATACGTCTTTAAAATGATTATAGGCCAATAAAGTTCTTGGCAGTGCTCACGGTACGAGTATACTGAACGTTGTCGTACCAGCCTTATTGTTTTTGGTAGTTTATAGGTTAACGTGGTACGCGAGCACAGTCCACTGAGGTCACGAGAAAGATGAGTTTAAAATCAAAAATTGTGCACTTAATTAGTTTTATCATTGGTTTGCTTATTAACGTGCAGGTGCTTGCGGCTCAGTGTCCTTCATCCGTTCTTCCTCAAAAGGCGCTAACAAATTATTTGGAAGCGATGCAAGAACGTCGTTTTACAGACGCATTTAAATTTGTATCGAACTCGATGACTGACGGCAGGTCTAATAAGGATTGGGCTGAGCTACAGGAAATGTTTTATATTGGTGGGGGCGTGATTATTTTCGGCATCGATGTGCGCCAGGCCATTGCGATTGAGTCAGACGCAGATTGCTCGTCCACTGCTATAGTGCCAAACATCTTGCGGTCTCGGGACAATTTTAACAATCAAGGCATTACTGAATTTGAACTTTATACAATCGTACGCATAGATGGTCGATGGCTTGTTGATTCACAAGAAACCCTGTTCGATCAGCCAGATGTGGACAAGTGGTTCCCTGGAGAGACTATTCCTGAATTTCTAGACAAGAAGTAAAAGAGTACTTTTCATGATACGTTGCTATGTTCTTGTATAGCACCTAGATGTGATGGGAATTGCCGAATAAAGCTTCTGCTGTGCTCTTCGGCTTGTTTCTTAGAATAGTGTTGCACGTTGGCTTTTGGTCGTTTCGGTTTGTGTCTAAACCTGCCCATTCCTGCCAAGATAACGTACCAGGAAGTGGGGCTATAGACTAACCGACTGGCTTGATTTCTGAGCTCTGACAAAAGGTCCCCACCTTTATCCCAAACGCGTAAAATCTTTTCCATATCATCGGAAATGTGAATGTTTTTCCTATTTTCTAACCAATATTCCGTATCACTTCTGGTATTAAGCTTATAGTGCATTTGCACGTAGTTTCTAACGCCATCAAAAATTGAGTTTACCTTCGTGTTCACTTCAGCTCTAGACTTATCTGTATCGCCGAAAGATTCTAATTTATTTGCAAAGATATCAGCTGTATCTTGCACTATCATTAGAGCGGTTGCCTCTAAAGGCTCAATAAAACCTTGAGATAAGCCGATAGCAATGCAATTTCTTTCCCAGCAAACAGCACTTCGGCCAACTCTCATTTTAAGATGTCGTGCTTCGATTGCAGTATCCATTAATCCTAGTTGCTTTCTGAGTTCCTCCTCTGCGGAGTCTCGGTCAGTAAAATCAGACGAGTAGACATAACCGTTTCCAAACCGATTTGTAAGCGGGATATTCCACATCCAGCCATTTTTTAGCGCTTTCGATACGGTCTCTGCCGGCAAACCTTTCTCGAGATCGATATTACTAGGAAGAGCTACGGCAGAGTCATTAAAGAGAAACTTCTTATATGGTAGAAATTCCACGCCGAGTGTTTTATTAATAATTAACCCAGAGAATCCACTGCAGTCAATAAAGAAATCTGCGGCGATAGTCCCGTGTTGATCAGTCTCAACTCCAGATATATCGCCGTTTTCCGAGCGGAGCACCTGAGAAACAGTATCTGAGATGTGTGTAACGCCATTTTCTATGGAAAAATTACGCAAAAATTCACCTAAGAGAGACGCATCAAAATGGTACGCATAGTCGGTATAATACTCTGTTCCTTTATCTGGAGTCGGCGCTAGTTTTTCGCTCGCTAAAAAGTTCGACACAAAAAATGAGTCAGGATGGGCGTGAACGTTATAATTCTTACTGCGTAAGGTCGCATTTTGGTGAAAGGCTCGTATTGACGTATCATCTTTTTGGGAGAAGAAGGGGTGGTAATAGCTTTTAAAACCTTCTCGCGTGGCCCACGAAGGAAAGCGTATTCCGCATTTGTAGGTCGCATTGCATTTTGGCATCCATTCCCGCTCATTAATATTTAATGAGTCGAAGAATCGCCGCATTTTCGGAGTAGAACCTTCCCCAACGCCGATTGTTCCTATTGACTCAGATTCAATAAGCTTTAGCGAGACGCCTTTATCTTGCCAACGCGCAGCGAGTGTTGCTGCCACCATCCAGCCGGACGTCCCTCCGCCGACGATGACTATGTTCTTTGGGATGTTTGTAGTTTGCGAAGTCATAGGCTTCATTGTACCCAGAAATGATGACATATTACGATAGATTGAAGACTCAAAAAAAAAGCCGCAAGACAGTTTCCCATCTCGCGGCTTTAATCTTTTGAGTTCGGAGTGTTAAGTTCCGAGTCGTCTCATCGCAGACTTAGTCATATAGTTAGATATGAAGTCGCTAGCTGACTCTTTATCATAACCAGATTTCCATCCACCCTGTACTGATTCACCTTGGTAGAATCGAGTAACACGTTTGGACTGGAGATCGTTACTGATCACCCAGTTCCAACTCCACTCAGGCCGTCCGTCAGACGCAAGCACTTGGCTTCCTGCAGCATTTCGGATTGAGTTGTCATTGTATTGATACTGACTGAAGCCAGGCTCAAACGTTTTCCAAAGCTCTCCACGTCTATCGTACGAGATAGCCTGTGGA
>CACEAA010000040.1 GCA_902557415.1 uncultured Pseudomonadota bacterium | reverse complement strand
TAGTTGAGGAAAACCGAAAAAATGAATACGACGTGAATAGGCGGTCTCAGCGTGAACTTGAAAACAGGATCCGGAAAGCTCAAGGGCGCGAGCTACTTCCGGCATATGTTAGCGCTACCCAAGAGGAAGATTCGGACAAACCGTTAGATGATCCTGATGAAGTTGAGTTTGACATCCTACTCAACGAAACCGCCAGAATTTTAAGTGATTGGTATATTCAGTCAAAACCTATGCTAACTATGCCTTAAAGCCACAAATAGAAATTTGACTCTAATTGTCAAAAAATTTACTAATTTTTACTCTTGGTTCGTCTGTCTCGTACGCTTTAACAAACGCATCCACACCAGATCTAATCGCATTATCATATTGCGGGCCCTTCCAGTCTCTAAAAAGTCGTTTTTGACTCGCAATCGCACCAAGGCCACCGCTTAAGATATCTGCTGTAATTTCATTCAAAAGTAGATCTAACTTCTCATCATCCTCTAAGTGTTCAATTAAACCTATCCTAAGGCACTCTTCCGCGTCGATAATATTACCCCGAAGCATCAACTCCTTAGCCTTACCCCAACCCACTAAATCTGTCAGTAACACGGCTTCCACAACAGACGGCACTCCTACTCGTACTTCGGGCATACCACAAAAAACGGAAGAGTCTCCTATCCTAAAATCACAAGCTGCAGCAATTTCCAACCCCGCCCCCAGGCAATAGCCCTTTAGGACCGCAATGATTGGCACTTGCGCCTTTTGGACGGTTTCGCAAAACTGGTGAATAGAACTGATGAATTTTTCAGCAGTAGTGACTTCTAGAGCATTTAATGATTTAAGATTCGCGCCACCTATAAACGCCTTGTTAGAACATCCGGACAAGAATACGCACCTTAAATTATCGATACTCAAAATTTTTTCGAGTTCCGAGGTCATTGCTTCTAGTATAGGTTGGTCAACTAAATTTAATGCCTTATATCCATTTATCTCCGCGTGAACAATCACTCCCTCGGTTTGCTCAACTTGCACCCAAGATATCCTATTACCAATCATGTTTTTATCCTCAAAATCTATACTAAACGGGCAACCTTAAATCGAAGGCGAACGTAATCAACAATCCACTTTTCTTCATCCGAAAGTAATGGTTTTTTAAGACGCTCTCTCATTTCACAATAGAAATCTTTCTTCTCACTATTTCTCAATGGGGTCGCAAAACTCTGGGCAAAGATGGTCAACCAGTCAAGAATATCTCCAGGAAGCTCGGTTGGGCGGTTGAATGCCTGGATGCTTGAGATTATAAACCCTCTAGCTAAAAGTAACTCAGAGTATTCATCTAGTGAGGGAAAGTACCAGGGATTGAATTGGTCCGGCTCAAAGCCTCTTTCCACGAGAATGTTGTTGGCTGCTTGAACTACGCTTTCAACGTTGCCGTATGCACCCATTTCTCCAATAAAGGTTCCCCCAACCTTTAAAGCCTTCCAGACTCCGTCCAAAACTTTTTCAGGCTTTTTCATCCAGTGCAAAGCTGCGTTACTGATAACACAATCAAAAGTTTCGTCAAATTGCAGATTTTCTGCATCCATGACTTTCGCGCTGATACCTCTCGTTACGGCAGCGCGTACTTGTTCTTCGCTAGAATCAATGCCCGTAACTGTCCAGCCGAGCGATAATAATTTTTCGGTTAAGGTGCCTTCCCCACAGCCTAAATCAAGAATACTACGCCCTTCTGCCGGGTCAAGCATAGATAAAAGATCGACTCCGTAACTTGGAACAAAGGCAGCATCTCGAGAGTATAGTTTCGGATCCCAAGATTGATTCACAAACTATTAACTCCCGGGTGCAAGGTAACACCTGTACCTTGCATGGCGCAGTACCCATTAGGATTCTTATTCAGGTATTGCTGATGATACTCCTCAGCATAATAATAAGTCTGATTGAGCAGTATTTCAGTAGTAATTGTCGGAAAGCCGAGACTAGTCAAACGAGCCTGATAATCGTTTCTACTGTCCGATGCTGCCGCAAACTGCTCTTCTGTCTCGCAATAAATTGCAGAACGGTATTGAGAGCCTCGGTCATTGCCTTGTCTCATACCCTGCGTGGGATCATGACACTCCCAGAATATCTTCAGCAATTCATCATGGGATATTGAGTTCGGATCGTACACCACGCACACTACTTCCGTATGGCCAGTAAATCCACTACAAACTTCCTCGTAAGTAGGATTAGGAGTCGCACCGCCCGCATACCCGACGGAGGTAGTATATATTTCCGGGAGAAGCCAGAATTTTCTCTCTACTCCCCAAAAACAGCCCATACCCAATAAGATAGAAGTCATCGCTTTAGGGAATGGCGGTAACATGTGGGTATCCAACACCTGATGTCGCGTATTTAGCCTCATTTTATCAGGTCTACCGGGCAAGGTTTTGTCCGGAATAAATTTGGAAATTGAATGAAGGCTAGACACAACAAGTTGCTCCCAACATTGATATTTGTTTGAAATGCGTAGCATTATCTAAAATGCTTTGGCGTATTTTGTTATTACGGAACATGATACCCCAAAAATAGACTATAATCCCGTTACTAAATTAAAGTGCCAGCTGAGAGTAATATGCTAAATATTTATGGGATGCCTCTTCAAAAGTGCTCAAACGACCCGCTTACCGGCTTCCTACGAAATGGCTGCTGCCAAGCCTGCGATGAAGATGTTGGTGAGCACACAATTTGTGTTGAAATGACTGAAGAATTCTTACTATTTTCGAGAGCAAATGGTAATGATCTCATCACTCCGCAATTACAAATTGGATTCCCTGGCTTACTACCAGGTGATCACTGGTGTGTTTGCGTATCGCGCTGGATCGAAAGTAAAAATGCAGGTCTGATGACGATTGTGAATTTAGAGGCTACCGATCAATCCGTCTTAGACTTAGTGTCACTAGAAACTTTAGAAAACTACGCTATAAGAGAAAGAAAGTAGCGAATTACCACCGCCATGAATAGTCGTGCTAAGTCATTAATATTCATAGTAATACGACTACTGCGGCCGGATAGGAAGAACTTAGGCTCACTTAGTGTTTTGATGTCGATTTCTGGGGTAGTACTCGGTGTTGCGGCGCTGGTTGTGGTGATGTCAACCATGAATGGGTTTGAGAAAGAAGTTCGCAATTACGCAATAGGCATCAGCTCTCACGGAATTCTATTTGATCGGAGAGGTATGATAAATAATTGGGAATCACTTCAAGCGCAAATTGAAAAAACTCAGATAGCACAAGCAATCTCGCCCTTCATCAGTCACGGAGCGATGGTTAACACGAGTGGTAAAATAAAAAGTGTAATAGTGGAAGGCATAATTCCCAACCTAGAGGACCGTGTTACAAGCATTGAAAAGTTCTCATCTGATAAAGCCTACAAATTACTTAATGCCAGGGAGAACATAGTGTTAATCGGTGCAGGACTAGCTCTGAAGCTTCAAGTCTCTATTGGAGATGATTTGTCGCTTATGGTCCCTAGATGGGATGAGCGTGGTAATTTTATAGCACCCTCATTTAAAAAACTCGAAATAATAGGATTGGTCAATACTGGTATGGCGGATTACGATAATCGTATTCTAATGACCAGTTTAAAGACTGCGCAAAGGTTATTCTCGGCAAAGGAAAGTATCTCAGGCTTCCGAGTAAAATTGGCTTCAGCTGAGAATGCTCCCAACGTGCTCAAACAAGTCACTCAATATGTCTCCAGCGACCTCTCTACCATCGATTGGACCGAGTATAATTACCAATTTTTTCAAGCGATTCAATCACAAAAGCGAGTTCTATTTGTTGTACTTATACTAATAGTAGCTATCTCGTCATTCAGTATCGCGAGCAATGTACTTCTAATGGTCCATAAAAAAGCAGGAGCTATTGGCATTCTAAAAAGCTTAGGTGCAACCAGATTAAGAATAGCCTTGATATTTTTATTACACGGATCAATTGTTGGCCTTCTGGGAGCTTGTCTTGGGGTTTTCTTGGGCCTACTCGTTTCTGTAAACGCAAATAGCATAGTTGAAATAATTGGCGAACTCGTAGGTCGACAGTTAATAAATCCCGACGTATATCTCATAAACCATCTACCAACCTGGGTTCGATTATCAGATGTCAGCGTAATTTTTATTTCTTGTTTACTCCTCACCATTGTCGCATCCGTCTACCCCGCCTACCGCGCTTCATCGGTGCATCCTGCAGAAGTCCTAGGGTCAGAAAACTAACTACTGTTAATTTGCGTTGCACTACTCATTCTTAAGACTATAATGCCGGTCTGAGTTTGAAACAAAATAGGGTGATTGGTGGACATTGAAGGCAAAATAGCAATTATCACAGGCGCTGCCAGCGGTATTGGACGAGCTGCGGCAATAGAGCTCCAGAAACATAAAATCGCAGCTATTGCTCTGGTAGACTTGTCGGATGGAATAGTAACACTAGCTAAAGAGCTGAATCGGATGAGAGGGAACACAATTGCTGTTCCCTTCCAAGGCGATGCGACAGACCATGATTTTAGGAAACATGTATTTAGTCATATGCGAGAGAATCATGGCGCGGTTAATATCTGTGTTCCCGCCGCTGGTATAACGAGAGATGCCTTAGCTGTGAAGCTAAATAAAGAAAAAGGCACCGCAAATATGTACCCAATTGAAAATTTTCGGCAAGTAGTTGAGGTCAATTTGATCGCACCAACATATTGGGCGCTAGAAATGGTAGCCCAACTTGCTGAGAGTCGCTTTAGCAAAGGGTTAAAAAAATGGACCCCCAACGAGGGCACACAAGGAGTGGTGATATTTATTGGTTCGGTTTCGTCGCAAGGGAATAAAGGTCAAATAGCTTATGCCTCAACAAAAGTTGGATTGGAGGGGGCGGCTTCCACTCTAATGAAAGAAGCCATATTTTATGGCATTAGATGCGCGGTACTGCACCCAGGCTTTACCGATACGCCGATGGTTCGAGCACTAGGCGATGAATATATCGATACTGAAATACTTCCTGCAACCCAAATCAAACGACTAATTAGACCTGAAGAAATCGCCGATGCAATATCTTTTTTAATCAGAAATTCAGCAGTCAGTGGTCAATTATGGGCCGACGCAGGCTGGCATCCAATGCCTAATTAGATAGCCCTCCACTCTCTCTAGTCGCCTCTATAGATCACTCCCCGAGAATAATGTTCCTGAACACTGATCGACGTTAGAGCCGGTAAATCGGAGGACAAATATTCCCACAGCCATTGAGCTAATATTTCGGTCGTGGGATTGTCTAAGCCATTAATATCATTTAAGTATTGGTGGTCAACAACTGCTTTGACGTTAGCGAGTTTCTCTTCGATAAATGAAAAGTCGACCATAAATCCCGTATTTGAGTCTACCTCGCCTACTAATGTTATCTCCACTTGAAAGGTATGTCCGTGCACCCTACTACATGGGTGCTCTTTTGGTAGTTTAGTAAGCCTCCGGGACGCGGCAAAATCAAATTTAACAAAAATTTCCATACATTTATTGTACCTGCTATTTGATAGATTTTCCCGGAATTAAATGCGAAATTCACTTATGCCAACACATGCAAACTTCGTATACAATTCATCTTAACTCACGCTAAACCTACAGGACTTTAAATGCTATTGTACGAATACTGTTTGCTAGCCACGGCCGGAGCGGCGGCAGGTTTTATCAATGTGATAGCGGGAGGCGGATCCCTACTTTCCGTTCCAGCACTCCTATTCCTTGGATTTGAGGGTCCGGCTGCTAATGGCACTAATCGAATTAGCATCGTCGTCCAATCTTTAACCGCTTCGATCGCTTTTTTGAAATCGGGAGCTCAAAACTTTCGTGAAAGTCTAGCCCTCTCGATGTGCCTAATTCCTGGGAGTATCTTAGGTGCAATTTGGGGGACACAGATCCACGGAGCCTGGTTCAATAGACTACTCGGCGCGGTGATGCTTTTGGTTCTGGTAGCCACAGAAATCGAAAATAGGGTAACCAAGCACAATGTTTCCAAACAATTTGGCGCTAGATTATCTAATCCTATGCTAACGTATATTGCAATTATTGTGATTGGCTTTTACGGTGGCGTCATTCATATAGGAATCGGATTTCTGATAATGGCTGCCCTCATGGGGATAGGGAAATTAAATATTCTGGAAACTAACGTACATAAAATGCGGATGATAATACCCGCGTCGATATGTAGCCTAGGAATTTTCTACATCCACAATCAAATCTTTTGGTTGGCTGGACTCACGTTAGCGTCGGGGTCCGTGGTTGGCAGTTGGCTCTCTGCGCGATTCTCTATTACAAAAGGGGAGCAAACTGTGAGAATGGTATTCAGATTGTGCATTATTGTGCTCATTGTGAAACTATTTTTCTTTTAGCTGTTCTATAATAATAGAAAAAAAGACAAATCGATGATTGAATACTTATTAAACTATAGTTATTTTGCCCTGCAAGTGCTTACGATTGTCCTGCTAATATTCCTACCAATCGTGTTAGTAATGCGAGGGAAAAGTGGACATAAAAACGAAACTACTAAAATTAGCATAGAACATATAAACGCGAATTTTGAAGACTCTAAGTTTGCCTTTAAAACAGTATTATCCGATAAAAAAGAATTAAAAAAATACCGTAAAAGTCTCAGAGCGTCACAAAAAAAGTACTCTAAATTAGCTCAAAAAAAGCGTTCGTTTATTTGCCAATTTGAGGGCGACATAAAAGCTAGTCAAGTGGAGCAATTGAGACGGGAGATCACTGCCATACTGCTCGTTGCATCACCAGATGATGAGGTAATTGTAGTATTGAACAGCGCGGGCGGTACTATTCACGGTTACGGCCTCGCAGCATCTCAATTGAGTAGGATTCGTGATAAAGGTATAACTCTCACGGTTTGCGTCGATAGTATTGCTGCTAGCGGCGGCTACATGATGGCATGCGTGGCCGACAAATTATCCGCGGCACCTTTCGCTATTGTTGGCTCTATCGGTGTAATTGCCCAAATCCCAAACTTTAATAAAGTGCTTAAGGATAAGAATATTGAATATGAGCAGATCACCGCTGGCGAGTATAAGCGCACCCTAACAATGTTTGGAGAAAACACCCTTGAGGGCAGAACTAAATTTCAATCCGAGATTGATGAAGCGCATGAACTTTTTAAAGAATTTGTCATGAAGTTTCGCCCTAACCTTGATATAGACAAGATAGCCACGGGAGAGCATTGGTTTGCTACAAAAGCGATAGAGCTAGGTCTAGTTGATGAGATCGCTACCAGCGATGAGGTTATCATGCAGAGAGTATTATGCCGCGACGTATATAAAATCAAAGCAGGACGCAGAAAAAATACGATTGAGAGGCTAATAAAGCCTGGCGTCAAATCTATATTAGATTTTTTTCGCTAGTCATCTCTCACCATCCAAATTGATCGATTCCCAACTACGATACGCCTCTGTCACTGTTTGATAATGAAGCTCAGCGATCCGAGCTGCGCTAGAGCCATACCCACCCCCCATAACTGCGACCAAACTAGCCGAACAAGCACGGGCAAAATCGAAGACCATAACATCTCGCCGTCGCAGACCTTCAGTACTTAAATTAAGCCTACCTAGTCGGTCGTTTTTATGAACATCCACGCCAGCATTAAAAAATACTAAGGATGGATCAAACTCACCTTTAACGCTAGATAATCCGTTACTTAATTTTTCGAGGTATTCAGCGTCTCCTGTACCATCCGGTAACTCTATGTCACAGTCACTATTACCTTTCCGATGAGGGTAGTTTCGAGATGAATGGATCGATAGTGTATACGCTCGCCTGTATTTGGAAAGAATTTCTGACGTCCCATCGCCTTGGTGTACGTCGCAATCTATTATCAAGACCCTAGACCTATTATTAGCTTGTAACTCACGGATCGTCGCTATTGCGACATCATTAAATAAGCAAAATCCCCCAGCTTGTTGATACCTTGCGTGATGAGTACCACCAGCAAGACTAACAGAAACTTTCTCTTTTTTGGCGCACTGTGTCGCAGCTAATGTAGCTCCAACAGATTGTCGGGCCCTGGATACTAAATTATGGGACCAGGGAAAGCCCACTTTTTGTATCTCCTGCTTCGTCAGAGTGCCGGTTAAAATTTTATCGACATACTCTTTGCTATGCCCTAACTCTA
>CACEAA010000039.1 GCA_902557415.1 uncultured Pseudomonadota bacterium | reverse complement strand
TAGTCTCCGTAAGACGCGCAATCCATTGCTTCCTGGTGAGCAGCGCTGTCTTCTAACTTACCAAACCACACGCCTTCCATTTTTTTACCGCTTAGCCACTCTTTCGTACGGGGATACAGGCCCACTACAGCACCGCACTGTTCGCCCATTAAGTTTTCCTGTGTTATACCTATAGTCCAACCGATCCAGCGACATTGCGCTACAATCTGATCAGTAGCAAATTTTTGAGAAACATCAGGCACTCTAATACGATGAACCTTCCGCATCTGATCCGCCGTCTGAAAACGCTTCATTCCTATAGGGGTCGCTTTTAATTTCAGATAGCGACTGAGACCTTCACACAGGCCAACATAGTTGTACTTAGTAACGTCTCCAAAGCAATTCGTTTGCACCATTTATAACCTCCTCGGCCGTTACACATATTCTTAGACCATAGTACCCTTTTATCTGGGCGAGAAAAACGCTATCTTTAATAAGTATTGATTATCCATCTCATCTTAGGGGAGACCGCGACATGGGGACAGTTGACTGCGAAATAAAAGATTACATAGCGACGATTACCTTCACTAATCCGCCAAAAGGATTTTTCACGGCTGATATGGTAGAGCAGTTGGGCAACATACTAGACGAACTGGCAGACAATCCAAATGCGCGTGTGTTAGTTTTTACGGGAGGATTGCCAGACGTGTTCATACGACATTTTTCGGTCGAAGAAATTATAAGCTGGATTCCGGGCATGAAGGAGCGACGCGCGGAAGGGCAGCCAGATCCAAAATTTGCCAGAACTCCATTACGAATGGTCTGGGAGAAAATTGATAATTACCGAAAGCCAACCATAGCGGCCATAAACGGCTATTGCGGCGGAGGTGGGTGTGAGCTCGCGCTTGCGTGCGATATCAGAATTGCCGGCGCCGGCGATTATACGATTGGGCAAATGGAAATATTAGTGGGTATTTTGCCGGGTGCTGGTGGCACAACTCGGCTCGCAAGACTCGTAGGTGTTGGTAAGGCGTTAGAATGGGTGCTGCGTGGCAGAACGTTTTACCCCGACGAAGCTGCTGCTGAAGGACTCGTGCATCACTATATAGAAGGGCCTGTCCTCCCAGCTGCCCTCGAAATTGCGTCGGAATTTGTAGACAAGCCTGCCTCCGCATTATCAGCAATAAAGCAAGTACTCCGGTCAAGCTGGGGACACACCACTGCCGATGGCGTTGACGAAGAGGGCGATTTGTTTGGAAATATAATTTCTAACGATCCGAGAGCACTAGAAATGATGGAGGAGTATGTTGCCAGCGGCCATAAAATGAAAAAGTTTTAAAGACTCCTCAATTTGGTTACTGAATTGACTCGCGGTTGATCCCCGCCGTGCCGCGGACAAAACATATCGTTCTTCATCGTACCAGCGAGGCGCACCGAAAAAGAAAAAACCCTCCGCCGACACGTTATGAGTAAGTCAATAATGTAACAACGTTCCTGTAGGCTATTCGCTTCTCTGCTTCGATTGGAGTGTCTGGTTTGTAAGCCAATTTCGATACCGACCCCCAGCAAGACGCCATCACGATATCAACTAATGTGGCCAAATCAAGTTCGGATCGAATCAGACCATCTCTTTTACCGACGGCGATAGCATCAGCGAAGGTTTTCCTTAGCGGGCCCTCAGTTTCATCACAAATGTGTCTAATTTCCTTATCGCGGCTAGCCTCTGTATAAATTTCTACCCAAATTCTAGCATCGGTGCTGTGGCAAAATCCTACGATACTTTCGACACAATGCGCTATCGCCTCTATGGGATTAGAAGATTTGGACACTAGCTCAAGTTCGGCCCACAGTCCTTCTTGATCCTCAGCACAAATTTCTCTGACCACTTCAATTTTACTGGTAAAATAGTTATAAAAACTTCCAGCGCTTAAATCAGCCTCAGCAAAAATAGCTCTCATACTAGTGGCGTGGAACCCTTTTTTCGAAAAGCACTTTCTTGCGGCAGATAGAATCTGCCCTCTTCGAACTAATTCTGGTTCATGCCGTTTCACACTCACATCCAACCCGCCACATTTATCAAAATAAGCCTTACTTTAGTCAGAACACGGATTGTCACTAAAATTCTAGGTCATAGCTCTCCGTAATTCGACTGCCGGCAAAACTATTACTTCTCAATCAGCTTGAGATAAGTTATCAGCCGCCGATTTACCATTTTGTCCAGTTACAACCTCAAAGTTCACTTTCTGGCCTTCTTTCAATGTCGACATCCCTGCCCTATCAACAGCCGTCATGTGAACGAAGACATCATTGCCACCATCCTCTGGTTGAATGAAGCCATATCCTTTGCTCGTATTAAAAAATTTAACTGTACCAGTCGCCATACTTTTCTTTCCTTAAAAAATTTATATATTTCGGTTTAAAAATTTGTTGTTTTTACCCGATAAAACCAATTGTGGAGCAATATGCCTCACGTCACAACCTAAATCACACATCCAAAATCAATGTTTTTCTTTAAATTGCTCATGCGAAACTGGAAAATAAGCAGCATTAATGACTATTTAGCCATTAATATCAATGCGTTAAACATAAGTATAGGTATAGGCGGGTAACAAGTACCACCTCTCCCTTGAGTTTTAATTTAAATCTGTTTGCGATACTAATATTCGTCTTGGAATTTGAGGTCTGCAAAGCTTTAGTGGCGGAAGCTGGGGGATTCGAACCCCCGAAGGACTCTCGCCCTTGCTGGTTTTCAAGACCAGTGCATTCAACCGCTCTGCCAAGCTTCCACCTCCCATTGTATCGAAAAAATACCGCAATGGAACCGCCTGTCCGCCCATAATTAATAAATTAATTGTCTTGACTTAACCAAATTTCAAAAATGCCTCAGGGACAAATTTCGTTAAAAATTTTTTACGATACCGATCGACACTAAGCCCGAGGTATTACATGGTTATGATTACAATTAAAGTGAGGTGTCTGGCACATCAACAATGTCTTCACATAGGAAGCTATAATACATATACTAACTGACAGAGTTTGAAAGGAGTCCAGAAATGGAAAATAATGTAGTAGCTAATCGTAATGCCGAAAGTATTGTTTATACCAATAAATTAATCCGTAATACTTATATCTTGCTTTCGATGACACTTTTGTTTAGCGCAGCCACAGCGGCAATATCGGTTGTGCTGAGAATGCCACCTAGCACCTATTTGTTCTCTATTGGTGGAGCTTTCGTGTTGATGTGGTTTGTGCTTCCGCGTAAAGCTAATTCAAGTTCGGGTATAGCGGTCGTGTTTCTAATAACGGGGCTATTAGGCTTTTCGCTGGGTCCAATGCTAAACATGTACCTTGCTCTACCGACTGGGCCGCAAATCGTTGCCACCGCGCTCGGAGGAACCGGCGTGATTTTCCTGGGATTATCGGGATATGCACTAACGACTAAAAGAGATTTTAGCTTTCTTGGTGGCTTCCTCTTTGTAGGTATTCTAGTGGTGCTAGGAGCGGCAATACTAAATATCTTCATGGCCATTCCCGCTCTTTCACTTGCGTTATCGGCTGCAATTGTAATGCTTATGAGCGGATTTATTCTTTTCGATACTAGTAGGATGGTAAATGGCGGAATAAATAATTACGTAATTGCTACGGTGCAACTCTACTTGAATATATTCAATTTATTTATCAATCTTTTGCATTTACTAGGATTCGCTCGGAACGAATAAGTTGAGACTACTAATCATTATCAAGGCCGATTAGAGGTGTGGATAAAGATAGGCACGGCCCTGCTTCTCGCGACGATGGTTATACTGCTATTGCCGCAAGCCAAAAACATGGTGAAGCATAGTCCTAAAGCAGAGAGCGGTGATTGGTCGAGTTTTGTATTCCCAATGACTTTAGTGGCCGTGCTCGTGGTTATACTAATGTGGATCGTCTGATAGGTGTTTATTCGACTCAACACATACAAAAGTTATAGATGGGTGTCGCCTGAAAAATAATCTTGTAGCACTGTAGGAATCCTGATGCGTCCATCTTCCTGTTGATAATTCTCCATGACGGCAATTAACGTCCTACCCACCGCCAACCCAGAACCATTTATTGTATGAATTAACGCCTTTTTACCATCTACTGAGCTCTTTACTCTAGCTCCTATCCGTCGCGCCTGAAAATCTAAAAAGTTGCTACAAGATGAGATCTCGCGGTAGCAGTTTTGTCCTGGCATCCAAACTTCTAGGTCAAATGTTTTAGCTGCAGAGAAGCCAAGATCACCCGTACATAATTCAACCACACGATAAGGCAGTTCCAAGCGCCGCAAAATTGTCTCAGCGTGACTCGTCAACTCATTCAATCCCTGAATTGATTCCGCAGCACGAACAAATTGAACTAATTCCACTTTCTCAAATTGATGCTGACGAATCAAACCGCGTGTATCTTTGCCGTACGAACCCGCCTCACTCCGAAAGCATGAAGACAAGCAAGCGAACTTCAAGGGTAAATGTTTTTCCTCGAAAATCGTTTTACGCCCTATATTAGTAACTGGCACTTCTGCAGTCGGGATCAAATAAAAATTTTGATCTCCAACCATAAAGAGATCTTCTTTAAATTTAGGTAATTGACCGGTACCGGTCATAGTTTCCTCGCTGACTAGCAAGGGGACCTGTATTTCGACGTAGCCGTGTTCTTCTGTGTGGACATCGATCATAAATTGACCTAGAGCACGATGTAATTTTGCTATACGTCCCTTTAGTATAGAAAAACGAGCGCCAGACAATCTAGTAGCCGCTTCAAGATCAAGTTCACCTGACGCGCCACCTAACTCGACATGATCCTTGGGCGAGAATCCCATTTCAGGTGCGACGCCCCACTTCCGTAATTCTTGGTTACCGCCTTCATCTAATCCTAGAGGTACATCATCCATAGGCAAATTAGGGAGGTTGAGAAAAAAACTCTCCAATTTGGATTGAACCAAAATTAATTCACTGTTAGTTGATTTGAATTCCTCAGCCAACCTACCCACATCTTCAACGATCGCTGACGCGTCACCCCCTGAGCCTTTAATACGGCCGACTTCTTTACTTAGCTTGTTCCTATCAGCCTGTAGGCTCTCGGTCTTGATCTGTAATTGTTTACGTTCACTTTCGAGCTTATTATACGTTGACTCATCGAAGACAAATCCTCGCCGCGCTAAGCGTGAAATCACTTGAGAAAGGTCTTTTCTTAAAAGTTGAGAATCTAACATAAAAGTGATCCGTGAAATCGCGTGGGATTAATTTGAAGATTCTACATTTTACCAAATATCACAAATAAAAGCATCGATAGAGAAAATCACTCAATAAAAACTTTCGCACCCTGACAGCCTAGCCAGCACCCAGACACACATAAAAACACGTTACCTAAAACATTAGCCATCGCCAGTGCAAGGTTGCCATTTTCTATCAAACGCAAAGTCTCCATCGCAAAGGCAGAAAAAGTGGTGAACCCACCCAGTACCCCAATAAACAGCAAAGGTTTCCAGATCTCATTAAATAGCGGCTTCCCAGCCATAATGATAAACAGCGCACCGATAGCTATTGAGCCTGAGACATTTATAAACAAAGTACCATACGGGAAACTCTCGCCTAAAATATTCGTAACCCAAGAGGACAAAGAGAATCTCAAGGCCGCACCCACACCCGCTCCCACAGAAATCAGGAGTACATAAACCATCATTTATCGTACCCTGAGGCATCGGCAATCGCTTGACGAATAGAATCCAACCGTGCCTTTATTTGCTTTTCTAATCCATTATCCGTCGGATTATAGTACAACTCCCGTTTATGCGAATCAGGAAAATATGATTGTCCAAGAGCGATGTTCGCTGGTTCATCATGATCATATCGATAGGCGACACCAAATCCCATTTCAACTCCCAGGCTACTAGAAGGGTTACGCAGGTGCAGCGGCACTAACTCCGACCCACCCGTCTTGACGTCATCCGTTGCGCTTTTAAGAGCACTATATACTGCGTTACTTTTCGGGGCGCACGCAAGGTAAATCAGAGCCTGTGCTACTGCTAACTCGCCCTCCGGTGACCCCAAGCGTTTCCATGCATCCCAACCATCTAACGCAATTGCCAATGCCCTAGGATCAGCGTTGCCTATATCTTCCGATGCAATCCGCGTAAGACGTCTGGCTATAACTGATAAATCACAACCTCCGTCTACTAACCTCGCAAACCAATAAAGGCCTCCGTCAGGACTAGAACCGCGAACGGACTTATGAAGCGCTGATAGTTGGTCGTAGAACGAATCTCCATTTTTATCAAATCTACGATAATTTTCTGTCTTAGTCAGCTTTTTTAACATCTCTATATTGAGCGACATAGCAGACTCATCTTGTAAAGCTAATTCCAGCAGATTTAAAGCCTTCCGCCCATCACCATCCGCCAACTCCGCTAAGTAGGCCAACGCATCCTCATCCGCCGTTATATGTTTGTAACTATCTATGCTAAGTGCCCGCTTTAAAAGGCGAAGTACGGGCTCACGCTCTAATGGTTCCAGTTGATAAACTGAAACACGAGACATTAATGCATTATTAATTTCAAATGCGGGATTCTCGGTAGTAGCCCCAATAAAATAAAATAATCCATCTTCTATATGAGGCAAAAAAGCATCCTGTTGGCTTTTACTAAATCTGTGTACCTCATCTATAAAAACAACCGTCTCGCGTCCATGAGACCTATTTTCTTCAGCTTGCTCAATGGCGCTTCTAATATCCTTAATGCCACTCATTACCGCAGACATATTGATAAATTTAGCGTCAGTACTTTTCGCTAACAAACGCGCCAAAGTCGTTTTACCAGTTCCAGGTGGCCCCCAGAAGATCATAGAATGAAGACGACCAGAACCAAATGCCTTGGTTAGAGGAGTGGCTTCGCCCAATAACTTTGACTGCCCTTGAAATTCTTCAAGAGTGCTAGGTCTAAGTCGCTCGGCAAGGGGGATCATATGTGAGTGGCTCAAGACTGGTCATAAATTATATCGATATCGGAAGGTGGGACAAACTGAAACTCGCTCGCCTTCAATTGTGGGTTAGTTTTGGAGTTAACAAACTCAATCACCGTACTAAAGCCCGAAGGATCAATTGATCTAACAGACTTAATACTCATGTCAACATATTCTACATCTAGAAAGAAATTTGAATCATCTAAACTTAATCGGAGTCTAAACCAATTCGCGTCGTTTAGTTCTTCGACTAAATATTCCTGATCTGATCCATGTTCCAAGCCAAAAATCTTTAAAATAGTGGCGTTATCTGCAGAATGGTTTTGGCGCACAAAAACTTGTTCAAGCTCTGGCTCGTATACCCACAGAGTGTTCCCATCACTAACAACTAGTTGCTCTTCATGTGTTTCGAGGTAGTGCCAACGGAACATACCCGGTCTCATCAGCTTACATGTACCCTCTACCGATACGATCAACTGTCCAGTTTCACTATATCGATGCTCCACGAAGTCCGATTGAAACGAATCTATACCTCTTAAATAGTCGAGAAAATTAGTTTGACCCGCGGTTAGGTAAGGAGGAGTAAAAAAAATAATTACCGCCACTACAAAGGAAATTTTATCCGGCACTGCGATCAATCCTTCGGAGGCGGCGGTGCTAATACGTCCCGAGTCCCGTTAGACTGAAGTTCTCCAACAACACCGGATCTTTCCATCTCCTCAACCATCCGGGCAGCCCGATTATATCCAATCTTCAACCGGCGCTGGACACCAGAAACAGACGCCCTTCTAGTTTCGGTCACGATCGCGACCGCCTGATCATATAATTCGTCAACCTCCCCAGCTGAATCGCTCACCCCGGTAGTACCGGACAAGCCATCAGTAACATCTGTCGGGCCAGCTAAGACCTCATCAACGTAGCTGGGAGCCCCACTCTTTTTCAACCTTTGAACCACTTTATGTACTTCATCGTCTGAAACAAACGCGCCATGAACTCGCATTGGAATTGCAGTACCAGGCGGTAAGTAAAGCATGTCACCATGTCCAAGTAACATTTCGGCACCCATCTGGTCTAAAATTGTTCTGGAATCGACTCTAGAGGAAACCTGAAAGGCTATCCTGCTTGGAATATTAGCCTTGATCAAACCCGTTATGACATCAACCGATGGCCTTTGAGTAGCCAAAATCAAGTGAATCCCGGCCGCGCGAGCTTTCTGCGCCAAACGTGCTATGAGTTCTTCGACTTTTTTGCC
>CACEAA010000038.1 GCA_902557415.1 uncultured Pseudomonadota bacterium | reverse complement strand
GCGTAAAAGCACTTGGTTCGAGAGGACCTGCGTTTAATATCGTTCGTTCAATAACTCCCTTACGCACGTGGAATGTATATCGATTTTCTGAAATTTCGAAGGTAAATGAATCATTGAACATAAACCCGTTACTAAGACATGCTGGATCTTCGTTGATTGAGGCGACCCAAAGCTCAATCCAACTTTTATCAATTTTCATCGTTCAATTTCTCCCGTTTAGTTTCACATCACAATAGTGGACGAATGCTTCTCGATAAAGACTAATTTTTAGGAGCATTTCTGCCAATGGGCTCTTATGCTTGATAGGCGGACCTAGCTTATATCATTTTGTGCACTAGAGTTAGATGTATGGTATCAAAAGAAATATTATGGAGCTAAATGCGGAAACAGATAAAAAACTACTCATTACTCATTCCGTCGAATCGCTTGTATTAGCAAAGGTGCCATGACAAAGAACCACGCAATAAATGCAACGATGGGTATCCAGAACGCCAACAAACCATTCCATGCGAAGGGGCCGGACTTGAAGAACGTAATGAGCCCCCCTGGTACCGCAAGGAAAGCAAGCCAGAAATTAAAATAGCCAGCCCATTGAGGGAATAGCGGCGGATCGTTGCGGTCACTTAAGAGCGCGAATCCTATCGCCGTAAACTGTACTAGAAACGGCGAGAAGGTCATTAATAGGAGTATCCAGGCGAAATCGTTGTAAGACAAAATAACCTCTGCTGCGCGCTCAGGGCGGAACGCCGCGACAGTCCACACAACCGTGGCTAGCAACAAGATAATACTCGTCACAGTTGCTGCCATGACCTCTACGATACTTAAAATTGGTGCAACGTCGTCTTCGATCCGTTTCATTTGGACTGCGATCACTGCGCCAAAGGGGATGAGCAGAGCGGAACTTATCATTGCCGTCAAGATGCCAAATCGGATGGTGAAAATGTTTCGCTGATAGAACTCTGCAATGGCCAATTCTTCCAACTCCGGTGAGTGAGGTGGGACAAAACCTGCGATGAACCACCAGCCGGCTGTAAACAAGATAGCGAATGCAGGCCCACAAAGTGCGCAAACGATTTGAATTTCCTTATTCATCAATGAGTGATTCTTATACTTGAGCCCTTAATCTAATGAGGCAAGCCGAGCCTCGCGTGGTGATTGATTATACCATCGCCGAAATGCCCTACCAAAGGCAGACTGGGTTTTATATCCCGCCAAGTCTGCAACTTGGGAAATAGGTAGTTGGGAGGATGTGATGTGATGCCAAGCGAGATCGGCTCGCACTGAATCGATGACAGCTCGAAAGCAGGTTCCAAGATTTTCCAGTTTTCGCTGCAAGGTTCGCTCTGAAAGTCGCATAGTTTCTGCAATTGTAGCAATTGAGCATTCCTCGTAGGGTAGGAGTAGACGCAGTATTGATTTCACCTCCGTCAGCACGATTGACCCACCCATTTTCGAGCGAATTAGAGCAGATTTTTTTGATAGACGACCAAGTTCTCCACTACCTATCTCGGCTCCTAGAACCGAATTGTCGATGAATAACGCGTCGGTATTATTATTGAAATCTGGGCAGTGCCCAAAAAATTGAGAAACGCTATCAGCGTTGCTCCCGTCTTGGCGTAGCCTCACGCGCAGTGGTTGCCAATCTTTGTGGGTGGCCCCTTTGATGAACAAGCAAATTACCGCAAGGGATGCGTTAATTACTTGTCGGTTTCCAAATCGACCAGAGGTATTGAGCGAATAATGTAACCACTGACCTCCGTCAGCAGCTTCAAATCGAAACGCCCCCATATCTGTAAATAATCCGTAATATTTTACGAAGCATTGCAGGGCCGCTCGAACCGTTTTAGCGTCGCGCATGAGTAACCATATGTGCCCGAATATTCCCATTGGTAGTCGACTACCGTGAATTAATCCGAATTCAGGACAGTTACAGTGCTCAGCTGCTAACTCTAGGTAGTCAATAAGACTTTCCGCGTCGATGAAAATGTCTGCTGTTTCAAACGCAGATACCGGAACGCGCGCCGCACTTATCACAGTGTCTGGATCGCCGCCTAATTCAGCAATTAATTCTCGAGAACCCATTAGAGAAGCACTGAAAATAATAGTATCTGACTGGGGATTGGGGCGCATAAAGGACACTATATGGCGCGGAAAGGACAATTTCAATAAAAGTTCGGTGATAGCATCGTTAAATTGAAATAGTTGGTATGAGGATGACTTGTCTAATCTTTTGTTAATTGCAGTCTTTGTCATCGTGTATCACCTGTATAAAGGCGGTTTCACTGGTGGCGGAGTTGGGGAATACGATGAAGTCTAGAAACGGAGGTTTTTAATGTCACAGCATCGCCTCATTCCGGTAGGTGAGTTAGCGAAAAGTGAAATTCGTCTAATAGATATAGACGGTCGGTCTCTACTTCTTGTTAATGGAGAAAGTGGCCCAGCACTAGTTGACCGTATTTGTCCACATGCGGGGGGGCGATCTTGCCAAAGGAAGTGTTGTTGGGAACAGGATTCGATGTCCCACACATAGCTATCTGTTTAACCTTGAAACAGGCAGTTGTCCATTGGGTCGTCGAGAAGGTTGGGGTCCATTGAGAGTCTACGATTTGACTGAGAGTGACGGATATCTATGTGTCGAAACGACTGAATTATAAATTACGACTGAATCAAATTAGAGGGAGCGAGTATGAGTGAGTTAGACGTCATTATTCGAGGTGGTATGATCATCGATGGTCAACGCACGCCTCGCTACTGCGGGGATATCGGGATAAAAAACGGTAGGGTCGAAGCCATAACTGGAGTTGGTGGACTTGCAAAGAAAAAAGCTAAAAAGGAAATCGATGCCGAAGGACTGATCGTCGCTCCTGGGTTCGTTGATCTGCATACGCATTACGATGCACAAATTTTTTGGGATCCTTACTGTACTACTAGTGGCTGGCACGGCGTGACATCGGTGGTGATAGGCAACTGTGGTTTCGGTATCGCTCCTGTAAAGCCTGATGGGCGTGAACGAGCGATGCTGTCACTGACTCGCAATGAAGCGATTTCTTACGACGCGATGTCCGCAGCCCTCGCTTGGGATTGGGAGTCATTTCCTGAATTTATGGACGCAATAGAGCGAACACCTAAAGGCATTAACTTATTGACTTATATTCCATTGTCCCCACTGATTGCGTATGTCATGGGTGGTGTGGACAAAGCAAAAACTCGCCGCCCAAGTAAAGATGAAATGGGACAGATTAAAACTTTAATTTCGAAGGCAATGGACGCGGGAGCATGCGGAATTTCATCTCAGAATTTAGGAGAAACTTCTGTTCAACGCGACTACGATGGTACACCTAATGTCACCGATATAATGCATTTCGAGGATTTTCTCGAGATGGTTTCCGTTTTGAAGGATAAAGGTCGTGGTGTGGTTCAGGTGTTGGGATTAACTCCTGAGCAAACTGAGCGTGTATGTGAGGCGAGTGGAGCAAATGTAATTTACAACGTACTTGCACTCGAATGCGATCAGCATGGGATGAAGACCGAGGGGTCATGGGAAGAATTCACCGATTGGATGGAAAGCGCAAACCAAAGAGGCCTCAAAGTAAGTGCTCAAATGGTTACGACAGGTATTGATTTTACTTTTACCTTTGAGGACTGGAATCTATACGACTTTAGTCCTCACTGGCGTGATCTTTGTATGGGTACGACGACTGAGAAATTAGAAAAGATGCGTGATCCTAGACGCCGCCAGGCTATCCGAGAGGAGTATGACTCAGTTGCGAATGCTACGCGTGAGGAATTCACCGCCGATCTTGAAAATGATATCGCAGCCACCGCTCTCGTCCAATTCAGAACCGTTGCAGATAATCAGGTAGTCATGGTAGACAACGATGAACTAGTAAAATACGAAGGGATGACGATACGGCAGATTGCTGCGAAAGAAAACAAGCATATTTGCGACGTTATCCTTGATATAGCGGTCGCGGACGAGTTACTGACGACGTTCGCAACGCCACCAAATCAGTACAATCCGGCTGACATCAAAAAGCTACTGAACAAGCCTTACACTGTCCCCGGCATTTCTGATGGCGGTGCACATATGAAGTTTTCCGCTTTCGGGCGCTATGGCACGGAGTATTTAGTGAACTATGTGCGCGAGGGGAAGATGGTAGATTTGGAATACGCTCACTGGCACTTGAGTGCTATTCCTGCACAGTATGCTGGCTTACACGATCGTGGTGTGATTCGTGTTGGTAGTCCGGCAGATATTCTCGTTTATGATTTTGATCAACTTGGTTGGACTGAGGCAGAAAAAGTCTTCGATCTGCCGGCGGGAGACTGGCGTCGTATTACCAAAGGGATTGGTTATCGGTATACTTTAGTTAATGGTCAGATCACTTTTATCGAAGGAGAAACTACCGGAGCAACGCCAGGGAATCTGCTGAGAAATGGACGGGCTTGATTGGCAATGTTCTTAATTGCGCTGATAATCAAATAAAAGTATTAGAATACGATCCAGAGTATGCGATTCTTCCAATATTGGAACAAACTTGTTATCCAAAGTTGGAAGAAAATGTGAGGATGGCTTGGAAAATATCGAAATTGCTTTCCGAGTAATGACTGTCATGAGAAGTGGACATATTGACCTCGTGCTGTTTTATCCAAGATTTCTATCGTTTTAAAGTTTTTATTATTTCCTCTACTTTTTTATCAAACTCCTCTTCGTTGCTGAGTACGTCTTTTACACATGCCTTCATATGAGTTTTGAGAATTTTTCCTTCAACCGTCGTAATAGCATTTCTCACAGCTTTGATTTGATTTAGGATATCGATACAGTAATTCTCTTCCTCAATCATATTAGCAATCCCGCGGATCTGGCCCTCAATTCGTTTAAGGCTCGGTAGTTGTTTTGTGTGACACGGGTGTTTCATATGAACCTCGGAATTATGTAATTAAGTATTATTGTGAAGCTAAATAATGCTACTGAAAGGTAATAAATAATCCGTGACCGTTTTCGAGTCCGCAAACATAGCTTTGCAATTTCAGAATCTAAAGGGCAGGGCATGTTATAGGTTTTATAGTTAATATAACCGGCAATACCAATCATTATTAATGCAAAAAGTATCACGTAAATCTTGTGTTGTGAAACAACTATAAGAAATGGGAAAGCTGACACGATACTTACAAAGGTTGCCCCCGCTCCAATAGCCACAAAAAATGCAGGTAAAGCGCAACAAATTAAGGTTGACGTGGAAGCAAATAGAGATAGCAAATTTGCGGATTTGTCATTCATAGCGAGCTAAAGCCTAAAAATCTGCATATCGAAAGCGTCCTGACCATTTGCGACAATTTTTTGTTTAATGTCATTGAAATTGATGTTCTTATCGCTTGTATAGGCAATAAAAATTTTACCTTTTTTCAAATCAACATCTATTTTTTTTACACTTGTGTCTTTTTTGAAAGTCTTTTCAAGACCTCTAGCACAAAAATCACACACCATTCCTTTTACGCTGACGATAACAATTTGCAGATCGTCAAGGTTTTTAATAAATCTACCAAATCTGTCAGGATCAACGTCTAGGTTACTTCCATCAACCAGTTGTGCGTGAAGATGGTTGTCTTCTAACCCATGCTTGTGATCAACTGATTTGCTCAATGTAGAAAATGACACGATGACCATAAATATTAAAAATATGTATTTCATTATTTTTCCTTAAAATCTATACATCAGATGCATATCCCACTGCGATACCGTACCGTAACCTACTTCCATAAGAACATTTCCTTTAAAAAATTTAAAAACTGGATAAGCAGACCATTTATCAGCTAAAGAATTTTCTTTTATTTTCACCGTGACCCAAGTATGTAAATCACCATAATCTCCAAGATAAGGTGCAATCCCTAATTGGTAATACTGTTTTCTATAATCTTTACCTCCCGTCTTAATTTGCTTGAAGCCGAACCCTGCAAACCACCTTCGCGTTTCCCAATCACCATTGATGCCATAAAAATTATTTTCAAAACCTTTCGAACTGACACCTGACTTAAAGTATAAATTTGTTTGAGAGTAGTCAGTGTTTTTTCTGAGAACAAGATAGGATAATCTCGCATACGAATAACTGTCATTAAAAGATTTGTCGTTGAGCGCCTCAATTCCGATAGAATATCTATAAGAAGGAGAATAGTGATAATAAATGGATGTCTTCGTATCATTTGAGAAAGCCATGAGGGTGGATCCGCCAGGATATGAGATAGGTCTGGCATTAAGCTCTAATTGAACTAAGCAAAAAAGCGCGACTATAATTCTTATACCCATAGGGGGTATATTACACTATTTATTTGAGGCTAGTAAAATACGACAATGCAATCGAAAAATTGCGTTTTTTGCCCGGACGCTTTTGCAACAAGCTTTGAATTCATCTAGAAATTATTCCTCTGGGAGCTCTGTCTAAGTACGGACCGCCGAAGACTTAATTACTCAAGATTAGGGGAGGTCCTACTGAATGACATTAGCAGGTTCTATGCGCAGTTGGCTTATACGGAAAAATTTCTAAGCAGCTTCGGCAGCTAAATCTCCGCTCAAGAAATCGCTGACAGTTGCCGTCATTAAAATATTCTCTTCTCGGTCCAAAATCTCAAAAAGTCTACCTTCAGGCGCATACATATTAAACAATAATAATGAACCGTCAGGGCCGGCATACTCCATGTGTAAATCACCCGCAGGTGCATGAGCATAATCGCCAGCTAGGCGTATTTTGTGCTCTATTTCAACACCCTTATCCATCTCAATTACATGATGTTCACCCTGAAGTACTGTAGTAGTGGTGTCAACTAAATGACGATGGAAGTGACAGTAGGCATTAGGCTCCCAGCGAAACAACATGTCGATATGCCCATCTTTACGAGAGCTTAAAATTGCGTACCAGTAATTAATTGGATAATCGTATGTCGAGTCTCCTAAAAGATGTTTCCAGTCGACTTGACCCGAATTGAAAATATCCATAACTTGTCCCCCTAGTTTATGATAGATTCGAAACAAAAGGTTTCGCTAGAAATTCTTACTTAGTCTATAACATTATTTGGACAGACGTCTCAATCTTAACATAGCTGGGCTGCCACATTGGACATTTAAAAGTGAAACGTTGGCAGACTAATGCCGACCGCTCTGTTACTGGAGGATCGAGATCCTTATGTTCGGTGATGGTATATGCTCACGCAGTCTCATACTTGACAGCCGAGCCTAGCTGAGGGAACTTCATTCGCATAATAATACTAGTCTATATCGGGAATAGAGGAGATAGGCTTATGGATAAAATCACGGAAATTCAAGCTCGGCTTGCGATTGAGGAGCTATTCGCACGATACGCTCATACCATCGATGGTTATGACGTCTCTGGCTGGGTTAATTGTTTTACTGCTAATGGGGTTTTCGAAGTCGCCGGAGAAGAGGACGATGGTGTGAGATTTACTGGGCACAAACAACTAACTGTTTTTGCGCAAGCACACGTTCGTCTTCTACCCGGTACCCGCCATGTTATGACAAATCACGTAATAGAATTTGAAAACGAAATATCCGCGCGACATAAGTGTGTATTGAGCGGTACGCTAAGCAGACCTGAGTTGGTCTATGTATTTGCTTCCGGTTGGTACGAGAGTAGCGTCGTATTGGTAAATGGAGATTGGAAAATTAGCCATAGAAAGGTCTATTTGGATAATGCGGAAGCTATCGGAGCCGAGCCGCTATCATCCCATATGCAGCCGATGATTGGTTGGATAATGGAGAATGGTAAAGCTGCGCTATGAAAAGAGGATACAAATAAAAAGTTAGCTAGCAAGATATGATTCGGTAAACCAGAGGGATCCTGCTTAATACTTCACCTTGTCTACATACATTATTATATAATATCAAATGTATTATATTTCCTACATGTATGATTCGCCTATTAATCGTGATGGGACTGTGAATTTGGTTTTGTCTGAGGCAAAATCTTGCGAGTGATTTTTTGGAGATGATGGTAAATGCCTATTTATGAGTATCAATGTCAAGTTTGCGGACACAAACAGGAGGTTATGCATCGCATTAGTGAGACGCCTTCGCTAGAGTGTGGAGCGTGTGGGGCTCATGAATTGAAAAAATTAATTTCTGCAGTAGGCTTTCAACTAAAAGGAACTGGTTGGTACGAGACTGATTTCAAAGATAAGGGCGGAGCAAAAAGTGAGCGTGCGCCAGGAGAATCAAATTCCGAAAAAACTCCTTCTGATAAAAAAGATGCTAATACGGATAACAAAAGCGTTACTAGTGACCCGAAGCCGGCGAGTAAGAAGTCGGATGCAGTTAAATCAGATAACTAAATTAGGCCTCTCGTTGCGACCTGTGGACGGAATACGTATCATGCTCGACCTACATAAACTATCTGTTCTATTGTTAGGTAAGTCATGAGAACTCACTTTTGCGGCGTTATAAAAGAAGATTTGGTTGATAATGAAGTCACGCTTTGCGGCTGGGTGCACAGGCGTCGTGATCATGGGGGTGTTATTTTTATTGATTTAAGGGACGTTAAAGGGATCGCACAAGTAGTAATAGATCCTGATACGCCCAGCAGCTTCGCTTTAGCTGAAACCGCGAGAAGTGAATACGTTTTGAGTATTACTGGGAAGGTCCGACTGCGTCCCGAGGGAACCATAAATGATGATATGGTTACCGGGCGAGTGGAGGTCTTAGTTAAGGAACTGACCATTTTGAATGAAGCAAAGACTCCGCCCTTTCAGCTAGATGATCAGCATATTCATGATGATACTAGGTTGAAGTATCGATATATAGATTTGCGTACTGGGAGGATGCAAAATAATCTAAAAATGCGTGCGAAGACGGTGAGCGAACTTCGAGGGTTTTTAGAGAACAATGAGTTTATAGAAATCGAAACTCCAATGTTAACTAAAGCTACTCCTGAAGGTGCACGAGATTATTTGGTTCCCAGCAGGACTTATCCGGGTCAATTCTTTGCGTTACCTCAGTCACCGCAGCTTTTTAAACAGCTACTTATGATGTCTGGTATGGACCGTTATTACCAAATTGTAAAATGTTTTAGGGATGAAGATCTTCGAGCAGATAGACAACCTGAATTTACACAATTAGATATAGAGATGTCATTTGTTGATGAGCTTCAAATAATTGAACAAATGGAAATGATGATTCGGTCTGTATTTAGTAACATATTACAAGTGGATTTGCCGAAGCCATTTCCTCGGATATCCTATGCGGAAGCTATGATTGAATTTGGTTCAGATCGTCCAGATCTCAGAAACCCTTTGAGGCTAGTTGAGTTAGGAGATCTCATGGTGGAGAGTGAATTCAAGGTCTTTTCCGGCCCTGCAGCTAGCAAAAATGGAAGAGTCGCGGGTTTGTGTGTTCCGAACGGCGTCTCTATTAGCCGAAAGCAAATTGATGATTATACAAACTTTGTCGCGCGCTATGGAGCAAAAGGTCTCGCTTATATTAAAGTGAACTGTTTAAGCGACGGTGTGGATGGCTTGCAATCTCCCATATTAAAATTTCTTTCTAAAACTATAATTGAAGGAATTTTGTCTCGCACCAATTGTAAAGATGGAGATTTGATATTTTTTGGTGCGGATAATGCCAGTGTGGTCAATGCTTCGTTAGGTGCGTTACGGGATCTGGTGGGAGAGGATTTGGGACTTCTGGAGGGGGATTGGCGACCGGTCTGGGTGATCGATTTTCCTATGTTCGATTGGGATGATAGAGAAAAACGTTGGACAGCATTACATCATCCGTTTACCGCGGCACAGCAAGACATGGAGGCAGTAGCCGATGATCCAGGTACAGCAATTTCTAAAGCTTATGACATGGTTTTAAATGGTATTGAGATAGGCGGTGGTTCGATACGAGTAAACGATTCGACGGAGCAAAAGAAAATATTCGAGCTGTTGGGTATTAGTGAAGAGGAGGCGAATAGTAAATTTGGTTTTTTGTTAGACGCCCTTGAACATGGTTGCCCACCCCATGGTGGAATAGCGTTTGGTGTTGATAGGCTACTCATGCTTATGTTGGGGGAACAATCTATTAGAGATGTTATAGCTTTTCCTAAGACACAGACAGCAAGTTGTCCTCTAACGGCAGCGCCTAGCGAGGCTGCTGAAAGCCAATTACGCGAGTTATCGATACGGGTCAAGCAAGCCAAAAATACTTCGGTGTAACTTTTGGTATACCAAAATTTTCGTGTTCTAGCGTTCTTGGGGCGGTATGATATGTTAGGAACACGAATTTTTTAGTAACGTACTGGAGGTATTAGTGATGGAGGT
>CACEAA010000037.1 GCA_902557415.1 uncultured Pseudomonadota bacterium | reverse complement strand
CCCCTGACTTATTTAGCTGCTGTGGTAACCATCCCTGCGGGTCTTGTCAGTGCGGTCAATACTAGAGCGAATTTACTTGATGCCACTCGTATGGTCGATCAAGCGGCCTTGGATCCTTATGCGTTTGTACGAGAAGCTTGGAGACAACAAAGAGAGTATGTAATCTACGACGGTAACCCACCGGGAGATGAATTTGACGATTATATCGAGGGCGAAGGTGATGCTGCGATACTCAGGATTTACTAGCTAGACTTATTTAAACTGCGACCAAGCGCCGGTTCATGCAGATAACAAAGAATTATCTCGCTCAGGATTTTGCGCTCGCTGCCTCAAGCAATGATCCATTAACACCAAAGCCATCATTGCTTCGGCAATAGGAACTGCCCGAATACCAACGCAGGGATCATGGCGACCACCGGTGGACACTTTAGTTGATTGACCCTCTATGTCTAATGTGTCCCCTTCTATCCTAATGCTTGAAGTGGGTTTCAGCGCAATGCTAACCAGCATATCTTGCCCAGTAGATATGCCTCCTAACACCCCACCAGCATGATTAGTTCGAAAGCCATTCTCATCCATCTCGTCCCGATGTTCGGTACCTTTTTGCCGCACAGACTCGAAGCCGTCTCCAAGTTCAACACCTTTAACCGCATTAATACTCATCATTGCGCCAGCTATATCAGCGTCTATGCGATCAAAAACTGGTTCGCCCCAGCCAACGGGAGCATCAGAAACGACAATATTTATCCGAGCGCCGATAGAATCTCCCTCTTTACGAAGAGCTGTCATATATGTATTTATCTCATGGATTCGATCAAGGTCAGCACAAAAAAAGTCATTTTTGGAAATCGCTGACCTGTTTTTAAAATCAAGATTTAACGGCCCGAGGGCCGATAGATAAGCATAAATGGAAATACCATAGTGCGCACTCAGATATTTTTTTGCAATAGCACCAGCAGCAACTCGCATACAGGTCTCTCTCGCAGACGCACGCCCCCCTCCTCTAGGATCCCGAATCCCATATTTATGCCAGTAAGTATAGTCAGCGTGACCAGGACGGAATTTACCCTGTATCTTTTGATAATCCTTGGATTTCTGATCCACATTCTCTATTAAAAGCCCTATCGGGGTTCCCGTAGTTTTCCCCTCGAAAAGACCTGACAGTATTTTAACCCGATCGGGCTCTCTACGTTGAGTCGTATGGCGAGATTGACCGGGCTTTCTTCTATCAAGCTCTAATTGTAAATCAGACTCGTCCAGCGCCATTCCCGGCGGACAACCGTCTACAATTCCAACGTAACCTAAACCATGACTCTCGCCCGCTGTAGTTAAGCTAAATAATTTTCCAAAAGTATTTCCTGCCATCCGTCTATTCTATCAGGCTCCTGTACTATTTAACCAAAATATTTTGACCACTAATTTAAATGAGCTGTTCTCTCGATACTAAAAGAACGCCTTCACCTCCGAACTCTAAATCTATCCAGGTGAAGTCTATGTTAGAAAATGTCTTATCTACAACTTCCCAAATCTCTCCCACTTCCATAAATAGTAGGCCCCCATCTGTCAAATAATCTGGCGCTCGCTCGAGAATACGACGGACACAATCCATTCCATCTTCTCCACTCACAAGGGCACCCTCAGGTTCACAGTGATACTCTTCGGGCAACATATTATAAATCGCCGAAGGTACATAAGGCGGATTCGAGATTATCAGGTCATATTTACCCTTTTTCTCCGGAAATAAGTCTGCCAAGTAAAATCGTACTCGGCTCCCAACAGAATGTAAAAGAACATTTTCCTCCGCTACTTTTATGGCATCTAAACTTATGTCAGTAGCTTCTACGTCTAGATTTTCCAAATTCAAGGCCATACTAATTGCTATACAGCCTCCGCCAGTACCGATTTCTAAAGCGGTAGGGTTCTCAGTCTCAGGCCACCACGGCTGGAATCTTTTAACAATCAATTCACCGATCGGAGATCTCGGAACCAAAACCCGCTCATCAGTCCAAAATTTATACCCGCAAAACCAAGTATAACCAACCAGGTAGGCAGACGGTTTCCGACTCTCTATTCGCTCACTTATTAACCGATCGATCGCGCTCCGTTGGGCTAAAGTGAGCTCAGCACTCAGAGCCTCGTCCGGCGAATCGTAAGAAAGTCCTAGAGCATGTAAAACTAAAAAAAGAGCCTCATCTTCCGCACGGTCAATACCATGACCTAAACAAACATCAGCAGCAACTAATCGTCGAGCCGCTGAGTTAACAAGATCGAAAACATTCAGCGCAGTTACGCCGTATCAATTAGCGTTTGATTGATATTTTGAATGAAAGCTGCTGGGTCATCCAGCTTGCCTCCCTCCGCCACAATAGACTGCCCGAACAAGTAATCTGCCCAAGATTTCAGTTTATCTTCATTTTTCTCTTCCTGAATCAGAGTAATAATGGGATGCTCCATATTCAACTCTAAAATTCTCTTAGATTCGGGAATTTGCTGTCCAGCGGCCTGAAGTAACCGCTCCATGTTTGCGCTTGGAGAAGCCGCGCTTGACACTAAGCAGGCCGGAGACGATGTCAGACGCTTACTAGTTCTGACATCTTCAACTTTGCCTGATAACAAATCTTTCACTTTATCGAGAAATTCTCCATGTTCTTTTTCATCCTCACTCTCCTCTGACTTTTCATCGCCTTCATCTTTTTCTTCATCCAAATCTGAATGAACAATAGATTTCAATTTCTTACCGTCAAACTCAGTTAAATGTGAGGTAACCCACTCGTCAATCGGATCGTGCAAGAGAAGGACCTCAATTCCTTTCGCCAAAAAGTATTCTATATGTGGGCTATTTTTAGCAGTCGCAAAACTATCTGCGGTGATATAGAAAATATCAGTCTGGTCTTCCCTCATTCTAGAAACATAATCCGAAAAACCTACAGTGGGCGCATCACCGCCCTCTGCAGTACTAGAGAATCTTAAAAGCTTGGATATCCGTTCACGATGAGGTTCGTCTTCTACGATCCCTTCCTTGAGTACCCGACCAAACGTAGTCCAAAATTTCTGATAATCATCAGTCTTACTTAACCGCTCAATCAATCCTAATATCTTTTTGACAGACGCAAGCCGAATTTTTTCTAACGCTTTGTCCTTTTGTAAAAGCTCACGCGACACATTTAACGGTAAATCATTTGTATCAATGATTCCTTTTACAAAACGAAGATAACGGGGCAAGAGTTCCTCTGCATCGTCCATGATAAAGACACGCTGGACATAAAGCTTAATGCCCTGTTTAGAATCACGATCCCAAAGATCAAATGGTGCCATCTGAGGGATATAAAACAAAGTGGTATACTCCAACTTCCCTTCAACTTGTGAATGGACCCATTTGAGTGGTTCCATAAAATCATTAGAAATAAGTCGATAAAACTCCTTATAGTCATCGGAACTAATTTCAGATTTAGCTTTCTTCCAAATAGCTGTGGCCTCATTTATTACCTCGCGGTCACCTTCACCTGAAATAGGCGCCATACGGATAGGCACAGCTATATGATCAGAATATTTCTTACATATCTCCCGAATTTTGTTATTAGAAGCAAACTCCTTAGCCTCTTTTTTCAAATGCAAGACGACCTCAGTTCCTCTAGAAATCTTATCAATGCTTTCTACTGAATAGTCGCCCTTACCTTCTGATTCCCAACGCACCCCTTTTGAAGCCTTATCGCCAGCCTTGCGCGAGGTCACAATCACTTTTTCGGCTACTATAAAAGCCGCGTAGAAGCCCACCCCAAATTGTCCTATTAATTGCGAGTCTTTTGTCTCATCTCCACTAAGAGCACCAAAGAATTCTTTAGTTCCAGACTTAGCTATTGTGCCTAAATTCGCTATTACATCTTCACGATTCATTCCTATACCGTTATCGCTTACCGTAATAGTTTTCTTTTTTTCATTAAAATCAATTGTGACGCCCAAGTCCGGCTCATCTTCATATAAAGCATCATTAGATAGTGCAGAAAATCTGAGCTTATCGACCGCGTCAGATGCATTCGAAACGAGCTCTCTGAGAAAAATCTCCTTATTGCTGTATAAAGAATTAATCACTAAATCTAGTAACTGCTGTACTTCAGACTCAAACCCTAATTCTTCTTTATTACTACTTTCCGTCATAATCATCCCTTTAATTACTTCATTTAATGCCACAACATGCCGATGAAAGCACTTTTTTCATTAAAATTTTATATTTTCATCCCATTGTACAATTTTAAAGTTCGTGAAAAAACCTCGGAGGTAATTTGCGATTTATTTTTTGAAAAGTCTCTGCACGTATTCGAGCAAAATATGACCTATTAAACCGTGGTGTATTACCACATAAGATGTCACAATTCTGATTAAGATGAATGACCTAAGCCAGCACACGCCTATGATTAGGCAATACCTAAAAATCAAACACGAACACTCAGATATGCTCTTATTCTATCGAATGGGAGATTTTTACGAGTTATTTTTCGACGATGCAAAACGAGCAGCCGAACTACTTAATATCACCTTAACCGCGAGGGGTAAAGCTAGTGGAACCCCTATTCCGATGGCTGGAGTGCCCGCACACGCGGCGGATACATACCTTGCTAAGCTTATCGCTATGGGAGAGAGCGTCGCCATATGCGAGCAATTGAGCCGCCCTGGAGAATCTAAAGAACCTTTGGAAAGAAAAGTAACTCGCATCCTAACTCCTGGTACTGTCCTAGACGCGGCGCTAATGGACGAAAGTAGCGAGACCCTCATTCTAGCCATTGGCCACAGCTCGGAGGCTTATGGTATTGCGTTTTTAGATGCCTGCGGAAATCAGCTTGAAGCCCTGTTACTTTCTTCAATCGACCTTGTGATAGACGAAATCGAACGCCTTTGCCCCGCGGAAATCTTAATACCTGCTGGAACGACTATAACACTGCCTGAAAAATGGTCTAAGTCAATTACGATATTAGAAGATTGCCCAATAGAGCCAGCGATTCATGAAAAAATATTGTGCGAACAGTTTGGTCTAGACCACGATGCATTTCAAAATATTGGATTATCAAATGCACATGCCATCAATATGGCCTCTAGCTCACTTCTGATTTATTGCGCCAAAATGCAGGGCGCTAAACCGGCCCATATAACAACGATAAAAGTCGACAGCGTAGAGAGCTCCATTCGAATCGACCAAAAAAGTCGAGAGAATCTCGAAATTTCTAGCTCGCATTTGAAAAAAGATTCAACATCAATTTTTTCACTGATTAATACTACAAGAACTCCTATGGGTAACAGACTCCTAAAAAGATGGCTGACCAAACCACTAAAACAGGGTGGGCAATTAATCAAACGACACGATGCCGTCACCGCCCTCATAGACGAAATCAATATTGGTAAACTCAGAGGCGACTTAAAAGACTTCAAAGACTTGGAACGAGCCGCTGCCCGAATCATTATAAAAATCATCAAACCGGCTGAACTAAACTCACTTCGAAAAACACTCACCAAATTGCCATTAATCAAAGAACATCTCAAACTTGGGTGTGCGAAATTGTTAGATGAGATTATTACTAATACGTCTGAGTTCCCTCATGTAATCAACTTATTGTCTGACGCCCTAGTCCAAGATCCGCCCTTAACTATCAAAGATCAGCCAGTTATAGCGAATGGCTTTGACGAAGAACTAGACAAACTTCGATTAACTCTCTCGGAGGCTAATCAGAGACTCATATCGATCGAAAGACACGAAAAAAAGGTAACGGGGATCCCTAGCCTAAAAGTAGGATTTAATAGAGTACACGGGTATTACATCGAAACGAGCCGATTACACAGTGATTTAGTGCCAAGTTCTTTTCAGCGACGGCAAACTTTAAAGTCGACGGAACGCTATATTACCGAGGAACTGCAGGCGTTTGAAACGGAGATACTAAATGCTAAAGAAAAAGCATTATTGAGAGAGAAACAAGTTTTTAATGAGTTAGTGATATCGTTAGCCTCCGAAACTAAAAAAATGATTACTACAGCTAACTCCATTTCTGCTCTAGATGTTTTGAGCACGTTCGCGGAACGTGCCGAAACTCTTCGCTGGTGTAAACCCGAACTTTCTTGTCTTGGGAAAATTTCTATTGAACAAGGAAGACATCCCACCGTTGAGAAGCACCAAAAGCGACAATTTGTAAAGAACGATTTGCACCTTCAAGAGGACAGGAAACTACTGATCATAACCGGTCCTAATATGGGCGGAAAATCAACCTACATGAGACAAAATGCCTTGATAGTATTGCTCGCTCATATTGGTTCTTTTGTTCCTGCGAAAACTGCACTGATAGGAGAAATCGACGCTATTTATACTCGAATCGGCGCAACCGACAACCTCGCCGCGGGACAAAGTACGTTCATGGTAGAAATGAAAGAATTAGCTTATATCATGAATAACGCCACCAAAAATAGTCTAGTACTAATTGATGAAATCGGAAGGGGTACTAGTACATACGACGGACTAGCTATCGCAAGTGCTTCCGCAGAATACTTGGCAACTCGAATCAAGGCCTATACTTTATTTTCAACTCACTTTTTCGAACTAACTTCACTTGCCAAATCTGTACCCACAATATCTAATGTCAAATTAGAAGCGATCGTGCACGATCAAGATATTGTGTTCTTGCATCAGGTAACTGATGGTTCAGCGAATAAAAGCTATGGCTTGTCAGTAGCGAAGCAGGCAGGAATTCCGAGTCAGTCATTGGACAGAGCTGCGGCCATTCTAAACTCTTTAGAAAACGCCTCCGTTTCTAAAAATACATCACATCAAGAATGTAAAAAAGATTTCGGTAAACTAATTTCTGAGATCGATCCTGATTCTTTGACTCCCCGCGAAGCCCTTGAAAAGCTGTACATACTCAAAAAGAGCATTGAGCAGAAATAAAATATTGGGAAACAATCTTTTTCAAATGTATAATAGAGCGCACCCATATAAACAAAATAGGCCCTAGCTTATGACTTTCGTAGTTGTAGAAGACTGTATTAAATGCAAGCATACCGATTGTGTCGAAGTGTGCCCTGTGGATTGCTTCCACGAAGGCCCTAATTTTTTGGTCATCGATCCTGATGAATGCATAGACTGTACCTTATGTGAACCTGAATGTCCTGTAGAAGCGATTAAGTCTGAAGATGATTTAACAGAAGATGAAAATATATTTCTAGAACTAAACGCTGAACTCTCTAAGGAATGGCCGGTCATCACTGAAATGGCGGATGAACCCTTGCCCGATGCCGAAGAATGGGCAGGCAAGGAAGGAAAACTAGATCTGCTAGAGCGTTAACTTATTTGTTGAGAATAAGTTTTTCCAAATTTTCTAGATAAACACCCTCGTCGGGTGGCTGACCGTTTCTACTAGCCGTCCAAAGACTGTCTGACAGGCATTGCATTATTGCATGCTCGGCCTCATGGAGGGTATTCGTATTCGCGGTTCGCAAGTTATCAATTATTTGTGAATAGATCCTCCGAACTCCCTTAGGCCTATCGGTCTGCAATTGCTCGATGAGCGCAATATGTAACCCCATATGCAAAAAAGGATTGTCTATCTTTGCAGAGTCATTAGGTTCATTTGAATCAAATGAACCATTCACCGAGCAATCCAAAATTTTATGGTACTCAGGGTGCTTTTTGATAACATCTGCAACTATAGTTTCCAAGGGACTAAGCGTCGCAGACGTAAATATTTTATGCCAAACATCGTAGAAAAATTTTCTCGTTTCATCCCTAGTCTCCACAAACATAGTCATTATCTCCCTAGAAGACTAAACCTTGTGAGGCATTTTTTTGTCTCTATAGTCTCTAAGCAATTCCAAGAACTCAAGCGTTGGAGATTAAGTAACAGCCTTACATGCTGAATCTTCTTTGGCGGTTTTTCTGGCAATCGCAGCTTTAATAATAGTTCGCATTTCTTCCTTAGAACTTTTATCAAAAGTGGCGTAAGTTTGCTCGTAAGTACTCTCATGTTTTTTCTCTAACCTTTGAAGATGTCTCTCATAGCGCTGTCGAGCTGCCCTCGAAGATAGAGAACTACTACTAGTCGCACTTTTAACTTTGATTTCTATACAGTCAACCGGGCAAACGGGAGCGCAAAGCCCACAACCAGTACACCATTTTTCAACAATTGTATGGACCCGAGATTTCGCACCGATTATTGCATCGGTCGGACACTCTGCTAAGCACTTAGCACAACCTATGCAGTCACTCTCTTCAATCAGCGCAAAGAAACTTTTCGGCTCAGGAAGTAAAACTCGATCACTACAAAGAGCCGTACCCATTATAGCAGCTAGCCTAATTCGAGTAGACTCACCTCCGGGAGGACAAAGGTCAAGGGGAGCATCGTCATCGATAATCCCTTGGGCGTAACTCATACAATTTTGATAACCACACAATTTGCATTGGGTTTGAGGGAGCAACTCATTAATTTCTTCGCTACTTGCCACTGATTCACCCACCTAAAAAATTTTCAAATCTATTTAATTAACATACCGGGTTCGGCACCTTTACCGGGCTCGACCAAAAATAAATCTTTTCCACCTGTCCCAGCCGCCAATACCATACCTTCGGACATACCAAAACGCATTTTCCTAGGTGCTAAGTTTGCTACAACCACAACCAATTTGCCGACTAGCAACTCAGGAGAATAGGCCTGCTTGATACCAGCAAAAATCTGGCGCTTTTCGTCACCCAGATCAACCTGCAGTTTTAACAACTTATCTGCCCCATCCACATGGGTGGCTTCTTCCACCAGTCCAACACGGAGTTCCACTTTGGAAAAGTCTTCAATAGAAATGATACCTTCCAGGGAATCGCGTCCACTGGGTGTCGTGCGATCATCTTCGTTTTTTACTTCTTCTACCATAGCTTTTATATCTCCAGATTCAACTCTGCGTATCAAAGAAACAAATTGACTAACCTGGCGATTACCAAGCGATAGTTTTGTTGAATTCCAACAAAACGGAGCTTCGTTAAAAAATTTCTCAATCTCGGCCACTATAGCAGGTATAACAGGTTTCAAATAAATTGCGATAATACGAAAAAGAATTAGACCCATTGTGACTACTTGATGCAGCCGTTCTTCTTCACTCGGATCCTTTGCAATAACCCATGGTTTCTCAGCATTGATATAACGATTTGCCAGGTCCGCCAATAGCATGATCTCTCTCATGGCTTTTGCAAACTCGCGCGACTCGTAAAGATCTCTAATATTTTCCGATGCTGCCTCAAATGTCTCCAACAAATCCGGATTATCTACTTTAGTCGATAAAATGCCACCAAAACGTTTCTCTATAAAGCTCGAACACCGACTACCAATATTAACAAATTTGCCCACTAGATCACTATTGACTCGCGCTTCAAAATCTTCCCAGTTTAGGTCAACATCTTCGATCGCAGAGCCCAGTTTTGCTGCAAAATAATAGCGTAAATACGCAGGTTCTAGGTGTGACAAGTAAGTGTTTGCTTTTATAAAACTCCCTCTAGACTTAGACATTTTTTGACCATCGACAGTCAGAAAGCCATGAATAAAAACATTTGTAGGTAAACGGTACCCTGCCCCTTCGAGCATCGCTGGCCAAAACAAAGTATGAAAATACATTATATCTTTGCCGATGAAATGATAAAGCTCAGCATTCGACTCTTTATCAAGAAAAGTTTTAAAGTCTACATCAGCGCGATCACAGAAGTTTTTAAAACTCGCGAGATACCCTACAGGCGCATCAAGCCATACATAAAAATATTTACCTTTCTCTCCAGGGATTTCGAATCCGAAGTATGGCTCATCTCGCGAGATGTCCCAATCCTGTAACCCACCCTCAAACCAGTCATAGAGCTTTTTCACAGCTCCTGGATGTAAATCTGTTTTTTTCAGCCAATCTTTCAAAACACTCTCAAACTGTCCCAGTTCGAAAAAGATGTGCTCTGAAGTCCTAACTTCAGGAGGTTTACCTGATAGCACCGAAATAGGGTCAATTAAATCGGTGGGAGAATAAGTAGCACCACAATTCTCGCAGCTATCACCATATTGGTCGGGCTCCCCGCATTTAGGACAGGAACCTTTAATAAATCGATCAGGCAAAAACATCTTTTTACTGGAGTCGTATGCCTGCTCTATAGTCTTGCGCGACACATAGCCCCCAGCCACTAATTTGCTATATATTTCACATGAAATCTGCCTGTTTTCCTCCGAGTGGGTCGAATGATAGTTATCAAAGTCAACCCCGAATTCTAAAAAATCACGTTGATGTTCTTCGCTCACAGCACTGACAAGATCCTCGGGAGATAAGCCTTCCTGTTCTGCCTTAAGCATTATCGGGGTACCATGTGCATCATCCGCACAAACAAAAATACACTGATTGCCACACATTTTCTGAAACCGCACCCAAATATCGCTCTGGATATATTCAAGTAGGTGTCCTATATGAATGGGGCCGTTAGCATAGGGTAACGCGCTTGTGACTAAAATCCTTCTCTGCTCGCTGTTCATGATGAAAAATCGCACCTTAAAACTTGATATATCACTGTTTCATGCCTTGATTATAGTAGGCGCGAACCATTACCGCTATTAGTGTAAAATATATCCGCTTTCCCATAGAATATGTATATGGATAATCTTAAAACAAAAATAGAAGAAAAATTGAGTCTAGACATTGACCCATATCTCGGAACCGATCTAATCAGTGCGGGAGCACTTTCAAAGATAGAGATAGATAATGCTGGTGTAGTCATAAAAATCGAGGTCGGCTTCCCTGTAAAAAGATACGCTACCAGGCTGAAAAATCGCTTAGAACAACTACTAAAAGGATTAAATATCGGCTCAATCGCAATAGAGGTATCATCTAAAATTCTCTCGAGAGAGGTTCAGAAGGGTACCAAGCCGCTGAAAGAAGTTAAAAATATCATCGCCGTTGCATCGGGTAAAGGCGGCGTCGGAAAATCCACTACGGCTGCAAACTTGGCCCTTGCTTTACAACAAGAGGGATGCAACGTGGGTGTGCTTGATGCTGACATTTACGGCCCTAGTCAAACTAGAATGCTTGCGACTCAAGGGCGTCCTGAAAGTAAAGATGGTAAATCCATGGAACCCAAATTAAGTTATCAACTACAAACCATGTCGATCGGTAACTTGGTAGAGGAAGATACCCCTATGATATGGCGCGGACCCATGGCCACGGGTGCGCTTGAGCAACTCATAAATGATACTAACTGGTCTAACCTTGACTACTTAATAGTAGACCTTCCTCCTGGTACCGGTGATATACAACTGACCTTGTGTCAAAAAATTCCTGTAAGTGGTGCCGTCATAGTCACCACTCCCCAAGATATAGCTTTACTAGACGCGCGAAAAGGGCTCAAGATGTTTGAAAAAGTCAATGTCCCTGTCCTTGGAATAATAGAAAATATGAGTATTCATATTTGTAGTGCCTGTGGCCATGTAGAACATATATTCGGGGAAGGTGGGGGAGATTCTATGGCTAAGCAATATGAGGTAGATATGCTGGGATCCTTGCCATTAGACATGTCGATCCGCAAAGGGGTGGACAATGGTAGACCGACAGTCGCGATAGATCCAGATTCAAAAATTGCTGACAGCTATCGAGAAATCGCAAGGAAAGTTAGCGCACGACTATCGCTACAAGCTCGCGATTTTTCTGCAAAATTTCCTAAAATTGTAATTGAAAATTCTTAAGATATTTATTAGGAGAAAGAGTTGCCCATAAAGTCGGACAAGTGGATACGAAAAATGGCACAGACAGCAAAGCTGATAGAGCCTTTTGAGCCAAATCAAGTACGAACTTTTAACAACGAGAAGATTATCTCTTTCGGAACATCTAGCTATGGATACGATGTTCGATGCGCCCCTGAATTCAAAGTCTTTACAAACATAAACTCGACGACGGTAGATCCTAAAAATTTTGACTCTGGCAACTTTATCGATGTGAGCAGGGAAATCTGCGTCGTACCCCCGAACTCATTTGCGCTAGCAAGAACT
>CACEAA010000036.1 GCA_902557415.1 uncultured Pseudomonadota bacterium | reverse complement strand
AATAAGATCTATTTGAAAAGGATCAGCACCGTTTTTTACGGCATAAAGTCGGTCTGCACCTTCATCATAAGCCAGATCAACACTCACAGAGTCCGTCATCTTAAACCTTATTTCGAATCCGGTAGTAGCTTCACTAATAGTTTTGGAACTTTTTAGCTGTATGGCAACCAACATGCGGTCCGCATCCTCAAAATTGGTAGCCGTTGTTAAGTCAGATTTAAGTAGTTTCGCTCGCATGGAGCCACCCGCCATATCAAAGCTGCCGTCAGTTTCTGCTTGAAAAACTGGATCGTCCCCACCCTCGCCCATCGAGTCAAAAATCTCGTACGAGTACGCTGGCGCCGGTGTATCGCCACAATCCATCGCAGGGGTAGCCGGACTAGCTTCTATAGTTCCTGATCTCTGCTCCGCAAAAGCGGTGGTGCTAGCAATAGTCCAACACTGAGTTCCAGAACCGGTAGCCCCGTAAATCGCAGTATCAAACTCCTCAGTATGCTTAATCCCCAGTTTATTTTCTAAGACCAATACCATATGATCATAAGAACCTATAGCCATCAGACTATTGGTGGCTACGTCTGCCGTAGCGGGATAGGCAATTTCATGCGATACGCCTGTGTCTGAATTAATAAGAAAAGAGCAGCTGTCAAGGCTATTTGTAGCATTATAGGGAGAGGCCGTGCACAAGCCGAAACGAAAAATATTTATCTTATAATTGTCTGGCAGCTCTTTACAGGCATCTCCGGCATTGCCGTCAGTATCTTTAACCGGATTTTCACCAATTTCATAAATTTTTATAGCACCGTCAACCCTCTCGCACGCAGTTTCGGTTTCAGCATTCACACCCGTCACCGCTAAAATAAATAGCCCGACTGAAACCATCGTACAGTTAAACTTCATAATGGTACTTCCCCTCATTTACAGCAATTTAGTATCTTACAGACATGTAATCCGATCTACTACCTAAACTGATCGCCCCTGAATATAGCCAAACTTGGCTTGCAACCTAGCAATCAATATAAAACTTTTCCAGACAGGAAGCTACAGCATTTTGAGCCCCGTCTAACTCATGCGGCGTCATTTCTTTCGCCAAAAAGGATTTTAGTCTTTCCGCGTCTGGAGCGCCTCCTACAGAAGATAATGTTGCCCACATGTATGCTCGTAAATAATTTACATCCACTCCAGATCCATTTGCGTAAAGATTAGCGAGACCGTATTGCGACAGCGCATGACCCGCTTCAGCTCCCACGAGATACCAACTTAATGCTTTAGAAAAGCTCTCATCAGCATTTTGAGCCTCAAATGCCAGGCCCAAGCTGTAATAAGCATCAACATCTCCGGAGTCGGCTGCACGCTCAAGCCATACTATGGCCTCACTAAGATCTAATTTTACACCTTCGCCTGACCGATACATTTCACCTAGATTAAACCAAGACTGCGATACTCCATCCTTTGCAGCTTCGGAGAACCATCTAAATGCCACTTGATCGTCTTCATTGACGCCGTGACCGTTATCATACATAACACCCAGATTATATTTTGCCACCGGCAATCCCTGCTCGGCAAGCTGACGGAACTCGTTTACTGCGCGCTTAAAATCACCTTTTTCATAAGCCTCGAGCCCTTCTCGCAAATCTGCGCTCCAGCAGACAACAGATCCCAATCCGAAAAAAACTATAAAACCCGCAATTACTTTTCTCACAGCAATTACAACTCTATAGGAAGATTTACAAGTTCATAAGCTAATTAACAGAAAATGAACCCTTCATCATAGTGTAGTGCCCCGGAAAGCTACAAAAGAATGTATAGGACTCTCCTTTTTCGAAAACACCCGCATCAACAGTAACGCTGGTAGTTTCTCCTCCTCCAATCAAAGCAGTTTTCGCAAGTACAGGTGACTCCGGCGACAAATAACCTTCGCCGGCACCATGACTCATATTTATCGCTCCAACTACGGACTTAAAATCCGCCTCTTTAACTATAACGACATTATGTCCCATGATGTTTACCGGCAGTCCGCCCGTATGGGTTAAGGTGATTGTGAAATCAGTGCACTCGCTACCTACATTAATTTCCTTCGCATCAAACATCATGGAGTCGGATCCGCTGATCTCGACAGCACAGCTTGCGGCCCATGATTGAGGGACGTAGCTAAAAAAGACAGTTAGAAAGATAGTCAGTATTCTCATAATTAAACCTTCTTGCGCTTGTATTAAACATACACTTCCATACGTGTGATCATATCATTTGGATCGATATTTTTCACTCACATGACGACTTTTAGAGCGAGCTAGATTTCTATATTTCAAGAGTCTGCTAAAAGAACAAATCGCTATCTTTTTGACGAATTTCTTTTGCGCTTTTCAAAAGTAGTTCTAGGCTTTTTTTTACTCGGTGCAACACGTGATTTTGACTTTTTCTGCTTCATGGCTAATTTTTTCTTTTTGCTATTAGCAACAGCTTTATCTAAGTCTGTAGATTTATACTCAGACAATTCTACTATGTTAGCTTTGCGACTCGGATGCCTATTTACTTGAGATTTCGCTGACCGCTCTGCCCTCTTTTTGTCTCTCCTCTTACCTCCAAATCCATCAAAATTTGGACGTCCTCTCGCGGTTTCATTGGTAGGAGATATTTTTATACCTTTTTCAAGGTTACAGTCGGGACCAATCGCTTTTAAAAACCGACTCTCGGCATCTTTAGAGATCTCAACTCTTGTCTGATCGCTGTTTATAAGTATTTTTCCAACTTCACCATGGTTCAATTTACCTACTCTACATAGCATGGGCAAAAGCCACCGGGCTTCGACCCCATCTTTGCGACCAGAAGATAAAACAAACCATGCCCCTGCCTGAAAAGTATGTTTACTGTCATCACCCTTAACATGTCCTTTGTGGCGAGAAGGCAGATCAGCTGAGTCAGTAGAATTATCTGAAGGAATGACTTCTCCGATTCGGCATGAGCGAACAAACGCAGCAGCTATTTTCTCAGCGCTGTATGTCTCTAATATACGTTGTACGACACTTAAATCTTCTTGCTGCACGTCATCCTGAAACAGCTGGTGCTCAACAATACGGTCATTGTCTCGCGATAGAATCTGTTCTTTAGTGGGCGGTTCAAGCCATTTTGCTTTGATTTTAGAGTGCTGAAAAAGTATCTCGGTCCGCCTCCGAGCATTTTTCGTCACCATAAGCGCTGTGACTCCTCTGCGACCCGCACGGCCTGTGCGGCCACTTCTATGAAGTAAGATCTGGCCACTTCGAGGTATATCAGCATGAACTACGAGCTCTAAATTTGGTAAGTCCAAACCTCGCGCAGCGACATCAGTGGCAATACAAATCCGTGCATTACCATTTCGTAGTGATTGCAATGCATTCGTTCGCTCCTTTTGACTGAGCTCTCCAGATAACGCCACTACTGAAAACCCTTTAGAATTAAATCTCGAAGTCATATCATTAACTGCTGCCCGGGTCCCGCAAAAAACTAGTGCATTTTTAGCATCGTAATAGCGCAGCACATTTGCTATCGCAGACTCTCTATTTTTCGCAGTGACAGAATAAGCAAAATAATCTATATCGGCATGCTGTTTCCCCTCCCCCTTAGTACTTATCCGAACAGCATCACGTTGATAGCGCTTCGCGAGAGACACTATGGGCTTAGGTACAGTTGCCGAGAACATGAGTGTCCGTCTTTCGACAGGCGTAGTTTCTAAGATAAATTCCAAGTCATCTCGAAAACCCATGTCGAGCATTTCATCGGCCTCATCCAATACTAAACCTTTTATATTCTCTAAATTAAGGGATCCTCTCTCGATGTGATCTTTCACACGACCAGGCGTACCAACCACTATGTGAGCATTACCTCTAAGTGCCCTTTGTTCGGCACGCATATCCATTCCCCCGACGCATGATACGATAGAGGCTTTAGTAAACTTGTATAGCCAAGATAATTCCATTTTTACCTGCAAGGCTAGCTCCCGCGTGGGCGCGATGACAATTGCAACCGGTGGGCCACTTTGTTCAAAAGTCTCTTTTTCACCTAAGATGGTCGGTGCCATCACAAGGCCAAATGCGACTGTCTTCCCCGACCCAGTCTGCGAGGAAACGAGAAGGTCTGAATTTAACAAACTAGGGTCCAATACAGATTCTTGTACGGGCGTTAAAGTAGAATATCCGCGTTTTGATAACGCTTCGCATAAGGGTGGCATTACGCCGTCAAATATTTGCATTTTTATGATTGTTCAATTTAGCTCTATGGACCACGCTACAGCAAGCGGATAAACGGAAGGTTGACTCAAGCAGATTGCGCCATGATATGCATATTGTATTGCACCGCAACATAAAAAGCTACAAGGCTGAACGGTTTACGCGAACTCGTGCTGAAGCCATACGCTTAAGTACAAAACACGATCGAGCCGTATTTCTGTACTTAAATTCATATTAATAGCGAACTGCAGGTTTGATATGTGTAAAATAAACCTATTCAGTAACGAAGGCGAAAAAGTCAAAATGGTCAAAGCGCCAACTCTAGAAGATGAATACTTTCAAAAAGACATCCTACTCGGTGTCTCTAGAACTTTCGCCCTAACAATCCCACAGCTACCGCCGATATTAGAACGTGCGGTCGCTAACGCATATTTGCTCTGCCGAATTCAAGATACCATCGAAGATGACCCCGATATGTCACTCAACGTGAAGTCAGAATTTTCAAATCAATTCGTACAAATAATTGCGGGCGAAAGCGATGGAAAGCTTTTCGCAGAAATGCTGGTTGAGAAGTTATCATCTGCGACTCCACGCGATGAAATCAAACTTGTTGAGTCAACCGACAAAGTAATAAGAATTACACAGGATCTTAAACCTGCTCAAAAAAAGGCCATCATCAAGTGTGTCACAAAAATGTCTATGGGAATGATGTTGTACCAAGAACAAGAATCCATAGACGGACTTTCAGATCAAGATGAGATGGACAAATATTGCTATTTCGTCGCGGGTGTTGTCGGTGAGATGTTAACTCATATTTTTTGCGATTATTGTCCAGAGCTCGCAAACAAAAAAAATTACATGCTCCAACTCGCAGTCTCTTTTGGGCAAGGTCTACAGATGACAAACATTTTAAAGGATATTTGGACGGATAAAGATAGAGGCGCCTGCTGGCTACCCGAAAAAACCTTTAAAAAACGTAATGTTGTCTTAAGTAAAGTCGCACCTGGCGAAGGAGGAGCTAACTTTGAGTTGGCACTAAAGGATCTACTCCAACTAGCCGCTGGCCATTTAAAAAATGCCCTAGAATTTACTTTAATGCTACCCAGAAACCAGCCTGGTATGAGACGTTTTTGTCTATGGGCGATCGGAATGGCGATCCTCACTCTTGTAAAAATAAAGAAGAACCCATCCTTTAAAAGCAGCTCAGAAGTAAAAATTTCGAGACGTTGGGTCAAAGTGACAATTGGAGCCACAAGCTTCCTATCTCGCTCGAACCACTACTTAAATGTTTTATTCAAACTGGGAACTAAAAGTTTGTGCATCACACCCGTGACTGTTCCAATTAGAAGTATTAACGAACTAGTAGACCCGCAAGACACTTGAGCGCAATGAAGATTGGAATCATTGTGGCTATGGCCTATGAAGCGAAAATTCTGGAAGATGAAATCGGGCAATTATTGGGGGAAATTCCATTCACTGTGCGCGTATCGAGTCCAGGTTTGAAATATGCTAAAAAAGCCGCTGAACAACTTTTGTCAGAAGGGCATGGTTTCTTCATAAGCTGGGGCGTCAGTGGTGGACTAAACCCATCGCTAAAACCAGGAAGACTATTGATAAGTCAGCAAGTCACAACTGTTTCTGACCAGGCACTGGAGTTTACTGGTAATTTGGGAAAACGAATTAGTAATGAGCTAAAACCGTTAAATCCAGTCCTAGGTCGAATTACCTCGACTGAAAAACCAGTAGTCTCTCCAGTAGAAAAATCAAAATTACGAAATGCTAGTAATGCCGACGCTGTAGACATGGAGTCTATTGCGATAGCAAAAATAGCTAAAAAAAATAACTGTGACTTTTTATCCATACGATCTATCGTTGATAGTGCAAATTTTGAAATACCATCCTCAGCACTAGCAGGTATGGACTCTCAAGGGAATCAGGCAATGTTCACAGTGCTGAAACAGTTGGCCTACAGACCCAGGGAATTAAAAAGCTTAGTCGAACTATCGTTTCATTTTCGTAAAGCGCTAAAAACACTCAGCTCTAGCGCTAAGTTACTTATTAAATAGACAAGAAGAGTGATTTCAAACTACGTCAATCAATGTCTCTCTGCCCTGGTTCAGTTTAGTATCAGTAAAAAATATCTGGTTGTCATTACAGCGCTCCTTAGTTCTGTATTAAGTATATGGCTCACGATTCAACACGCTCAGATTGATACAAATACAGAAAATATGCTGTCAGACCAACTTGACTGGCGTATCGCTCACAATGACTACAAGTCAAAATTTCCATTTTTTTCCGATACGATTGTTGTAGTTGTCGAGGGGCCAAGCGCTGAATTAGCCTTCGAAGCAAGCTCTTATTTTGTGAAAGAAATCATCAAATTTGGCGTCAAATCACAATATATTTTCTTTCCAGAATCAGAAGATTTTTTTCGGCAACATAAATTCCTTTACTTAGATTCTGAACAGTTAGTAGACGTAGCAGACACTCTTACCCAATCTCAGGCTATGCTTGGAATGCTTGCTGAAGACCCTAGTATTTTAGGTTTGTTGGATCTTACTAATTTAATCCTTAATGAAAATATCAGTCAGAATATGACGACTAGCAGATCACTGCTCGACTCTCTGACAAATTCTTTAGATTCTTTTTTGTCCGGAGCCAATACTCCGATGTCGTGGCAAAATTTATTGGGCAGTGAGGACGACAACTCAAAGGCTCACAGGATACTTTTCACGATCCAACCAGATCTTAAGTTTAACGAATTACTGCCCGGATCGAAGCTAATCGAACATATCAGAGGCATCTCTGATTCCATCTCTAATGAGAAATGGCCTGACGTTAATGTCAGACTAACGGGACCAGCCGCACTCGGATATGACGAGTTAGACAGTGTGGTAGAAGGCGCAGGACAAGCCGGGATTTTAGCGTTAATCGCCATATTATTGGTTTTAAGTGCCGGACTTAAATCACCAGCGGCGATTTTTTCTATAATCTTTGTGGTTATCCTTGGTCTAACTTATACCTCCGCTTTCGCGGCTATAGCGATCGGAAGCTTAAATATGATTTCTATCGCCTTCTCGGTGCTCTACGTGGGACTCGCCGCGGACTTCGCAATCCATTTTTACTACACATATATGGAAGAGAGTTCTAAAAATGCTCAAGTTAAAGCGGTTGAAAAGGCAGCTGAGCACAATATTGCACCACTATCTCTCTGTGCATTTACCACAAGTATAGGATTTTTAGCCTTTATTCCTACCGCTTATAAAGGTGTTGCGGAGCTAGGGTTGATTGCAGGCGTCGGAATGATCGTTGGACTTTTATCTAGCTTTACCATTTTACCTGCAGTGATCTCAATTTTTCCTAGGGTACCATTGTACCAAGACCAAAGAAATATTCGCAAAAAAAATAACCCCCGACTGGATGGCTCAAAAAAATTATTTTTGATCGGTGTGACATTAATCTCTCTCGGTGGACTACACATTGCAAAGCAAGCTACATTCGACGTTAATCCAATTAACTTAAATAATCCAGAGGCCGAGTCAGTTACCACACTTCTTGAACTTTCTTCGGACGGTGAAGTAACTATGGATATAATTAATTTTATAGTTCCAGATAAGCAGAAAGCTCAAAACCTGGTAGCCGCTTTAATAAAGTTACCGGAGGTTAAAGAAGTCAAGACAATGCAAGATTTCATTCCTGATGACCAAAATGAAAAATTAAAAATCATCGAAAATATGATGTGGTCCCTAGGGGGTGATATCGAAATCAATTCTCCTGCCAACGATTCTTCTATGTTAGAGGAAAATATCGATAGAAATTTAGAAACGATCGCGGAGATATCTAACCCCACTTTTCAGGTACTGGCCTTTTCAGAAACACTCAACAGGTTAAAACAAGCCAATATACATCTTGATGATAAAGGAAAAAAGAAATTCTACCGTCAATTAGACTCACATGTTATGCGCTATTTCCCTGAATTAATTGCACAGATCAATTCCGGAATCGAAGCTGAAAAAATCAGCCTACAATCTTTGCCTAAAACTTTGAAGGAGCGATGGGTCAGTAATGATGGCAGTTATCGCCTCGAAATCATTCCCGAAAATGGTTTGGGCACTAGCGAGGAAATGGGGCAATTTATAAAAAAAGTTCGCGAAGTTGTTGGACAAAATGCCACAGGTGTCCCAATCATAAATGCTGAGGCTAGCCAGGCGGTAATAAAATCTTTTATACAGGCATTTTTGTTCGCTATAGTCATCGTAACTTCGGTAGTCTGGCTATCAACCAGAAGTATTAGACAGCTATTAATCGTTATGACGCCTTTAGTAGTCGGATGTGTTTGCACAGTGGCGACTCTAGTAGCGTTAAATATGTCATTCAATTTTGCGAACATTATTGCACTACCTCTCCTAATTGGGATAAGCGTGGACAGCACACTGCATGTACTTTATCGATACAAGCGCATGCAGCAAAAAAATGAAAATTTTCTTCAAACGGGTACGGCCAAGGCGGTTTTTTTGAGCGCGCTCACTACAGGGGCCAGCTTCGGTAATCTCGCGTTTTCCCCGCATGCTGGCACCGCCAGCATGGGAGTACTGCTATCAATTGGCCTAGTAATTAATTTAATCTGTTCCTTAATCCTTCTGCCGCTTCTACTAAACTATTTTATGAAAGCTAGGATCACAAAATCATGAGGAATAAACCATGGGATGCTCAGTTGGCAGCTTGGTTTGTCACACCCTTAGCATCTTCGACAGTAGTTCAACCAAACCACTTTACCTCACTGCGCCTGCTAACTGGTATCTTGGGTTGTTGGCTATTTGCCTTCACTGATCAAATTAATTGCGCGGCGCTCATGATAGCGCTTTCAAACTTTGTCGATCACATGGACGGTGAACTAGCGCGAATAGGATCTAAAACAAGCCGTTTTGGTCATTTATTTGATCTAGTTTCGGATGGGATTGTGACTATTCTATTATTTGTCAGCATAGGATATGGCCTGAGTACCTCGACTCAAATATCTAACTTGATTGGCGGCATATTAGCAGGGTTTTCAGTGGCGTTTATTTTTCATTTGCGCTATCTAATTGAAGATAGAGTAGGTAAGGTCGGTACTCAACAGCCAGGGTTAGGAGGCTTTGAAGCTGAAGACGTCCTATATCTTTTGCCGATAGTAACAATGTGCGAAGGACTGCAGCTCTTCTTACACGCCGCAATAATCGGCGCCCCTATCGGGGCCATGATCGTGTATAGACAATACCGAAGTATTCTGAGAGGCAGCTAACAATAATGAAAACATTAGTCACCGGAGCTACCGGTTTTCTCGGAAACGCTATCGCCCGCGCACTGCAAAAAAATGGTGTCGAAATTAAATTACTAATTCGACAAAGCAGTAACACAAGCACAATTCAAGATATTGATGCAGAAAATTTTGTGGGTGACATACGAGACCCTTGTTCAATAAAAAATGCACTTCGTGGCTGTAAGCATCTGTACCATGTTGCGGCAGATTATCGACTGTGGGCTCGGCGCCGCAGAGACTTATATGACAATAATGTCTTGGGAACAAAAAATATCATGTTAGGAGCGCTTGAGAATGATATTGAACGCGTAGTCTATACCAGCAGTGTCGCTACTATAGGAGTGAAAAAAGATGGAACAATATCAGACGAGTGGACCCAATCTAAACTATCGGACATGATTGGACATTACAAAAAATCGAAATTTTTAGCGGAGGAGGAAGTAAATCGGTTGATACGAACCGAGAGTTTACCCGCTGTTATCGTAAACCCTTCGACCCCAATTGGTCCTAGAGATGTAAAACCGACCCCCACCGGAAGAATTATTTTAGACGCAATAAATGGGCGTATGCCTGCGTACGTGAACACTGGATTAAATATTGCACACGTTGACGATATCGCAACGGGACATATTCTTGCATTCCAAAATGGTACTGTAGGAGAAAGATACATACTCGGTGGCGAGGACTTAACACTGAAGGAAATCTTGGTTCATGTGGCTAACGCTTCTGGCCGGAAACCTCCGAGGATCTGTATACCAAGAAAGTTAATATTTCCGATAGCTTACACATCCGAATTTTGGGCTTGGTTGACTAATGGACCAGCGCCGCAAGCTACTGTAGAAGGTCTAAAAATGGCGGCATATCAAATGTACTTTAGCTCAGAACGGGCTAAACGAGAACTTAACTACACAAGTAGACCCGCAGTCATCGCCATAAAAGACGCCATAGATTGGTTCGATGGCGTTAAGTCGAAATAACTTAGACCAAAATCATCCGTCTCCGACTGAATCGATCGACGACCAAGGTTTGATAGAATAAAATGAAGCGAGCACCAGGCTACCAGCAATCCAAATAAAATCCCTAAAACGTCGGAGTAGAGCCGTCGCAACCCCCACTGATGGTAGACCAGTGAGAGCACCAATCGTTAACAAAAAAGCACCCTCTTGTGTCCCTAGTCCGGCCGGTATAAAAAATGTAACGACCCTCACTAACTGAACAATACTCTCAACAATAAATACCTCTTGAATACTTAAAGGAAAGCCAATTAGGTACAAAATGACATAAATTTCTAAAACACCAAATAACCAACTGCCCATTGCAGCTAAACACGAAAAAAATGCTCGCGCATAATGTTGCTTATAGAAGGATACGAACTGATGATCGATGTCTTCCACTGCCGCAAATGACCGCGTGAGCTTTTTAGCAAATTCGAAGCGACCCAACTTTTTGGTCAGAGAAGACGAAAACTGGAAATATTGCATCAAAAAAAATACGATAGTTGAAAAAATTACAAAAATCACGCTGGCTGTGGCCGCATTCTTCTCCGCAATCGTGAACGCGGCCTCGTCAGCCATCAAAAATACACCGAGAGCACCAAAAATACTTAAAGATAGCATACTCGCTGTCTTAGTTATGACCAAGGACGATCCGGAGTCCCGTAGCGGAACTCCCCAGTTCGCCTTCATCAACCAGGCTTTTATTGGTTCCCCGCCCAGAGACGCAGTGGGAGTAATATTATTATATGCTTCTCCAACCATACGAGCTGCATAAAGTCGAAAGAACCAACGTGAACTTAGTCTGGACTTGATTAGAACTACTTGCCAACTTAAGACATCGGAACCAAAATAGAAAAAATACACAACCAGTATTAAGCAAATACCTAAGAACCCTACAGAAGTAACATGCTGCCACAATTTCGTAGTGTCTGTCTCTCCAATGACAAGAAGCAACAGCGCGACGCCTAGCAACAGAAATAATACTTTTATACTCTTAGACATGACTTCTCTTTGTATTACTCCAAACTGATCGATATAACCATTGGGCCATGGAAAATCTCGGAATTCGAGAATCTATCAAACTCGCCGAACAATGATGTGTTTACAAAAACCTATGAACAAGAAATTTTAGTATCATACAGGTATGGAATCATCACCCAAAAATAAAATAGAGCAACAAATAAGGTCTCACATCGCAAAATTTGACCGTCAAATCTTGCGAGATAATTTCCTTAAAACAGACGAGTTCATCCGCATTCCTGATTTCTTGCCTGCAAGTATAACAAACCAATTGTTAGAAATACTGCCGGAAGTTGAGCCTTACGTCCATAGAAGCTATCTCCCACGACATAAAAGTGGGGGCAGTGTTTCTCGCTTTAACTTGGAAAAGTCTGCACCTATATTTACGGAGATCTATTTCTCGACATCTCACTTAGACCTCTTTTCTCAAATTACGAATAAAAAGCTACTAACTTGTCCGCCTAATGACTCGCATGCATACGCCTTGTATCTCTACACCCGCAAAGGAGATCATATAGGGTTTCACTATGATACTTCATACTACTCCCAAGCAAGATACACTGCGTTAGTAGGGCTACAGGATAATTCTTCCTGTAGACTCGAGTGCGAACTTTTCACAAGAATAAAGGGGGCTAAAACGGTCATGCAAAGTGTGAAATTAATGCCAGGAGAACTCGTGCTCTTTAATGGTGA
>CACEAA010000035.1 GCA_902557415.1 uncultured Pseudomonadota bacterium | reverse complement strand
GTGAGAGTCATGTGTTTTAGAAATTTCATTGAATGTCAGATCCAATAATTACTGTTTTCTCTATAGACTTTATATGTTTCACAAAGGGTACTCTCTTGAATAGCAATTTAACGGCTTGTATATGTATACTAATGATCACTTTAGTGGTTAGAAGTGGATATGCGAGAAGTAACCTAGCTAAGGTCCTGACTGTGAATGGTTTCTCCTCTCCTGAAAAAGTCGCTCTCAGCCGTGTTTCTTTTTCATGCTTATAGTCGATGACAAGGCTGACCCGATGTTCTGGTTGGCTTATGTGGAAATCGTAGTATCCTGACATATCAAAGAAGGGAGAAACAAATAAGTTTTTCCTCGAAGTTTGGTGTATTAGATCAGAGTCACTATTCACAGGGATAAGGTAGTGCACCCTTTCACCGAAGGTGTTATTGACTTCGTAAACTATCGCCTTCAATTCATTATTTTTGTCTGAACAGTACACCACAGAGATTGGATTAAAGGCGTATCCTAGTATTCTTGGCATGCATAAAATTCGGAAAGTGAGTTGCTCGCTACTTACATTGTGTTCTTTCAATAGTTTGTTTAACCAAGTTTTCAAGTTTTCACCGCCATGGCCATGGTCGCGGTCAAAAAAAGAAAACCACGCAAAGCGATTGTAGCCAAACAAGAAGTTACTGCTAGCCAAGTCTTGTAAGCGATCAAGATCAAGCAGAAAGTAGAACACTGAATATTTGAATGAATGCCGCTTAGTCACGTACCTAGCGTGAAACACTTTCCCTTCGTAAACGCGACTAGGGGAGTCCAGATTGCTGTCGGTGAGTTCTGCTTTATTGGTCATAGCTTCTTGGGATCCTATCCCATGGAATGCTCGGTAGCCAATTCGGCCCACTTTTAAACTGCTGGGCAACCCATAAACCTGCTTGGACACCATCTTCGTGGAAGCCATGTCCTAAATAGGAACCGCAAAACCAAGTATTATTCTTTCCTTGGATTTCAATAGACTTCATTTGTGCGTCGAGCGTGTCTTTGGTGAAGATTGGGTGCGTATATACGTATTTTTCTATCACACTTTCTGCCTTGGGCGCGACCGCAGGATTGAGGCTAACAAAGATATTTTTGGGTCTGACAATATTTTGAAGTTGATTCATCCAATAGGTTACTGATGCAGAATTATTTGATCCTTGCTCTGATTCAACGTAATTCCAGCTCGCCCAAGCATTTCGTCGTTTAGGCATAAGCCTTACGTCTTGGTGCAACCAAGCATTATTTGTGCTGTATTTGAATGGAGAAAGGATCGTTATTTCCTGTTCCGAGGGTTCTCTTAGAATTGCCAACGCTTGATCTGCGTGTGTCGCGATTACGACATTATCAAAGCTCTCTGATCTCCCTTCAGAATCTGTACATGTCACACGACCTTTGTGTCTAGTAACGTCCGATATCTCAGTTTTCGCGCGTATCTCGAAATTTGCATCTTCGACCAGTCTGCTCACGTATTCTTTACTTCCCCCGCGGACGGTCTGCCATTGCGGTCGATCTGTTATTTTCAATAGACCGTGGTTATCAAAGAAATTTAGAAATGATTGTGCTGGATATGACAGAATTTGATCATTCGCCGATGACCAAATGGCCGATGCCATCGGGATTAAATGACTATTTAAAAACGCTGCGCTGTAATTCTCTGCAGCTAGTAACTGTCCGATTGAAACGTCATCAAGGTCGCGTCGCATGTACTCTTCAGATTTTCTGTAAAAACGCGCGATATCAATCAGCATTCTCCAGAAGTAAGGTCTGAGTAAGTTTTTCTTTTGCGCGAATAGACCTCTCAGATCCCCGCCAGAGTACTCAAGATCTCGGTCAGGGAACGATGCGGAGAATGACATGTTGCTGTTTTCTATTGGAACTTGCAGATGCTCGAACAACATATTTAGATGCGGATAATTCCGATCGTTAAAGACAATAAAACCCGTATCTGTGGCAAATCGTTCGCCCTCATGGGTACAAACGGCCGTGTTGGCATGCCCCCCTAGGTAATTACTACTCTCAAAAACAGTTACCTGATACTTTTTACTTAGAGCCCAGGCCGCGGCTAAGCCAGATATTCCTGAACCAATTACAGCTATTTTTGAGCCGTCTAACTGGCTTTCGTACATTTTATTTCCAGTAGTTTAAATTTGCATGCACCGAATACGTTTTTGGGATCCGGTAGGATCAGGTTTCTGAGCATCCTCGGTGATCCTTTTCTCCATCGTTATCGTAATCGTTATTTTCAACGTGTATTATAGAGTATGTTAACTCAGCAAAAAGTGCCTAGCGCAAGACAAATGGGGAATATTATCAAATTAACGCCATCTGGCCAGCCGGATACTAGTCTGGCTCGACAAGAAGAAACTCGTCTGTTACTTGAGGTGAGAGATAACGCCAGCACGGAGTCATTTGATAAGTTTTTTGAAATCTTCACCCCCAAACTTGTGGCTTGGGTCACTTCTAGGGGGTGCGCGATGGGTGAAGCGGAAAGCGTAGTGCAGGATGTGATGGTCGCCGCATGGTCTCGGGCTAAATCATTTGACTCTAGGAAAGCATCAGCGCGCACTTGGATTTATACTTTGGCACGGAACCGAATGATCGATTTATATCGTTCTGGAGCACGACGTGCTGCCGCTCATGAAGAAGTTGGAACAATAGCGGAAACGATGGAAGAAGTTCACGATGAACCGCAGAAAGATTTGGTCCGTAATCAAGTTATTGATGCGGTTGAGACTCTACCAATCGAGCAAAGAGATGTTATTTTCAAGGTTTATTTTGAAGGTAGGTCGCACCGCGAGATAGCTGAAGATTTAAATCTTCCGCTGGGAACTGTGAAATCACGAGCTCGGCTCGGTTTTCAGAAATTGCGGAAATCTTTCAAGGACACTGTATGAATATCAAGCATCATCCAAGCGACGCGTGGCTCCTAGATTTCGCTTGCGGCAATTTACCCTCATTATTTGACCAGATTTTAAAAGCTCATGTGGATGTTTGTTCTACTTGTAAGGAAGTAGTTAGAGATGCTGAGCGCCTTGGGGGAGAATTACTGGATACCATCGGCCAGTCATCTACTGCACCGATCGAGATGTGTCACGAAAAATATGACAACATTAACAACACTTCAGATGATGCTTCTCGTGCCGAAAGTACAGGGCACGTGGCTGACTTAGAAAAATTAGTTTCGACTTACCTAGATAGTAGTTTCAATGCGTTGCCTTGGAAAAGTTTTGGGGAAGGTCTGAAATTGTGTCGATTAATTAAGGAAGACAACGTACAGATGTGGATGTTGCGAGGACAACCTGGGGTCACTTTGCCAGTTCATTCACACAAAGGGAGTGAACTAACGCTAGTCATGAAGGGCGCATATTTCTGTGGTTCACAGATCTTTCAAGCTGGCGATATTGAAGAGGCAGATGAGACAGTAGAACACCAACCCGTCATAACAAGCGGAGGAGAATGTATTTGTCTTGCAGTCACCGAAGGGCAGTTAGAATTTAAAAAGGTATTGCCTAGAATTGTTCAAAAATTTGTAGGGATTTAGCATACAAGTGAGTTTCTCATATCAGGTTTCACTGATCTTAGTTCCTCTTATTATGCTGTATCCTCCCGACAATAGTGTGCGAGAAACTTTTTCTAGTCCGGCCGATATGAAAAAATTATTATATTCACTCTCAGTGTATGCTTGGCCCTCCTGATAAACATTGAGGAACATAACGTTGACTGATACGGAATCTATCGGAGTCAATCGAGAATCGTCGAGTACTCTCCCAACCATATAAAGTTCGCCATTCAGTCTCAAACCACTGGCAGCATTGCTCAAAGCAGCCTCGGCTTGTTCTGGCCCCAGCACCTGCAGAACAGAACGCATAATTATTGCATCATAGGTTCCTTGTACTTTTTGGTTTACCAGATCGTAATCTTCAACGGAGATTTGTTCCGATAAGTTAGCCTCTTGGACACATTCTCTAGTCACCGGAGTTACATTCGATAGATCTGCAACAGTTAATTTCACATTAGGGCAGAGTCGCGAAAGTGCAATGGCTAAACCGCCTGAGCCACCACCTGCATCTAGTATATTCTCGAAGCGCCCCATATCGAATTCTTTTTGCAATCTACGCGCGGTCGCAGAAGCTCCGGCGTCGAGACCGCGAATAAACGCTCGAAGTTCGTCCTGTGACATATTCCCAAAGTCATGCTCGGCTTGGGGGTGTCCTGTACGAATAGATTCCGCAGTATGCATTGTAGAGGCCCACAAATCGGAGTAAGCGCTATGCATGCCGCCAATATAGCGAGGCTTTCCTTTAATTAAAAATTCCTTGGCTTCTTGATTATTTTCAAAGTTGTTGCCGTCGACGATAAGTAGCCCGGCAGTCACGAGTGCGTAAAGCAGGGGACGCAGTTTCGCTGACCTCACTTCGAGAATTCCTGCTATTGAATCCAAGTCCTTACTTTCCTCACCGATTGCAGTAAAAACTTCTAGCTGCATACCAGCCATCATTGCTAGAGAAGGATATACGTTGGCAAGATGTTGGTTTATTACCACAGGCATGAGTTTAGTGTTTGATTTTTCATTCATATTTCTACTCACTTTATTTCGATGTTTCTCGAATAAGTATTCCCGATTAATCGATCATTGTCATAAAAATTTAGTTTTTATTAAGTAACTTAGCAGGTGTCAAACTTCAGCTATCCCGTTGTCTTTGAGTTAGTTCAACTTCTGTCGTGTGTCATAAAAATGTCATAAAAATTAAATATCTTAGGCGGGTAATAAAAATATGTGATTAAAAACCCACTATGTTGGTTTTTAGTTGCTTCGTAACTAAACAACAATAAATCTGGAGATATAACCGTGAGCTTGACTAGAAAGCGTTTGGCATTGTTAATTTCATCAGTATTTTTCACTTTAGCTACCTTCTCAATGTCTGCAAGCGCTTCTAACGAAGCTCTTTTTGATTTATTGAAAGTGTTGGTTGATAAAGGGACTATTACATCTGATGAGTATTCGATTTTAAAAGGGGCCGCGTCCGCGGACCACGAGAAGGCTTCTGTGGTGGCGCCAGAGAAAGTGGCTGGCATAGAAAAGAAATTGGGTAAATTAGAGAAAAAGACTGAAAAATCGCTCAAGAAAGTAAAATGGGCTGAAAAAGTTAAGGTCAAAGGTGACATCCGAACTCGTTACCAGTTTGAGTCTAAAGATGGTGCGGACGATAGAAGTCGGGGACGAATTCGTTATCGCTTAGGTGTTATCGCCAAACCAATCTCTAATTGGGAAGTGGGTGCTGGCCTTGCATCTGGTGGAGATGATCCGCGTTCTACAAATCAAACTATGCAAGATGCATTTTCGACCAAGGGTATCCAACTAGACTACGCTTATGCGCAGTATACTCATGGGAACACAGGGTTGAAGGCAATTGCTGGTAAATTTAAGCGTAAAAAATATCTTTGGGCACCAACTGACGTGATGTGGGATGGCGATATCAATCCTGAAGGTGTGGCAATGAGCTTCGCTCCTAAGGGAGGGCCGCTTTGGTTGAACGCAGGTATCTTGGTACTAGAGGAAGACAAGACTTCAACGGGTGGTGATCACGATTCACACATGGGATATGGCCAGATTGGAACGAAATTTAAATCTGGAAAGATGTACGGTAAATTAGCCGGTACAGTCTACACTTTTGGCAAAATGAAAGCTGCCGGATCCTCTGACTACACAGGGGCTGGAGAGACGAATACGGATAATAATCTAGGTTCATTTAACTTGGCTGGTGAGATCGGTACAAAAGTAGGTGGTGGTAAATTCGCGCTAGTTGGTGAATACATCAATAACTATGAAACGAATACTAACGAAGATACGGCATGGATTGCCGGCTTCAAGTATAAAATCGGAAAATTCAAGATGAAATATTTGTATGCTGATGTTGATCACAACGCAGTGCCAGATTTTCTCCCAGACTCCGATCGTTTCGGTGGTGATACAGGAATCAAGGGCCATGAAATAGCTATTGGATATAAAATCAACAAGCGTGTTTCAGTAGGTCTTGATTATTATGCGACTGAAGACCCAGTGAAGAATGTTGACCAAGATATCTTACAATTAGATCTTAAGGTTAAGTTCTAACAGAGGCGATTTATGTGCAAAAGGGGTCGCGGTAGTGTCTTCCGAGGCCCCTTTTTTTTTGGCGACGTGTTGATGTATGTTTCTTCTTTAGGTAATCTTTTAGCCTTAAGAATTAAGGCAAAAAGCATGTACCGTGGATTCTTTATATTTCTGTTAGCTACTTCGTTTTATGCGAGCAGCGCAAATAGTATGAATGTCACTTGTCGAGCTGAGTCAGCGGCGCTCACTGCTGAAATGAAAGCTTCAAGTTCGAAAACTCTAACTCCGACTGAGCTAATCTTTTTTCGGCAGGGCGCATTAGGTATGTGCAATCATCTGTTAACTAATCGCGATTCCGTTGTCGACAAAACAACCGAAAACGACGTGGTAGGTGCGACCCGCAAAAAAGGACTGTTAGGTTTCTCTCTTGGTCCATCGGTTCGCAATGAAGGTCACAATCGGGCTACCAGAATAAAAAAATAACTAATTTAGTCGGGTTTAGGTACTATGCCTGTTAACGATGCGCGTGCCGAGATCTCTATCCAATTGCCGTCGGGATCTGTCACAAAACCATAGCGCGCGATCTCTCCAATGGTAACCGGCGCTTGCACAATATTTCCGCCTTTTGCCGCAACTAGATTACATTCTTCATCTGCATCAAAAATCTGAACCGTAAGATATCGAAAGTTAGGACCAATAAAACTGTCAACGTGGCTTCCCGATTGTCCCTCGGTGATAAATAGAATTGTGTCACCGCACTTCACAGTAGTGTCATTAATATAATCAAAGCCCATGATCTCTACATAAAAATTCATGAGGGCATTTATATTAGTTGTCGAGATAGTTATCCCGATCCCGACCACGCCGCGAGTTCCATGAGGCACTAGTTCGACCGAGTCTCCTCCTGGGTGCTTTAGCATCTGCGGATCAGAGATATCCTTCGCAATAGTGAGTTGGCTAAAGCCAGAAGGAGACACATTGGTAAGCACACCCTTATGTTGGTTTACCTTGATGACCGATCCGTGTGCGTCGTATCGATGTTGCGTTATCTCCTGATTAAATTTTAGTTCATGGTCTAATTCTAAACCTACAGGACCAGACCAAAAGTCATGATGACTATTGATGTCCGTAGTAAATAGGCCAATGTCTAGGTGATTTTTTGCCAACCGAATCATAATATCTACAACAAATCCAAGGCATCATTATCAAGTGCTTGGTAAGCACCGTCAGTGATCATTTTGAGAAAAAGTTCGTCGCCTCTTGGAGAGCGTTTAACGATAACTGCTGCTGCGATAGCTACTGCTAAAACTGCAAAGCTATAATGTCGGTAATCATCAGTTAACTGCGAAACGGAATAGTCTCTAACTCCTTCGAGCTCTAGAACCTTGTGATACTCGGCTAAGAGATCGTGCTCTATCGCTCGTCGTTGGTCTCGCGAAAATGCACTTCCAATAAAATATGCGACATCCATTCCAGTAGCGAGGTAGTTACTGGTTTGCCAGTCGACTACAGCCACTTGCTTATCATCAAAAAGCATATTATCGACGCGATAGTCATTATGAGAAAAGCATTTAGGACCTTCCCGTGGCGCATTCCAAGCGGCATGCGAAGAAACGTATTTATCGCACACTTTAATCACGTCCTCATCCATCATGCTAGAGAAAGTATCTTTGTAGTAGTCCCAAGAACTCTCTATAAGGTCGGTGGTATAAAACCCTTGAGCACCTTCTGGGACATAAAGCCACTTTTGCTGTTCAAGCTCTGAGTCATTCCAAAACGCGGCGTGTAAAAGTGCAGCCTCTTTAATAGCCACGAGTGCATTTTGTTCTGAGCATCCTGACATATGATCGCCGGGGCTTGCTGGCGCAAGATCCTCCATTAACAGCACAAAATTATTTTCAGCATTAATTTCAGCGAGGTAGCATTTTGGCGTGTTGATTTTAGTTCTCTCGGCCAGTTCGCGATAAAACATGACCTCGCCTCTATAAAAACCCATTTCCTTCCCGGTAGACGCAGCAACCTCATTGTCGGAAGGAAATTTGCCAATCAACGTCCGCGGCAGATCAACATGCTTTTGTTTATAGCTTATATGGAAGCGTCTTGTTTCGCCGAGTTGTCCGGTGCCCACAGTCTCAATGTCGACATTATGTACTCCCGTCTCTATGCCGGCAGATAGGAGTGCCTTTTGGATCCACGACGCATCAATATCTTGCGGTGACGAGATTAAAGAAATTTCTTCAGTCATAATTGAGAATAGAGCTTACTATAGCTTCGCAATAATCTCATTACCGAATTCTCGGATGATGCCTCGGGCGTCTGTGCCACAAACGTTCAAAGCAATGTTGGAGACGCCGGCATCTTCAAGCTCTCTTATTCGATCGATTATCTCGCTTGGCGACCCTGTTAGAGTGGCAGTTTTAATAAGTTCCGGCGTGAGGTATTTTTCTTCACCTGGTTGAAGCTGAGTCAGATGGCCAGCGTGCATTTGCTGATATCTTTTAGCCATCGGAGTTTTCATTTTTTTGATATGCTGATTGAAATATTTTTTGGCTAAGTCTGCGACCTCAGGAGGGGCAAAAGGACCAGCAGCCATTTTTTTAGGGGCCCAATTTGTATGGAGTAGTAGGATGGCAGAGGGGCCTACCTGCTTGATCACTCGGCGTGACATAATGTCCTCCCCTGGTCTCAGGACGCAACCGTTTGTGAGGTTTGTTGTATAGAGCGATCTCGCATTACGTCCATGTTGTTTTGCGGCGGCCTTGATTTGCTCGACGCCCGCTTTGATGTAATTTGGGTCGAGCCCAATAGTAACCCAGCCGTCAGCTAATTCCCCAACCATATCATTTGCTTTTGGTCCATTTGAAGCCATGTAGAGTGGAATATTATCTTTAACATTTATATATCCGTTGTTTCGATTTAGGAAACGAATATCCCGCTTAAGGTTGCCTTCAATATAGCGCGCTTCCTCTCCCTTAATGAGTCTTTTAATCACTTCAATCTCGTGTCGCATGGTTGCTAATTTTGCTGGTGGCATACCCATGACGTTTCTACCGGTAAAACCCGAACCGACTCCTAAAATCACTCTTCCGGGAGCTAGCTCGTTTATGGTTGCAATCGAGTGTGCGGTGACAGGCGCGATCCTATTACCCAGGATAGATACTAGTGTCCCCAATTTAATATACCTGCTATGTTCGGCAGCGAGAGCCATTGTTGCATAGACATCGCTATAGCACATTTGCGAATCGTAGAACCATGCATGGGTGAAGCCATATTCTTCAGCCATTTTTACATCGTGATATGCCCGTATATAAGAAGGGAATGTGATACCAAAATCCATAGGGTTTTCCTTTACAAGTTTGTTAGCAAGTAGCTTTCGCCACGTTATCCAATGAAATAGAGTATAGCATCTCGAAAGCTGCTATTAGTTCCGACTCATCTAACTCAGTTTTCCAGGTACTCTCCCAAGTTACTTCGCAGGTGTTATTTGACAATTTTTCCACCGACATAGACGCTAGATAATCTGTAATCGGGATAGGACTATCTCCAATAACGCTGTAGCTGAACGACATTACTTGATTGTCATAAGATTCGAGTCGCTCAGAGATACGTCCCGGGAAGCCTGTTTCTGGCGAGAGATCTGCACTGCGAATTGCTCCCACGCCATCACCCTCTACGGTAACTGGACCCACACCTGGTATCCATTCGTTTGTACCTCCCCAGTTTGACACATATTCCCAAACTGTTTGAGCCGACGTGCCGATGATCTTTTTTACACTTACTTTTGCCATACTTGCTACCGCCAATGTTATATGATTATAGTTTAACGTAGATAATATAAGTTATTACCAAGCCTCAGTTAAAAGGGTGAAAATCTCATCCGCTGTGTTTATCGGATGTGGATTAGTTGCTATCCAAATATCCAGCAGTGACTCCTCGGCGAGGGTACGAAGTAACTCTTTGGGCACATCCGCATCACGTAGTCTTCCAGGAAGCTCTAGTTCCGCAACTAGCTGTTGGATATGGTCTGCTAGTTCCGTTTTATTGTTCCCCATGATTTCAGCAAGCACATTTTGTTGAGCTGAGTTAGAAGCTGCGTTATAACGCAAAACATGGGGCAGCATGACGCACGAGGTTTCTCCATGGGGCATCCCAGCCGTACCTCCTAATATATGACCAATGCCATGACTAGCACCAAGGGAAACTCCGTTTGCGACGCCTTGTATAGAAAGCCAGGCACCGACGAGGCAATCGAGACGACTCCCGAGATTTTTGTGATCCGCTTTGCATACACGTAATCCGTTGACTAGTAACTGTAGACCTCTTAGAGCCGTAGCTTCGACAATCGGGTTTGCATCCACTGAGCACCATGTTTCTACGCAATGATCAACAGCCCGAATCCCCGTCCCAAAAAACAATCGATCGGGTGTGTCCACAGTCATGGCCGAGTCAAGTATTACAATATTAGGCACCATGCTCGCATGGTAGTAAAGTTCCTTTCTCGGGATACTCTCGTCCGTGATCCCAGCAAAGCCAGTGTACTCGCCTGCGGATAATGTGGTTGGTATCGCAATATGTCTTACTTTAGGCGGATTTAATTCTGCTGCATTAGCAAGATTCGCAATGTCTCCAGCACTCTGGACATTATTTTCGAGCGCTATACAAGCTACCTTCGTAGCATCGCACACTGAGCCCCCTCCTAGAGTTACTACCATATCCGCTTTTGTCTTTTTTAATAGTTTCATTAAGGACATAACATCTGCTCTAGGTGAATGTGCTTTCAGGCCTTGAAGCTCGCCGGCAAGGCTATCCCCTAAAGCTATTTTCACCTGATCTGCTAAACCGCCTTTTTTAGTAAGGCTGGTATTAGTGACAAAAACGATTCGCTTTTTCCCGTCTTGCGAGGATATGATTTCCTGTAGAGAGTCTTGAGCACTTTTCCCGTAAAAGACCTCCTGAATTGCTTCGGTCTTGTAGTGGCCGGCAGATGCCATAATTATTCCCCTTTGTTTTTATCCAAACTAGTAATAACGCCCATTTCGTAGAGTATAGGCATAATCTCTTTCTTGAACCGGATCGTGTCATTTAAGTAAGCCTGAAATACCATTAGTATTCCATTTAAACCTCCGTCGTGCATCTCTTTGATTTTTATTGCAACTTGCTCCGCGGTACCTATCACGTGAACTGCACCCGCACCAACGGTCATCATATCAAGGGTGAACTGATCGAAGGAGCCACTGCCGATTGCTAGTCCATCCAACCAGTTTTGTGCAGCCACCTCGTCTTTGTGTTGGATGATTTTAGCTAGTTCGGATTGAGCCTCGTCTTCAGAGTTTCGCCACAGGACAAACGGAAATGCCGCACAACCGACTGTCCTCCCGACACGAGATGCCCGTTGCGTGATGTCACTAACGATACCAGCGGTGGCTTCTATTGTGGGAGTTGAAATAAATGCCCAGTCGCATAAAGAAGAAGTCATTTGTTTCGCATCCTCCGACGTGCCGGCATTGGCGATAGGCGGTAAACTTTTCGGCTGCGGCAGTGAGTACCCATCTTTGACTTGGTACCATGGAGAATCGTGTTGAAAAGTTCCTGGTGTTTCTGACCACAACCCGATTAATATTTTTATAAAGGCTTCAGTCCTTTTGTAGCGTTCTTCATGCGGCAGGAGTTTAATGCCCATCATTCCAAACTCTTTTTCGCTCCAGCCGCTCACAAGATTTACTCCCCAACGCCCGCCACTTATATGGTCTAGGGTAGCCCCCATTTTTGCGACCACAACTGGATTGAAGACAGGCACATGTACTGTAGAGAAAACTTTAATACGCGACGTTACTGCTAAAAGTGCTGATGCCCATGTCATGGTTTCTAGGGAAGTACCTAAATAATCAGTCTCGCCTCCAAACCCTCGCCAACGACTTACCGGGAAGAGCAAATCGAAGCCCGCATCCTCTGCCGCTAATGCGATTTTCTTGTTCGTTTCATATGGCCATTCATCCTCTACTGTGCGGTACGTTGAGATAGCGGACATATTCGAACAATTCGGCATAAAAAGTCCTAACTGTAGTGGACTACTCTTCCTGTTCAAGACTCTTAACTCCTCTAGAATGGTTTTCTATTTCAAAGATATCAAATATCTTGTTGTTTCACCTCCATGTCTTATTATCATGCATTGAAAATTTATTAGTTAAAACTTTATGGAAATATTTTGGGCTAAAGTCGTTAATTTAGTATGGGGCCTTCCTCTTGTCATCATCATGGCGAGTGCTAGCTGTTATTTCGCCTATTTGATTCGGTTTGCGCCCTTACGTCATTTGCGCCATTCCTTTCTTTTATTAGCTGGAAAGTTTGATTCAAAGCTAGCGCCTGGCGAAGTATCTCATTTTCGTGCGCTTAGTACTGCACTATCGGGCACTATAGGGATGGGAAATATCGCAGGTGTTGCGGTAGCGATTAGCGCAGGAGGATCGGGGGCTGTTTTTTGGATGTGGATAGCGGGGTTACTCGGTATGGCAACCAAATTTTTTACGTGTACCTTGTCGTGTATGTACCGAAAAGCA
>CACEAA010000034.1 GCA_902557415.1 uncultured Pseudomonadota bacterium | reverse complement strand
GTCGGATGATCCGTGCGAAACTTCGTACGCTGATAGAAGTGGGAAATATCAGGGTCAAACAGGGGTGACGCTCCCAAAGGCCTAGCATTTTAAATCTATTATAAGAATTACTCTTCCGAGTCTAGGTTTAACGCAACAGAATTAATGCAATAACGTTGGCCAGTCGGTTGCGGGCCATCATTGAAAACATGCCCGAGATGAGCCTCACAATTAGCGCAGACTACTTCTACCCGAATCATCCCGTGACTCTGATCATTTCTCAGCTCAACTGTATCGCTGTTAATGGTGCGAAAGAAACTGGGCCAACCCGAACCTGAATCAAATTTGTGTTCTGAATCAAACAGCATGGAATCGCAACAAATACATCTGTATATGCCGGTACTCTTACAATCATCATATTTCCCAGAAAACGGTGGCTCCGTCCCTTGTAACCTACAAACTTGATAGGCTTCGGGTGAGAGACGTGCCCTCCACTCATCTTCGGTTTTATATGGCTTCTTCATTACGGTGACCTAAAAGTTTTGTGAAAATTGCAAACGAAAAGGATACGAGATTTCTCAGCTTAAAACCAGAAGTGCGGCTTAATATCACTGTGTGAGCCAAATTCGACGATGTATTTTAGTAATTAATTTCAACCAAGGTGTATAATACATTCGACATCGTTTTTACGAGGAGATATGAAGGGAATTAGCAATGGCCGATATATGCTCTAATAACAGAAGGTTATCGTCCCAAACAAAAGTGGGAGACATATCGGTGGGTGGCGGAGCGCCTATAGTGGTGCAATCCATGACTAATACCGACACATCAGATGCTGTTGCTACAGCTAAACAAGTTCAAGCTCTTGCCGCTGCCGGCTCTGAGCTAGTCCGTATTACCGTTGACACGGAAAAAGCAGCTAGCAAAGTTGCAAAGATACGCGAACTCCTGGATGCAACCGGTTGTCATGTGCCACTTATAGGCGATTTTCACTATAACGGGCACCAGTTGCTAACAAAATACCCTGAATGTGCCGAAGCCCTGTCTAAGTATAGAATAAACCCGGGAAACGTGGGCTTTGGGAGAAAAAAAGACGATCAATTTTCTACTATCATTGAGACGGCTATAGACAAGAACAAACCCGTAAGGATCGGGGTCAATTATGGGAGTCTTGATCCGGCCTTAGTGGCCAAAATGATGGACGAAAATAATCTACTCCCGCAACCTAAAAGTGCTAAGGAAGTTGCTTATGATGCCCTGGTTTTTTCGGCAATTGATAGTGCACGACAGGCTGAAAAAATCGGGTTAGCAAGGGAGAAAATAATTCTCTCGTGCAAATGTAGTGACGTTCAAGATTTAGTAGTAGTGTACCAGCGCCTAGCCAAGGAGTGCGGATACCCTTTGCACCTGGGGTTGACGGAAGCCGGTATGGGTTCGAAAGGTATCGTCGCGTCGTCAGCCGCAATGGCAATTCTAATGCAGCAAGGAATTGGCGATACAATCAGGATATCTCTTACACCTGAGCCTGGGGGAGATAGAACCCAAGAAGTAATCGTAGCCCAGGAATTACTCCAAACTATGGGCTTGCGCTCATTTACTCCTCTCGTCACTGCGTGTCCCGGTTGCGGGCGCACTACTAGTACAGTCTTTCAGGAGTTAGCACAAGATATCCAAGCTTATATCAGAACACAAATGCCCTATTGGAAGGATAAATTTCCTGGGGTTGAAAACCTGAACTTGGCCGTAATGGGGTGCGTCGTAAACGGTCCCGGAGAAAGCAAACACGCAAATATTGGAATCAGTCTGCCAGGTACAGGAGAAGGCTTGTCTGCTCCAGTTTTTATGGACGGTGAAAAACATGTAACGCTGCGAGGAGAAAACATCGCAGGAGAGTTTAAACAGATTCTTGAAGACTACATTCATAAAAATTTTCGCGTTGAAACAATCACCTGAAAATATTTACTATAGCTAAAACAAATTATGAGACACGTCAAAAAAGAGTGACTTATCCATTAAAAAATTCTAGCAGATACAAGTGGTCGACATTTCTCCATTGAAAACTCTCGTCTTATTTTGGCAAATAGCGTGTTTGAGAGCGTCGCCTGAAACCCTAAATATATCTAACAATGTATTCTTAACGTCGCTTTCTGCAAATTTTTTTGTCAGCCTTTTCATAAACTTAAATTATGAAAAATTTTCTACGGCAGCCTTGCTGTCCCTCCTCGAATGCCTCACTTTAATCATTTTAACTACAGCTATTTTACTCTTCGCGAAAAAGTACGAACGCTTAAAAAAAACACTAGCGGCACTAATGGGAATAGGCGCAATTATCGGCATTTTCGCATATCTATTAATAGCCCTAACGCCAGCCAGTCTCCTCACTATATTTCAACCCGTAATCCTAGTTTGGAACCTCAGCGCGACCGCAAAGATACTAACGCACGCTTTAGAAATCAGCTTTGGTCGAGCCTTTTTAATAGCGATCGGATATGCTTTCTGCTTATGGCAAACGCTCGCGTTCTTTTATTCTCAAGTAGTAGTCTAGTGAGATAATTTATGCACATTCATATTCTAGGTGTAGGCGGGACTTTTATGGCAGGGATAGCCACCCTAGCAAAAGCAAAAGGTCACAAAGTAACTGGTAGTGACAACAAGGTTTATCCCCCCATGAGCGATATTCTTGGCAAACTAGGGATCAAAGTTACCGAAGGATATGATGTTAAAATCTTCGATGACCGCCCTGACCTAGTAGTGATAGGAAATGCCCTGTCACGAGGTAACTTGTCAGTCGAATATGTACTCAACAATCGGATACCTTATGTTTCTGGACCGGAGTGGTTAAAAATTAATATTCTCCAAGAGCGTTTTGTAATAGCTATCGCCGGTACTCATGGTAAGACAACCGTGTCTAGCCTTGTTGCGTGGCTATTTGAAAGCGCTGGATTGAAACCAGGTTTCCTTATCGGAGGTGTTCCTGAGAACTTCGGTGTTTCTGCTCGATTAGGACAATCAGACTACTTCATAATAGAAGCAGACGAATATGATACTGCTTTTTTCGATAAGCGCTCCAAATTTATACATTACCAGCCAAATCTTCTCATTATTAATAATTTAGAGTATGACCACGCAGATATATTTGATTCCCTTCAAGATATCATCAGACAATTCCATCATCTTATAAGAACAATGTCCGCCGAGTCAGTTATCCTGTTTCCTTCAGGACACTCAGAAATAGAACAGCTAATGAAATTGGGGTGCTGGTCAAAAACGGAAACATTTGGCCTGAAACAATCTGATACCTGGGTAGTCGATTTCAACGAGTTATCAGAAAAAAAAATAACACTTACCAATAAAGACGGTAGTGTGTTCAAAATCCCTACACCTCTGCTTGGATTACATAACGCATGGAATGTCACTGCGGCCGTAGGGGCTCTCGCGTTAGTCGCAAAGAATTTACAACCTATAATTAATCAACTTCCATTATTTACTAATGCTAGCAGAAGATTGCAGCTCATCGGAACACCTAACGGTATTCGTATCTATGATGATTTTGCACACCATCCGTCGGCCATAGCTTCTTCGCTAACTGCCATAAAAAGTTATGTAAAAACCAAAAAGTTGATAGCAGTGCTTGAACTTCGGTCCAACACAATGGTAATGGGCGTACATAAAACTGCATTAGCTGCAGCCCTAGAAAGTGCCGATCTCGTTATAGTTTTGAAGCCGAACGGCCTGGGATGGGACTTGGCAGAAGCCCTAAAAACCCTATCGTACGTTGTTATTTTGGAAAAACCTGAGGCGATCGTCCAAAAGGTCGCTGATGTGGCAAAAAAAGGAGACAGTGTAATTGTTATGAGCAATGGAGCTTCAGAAAACTTACCTAATCGAATAGTTCGCCTAATTGAGAGAATATGATGTTCAAAATAAATGAAGTTCCAATTTTCCCGCTAAATTTTGTACTATTTCCCGACAGTTTCTTGCCTCTGAAAATATTTGAGCCTCGATACATAGATATGGTCAGCGCGTGTCTAAGGGAGAAAAAGGAATTTGGAGTAGTACTCATGAAGTCTGGACGGGAAACACGAGGTCCTGTTAGCTTCCATAAAGTAGGTACTCTCGCCCATATCGAAACTTTTGATCAAGGGGAAGATGGCTTATTGCATATAGTTGCCAAAGGTACTTCATTATTTGAGGTGATTCAAAGTGAACAGCGAAAAGACGGCCTGCATCTTGCAACAATTGAGCCTGTGATAACGGACACAGACGTTGGGATAACTGAGCTTGAGATTTCCCGTTTATCCCAACTTTTGTCTGAAGTCCTGGAGAGTTTAGTCGAAATGGCACCCCCTAAACCTTGGCATCTCAACAACGCTGTGTGGGTTGCATATAGATTCGCGGAACTTTTACCCTTGAACAACGAAGAACGACTCGAAATTCTGCTCTCCCCCACCGCAGACGCGAAAATAAAAAAGATTGCAGCTCATATAAATAACGGAGCCAAATCAATACTCTAAAGGCTAAGCACTGGACCCAAAGTAAGTACCTTGCACATACAACAAATAACGTGTTGAAGCTTACGGTGATCTGTGCGATTTTTATACTAAGTTTTGAAAACTAAACAAGGATAAGACAGTTAAACTTCCAAGATCTTTCTGTAAACCTCGGGTCAAGCTGAGAATACTCGCTGTTTCTGTGCTAGCGACCCTACTTTCTGCTCCGCAAGCCGCCAATGCTGCGGGCTCCGAAATGAATAATGCCTGGAAATTTTGCCCAAATAACCAGCTTGTTCCTGATAGGCCTATGCATGCAGATCCAGCAATCGGTTCAGAAAGTACTGAAATCCGTGCTGATAATTCTCGAATTGTCGAGTCTGGACGCAGTCAATTCCACGGTAATGTCGAGGTTATCAAAGGTGTCCAAGCTATCCGTGCTGAGGTCATTACCTACGACAAAACCTCTGGACTTTATGATGCGGAAGGTCGTGCTCATCTTTGGAGCAAAGGAGCCACTTGGTCTGGAGATAGTCTTCATTTTAATTCTCTCAGTGAGACTGCAACACTGAATGATGGTCAATACTGGTTGAATGAGAGTACTGGGCGTGGAAGGGCTGTAGTCATTGAACATGACTCCGCAAATGAGATAAGTGTTTTGAAAGATGTAAAGTACACTACTTGTCCGATGTCCAATGAAACTTGGAAACTAGATGCAAGTGCGATCAGAATCGACCACAAGAATGAACGCGCGTCGGCTAGTAACGCAATTATCCGCTTTCGCGATATTCCGGTGTTTTACATGCCATATATTAATTTTCCAACTAGTAAGAAAAGAAAATCGGGATTTCTTGCCCCAGTTTTTGGCACAAGTAATGAATCAGGTTTCGACACTCAAGTACCATATTACTGGAATATTGCACCGACTAAAGATGCGACGATAGCACCTCGCTTCATGCAAGACAGAGGCGTGCTAGTAGATACCGAGTATAGGTACCTCAACCAAGACTACTCAGGATCTATAGATCTAGAGTATTTGATAAGAGACAAAATTAAAGATAAGCAAGATCGATCTTATATCAGGGCAGAGCATCACCACCGAGTATTCAAAAATAAGGGACGAATAGATATTCTCTTTTCAAATCTTTCGGACGACCAATATTTCCAAGATTTCGGCACAACGATTGGCCAATCCTCCCAGAGTTTCATGGATAGAAGAGCGGAATTTGTTTACGAAAATACGTCTTATTATGTCTCGGCGCTAACCCAAGCGTACCAGAGTGTTAATCGAAGTCTTCCCGCTGGAGCGAAGCCATACCAGCTATTGCCAAAAATTGAATTTAGGTTAAAAAACTTACCTAAAATATACGCGGTGCAACCTAATTTTGAAGCTGATTTTACTTACTTCAACCGAGACCACAGTCTAACTAGTATAAGAACTACAGTCGCTCCCTCCTTTTCCTACGACTATAGTAAATCATTTATAAAGGTAACTCCTAAATTTATGATCTCTCATACCGAATACTTTAATGATGATCCAGCTTCGATTTATGAAGATGAGTCGCGTACCGTTCCTGTAATAACATTAGATACTACGTTATTTGCTGAAAGAGACTTTTCTATATTAGGATTTAGTCTTTTCCAAACCTTAGAGCCACGTGTTTACTATGTTTATATACCAAAAGTTAACCAAGATAATCTGCCAGTTTTTGACACTGGTACGATGGATATAAATCCTCACACGATGTATCTACCTAATCGATTCTCAGGAGGGATCTCGGGTTTTGGCGGAGACAGAATCGGTGATGCAAACCGCATAAGCGCTGGTGTTAACTCGCGAATTACTAGTAAAGAAACTGGACGCCAATTTCTGGCATTCAATCTCGGTCAAGTATTCCACTTAGAAAAAAGAGAAATTAGTTTGCCAAATCAAACTTACACAAAAAGCACACTATCCAGTTTGTTTGGCGGTTTTGACCTAAATCCTCAACCAGACCTTACTATTAAAGGTTCCTTCGTGTGGAATCCCAAACAGACAAACTTCGAGCGCAAAGCGATCTCTCTAGACTATGAACCAAATAGCAATACACTTGCTAAAATTGCTTATAGATTTACTAGGGCGCCCCACAAAAATTTAGAAAACATTAAGCAGGCTGATGCGGTGTTCCGTCTACCAATCGATTCGCTACCAGATACATCTCTTATCGGACTGTGGAGTTACTCGATAGAAGAAAAGAAAACAATTGAGGCCTTCGGCGGTGTGGAATATGAAAGTTGCTGTTGGGGTCTTCGAGTGATTGGTCAAAGATACTTGAATGGAAATAAAGCAAGCGGACAGTCAGAGTACGTTACAGGTGTCTTTGTGCAGCTGCGACTCAGAGGATTAGGGGGACTCGGGAAAGGTCGAGATCCTCTCATAACAAGGTATTTACCCGAGGCAACTAGCCAATTTTGACTTAATCCTTAAAAGAGATTTGCGCATCGAAACCAAATGTCTAAAAATCTCTGATTTTAGTCTATAATTTATAAACGAATTAATAAAAGCACGCGTATGTTTAACAAGTTTCAAATGTTTCGATTGCCACAGATTGAATCGATTAGCCGAAGCAATGTCCTGATAAAAGGTGCGTTCATCATGCTGTGCTCGACTACACACATAGCGGCAGAAGAGCTCGATAAAATAATCGTTGTAGCCGAGCAAGATGTGGTGATGGAAAGCGAACTTGCTAACCAGATGGATAAAGTGAAATTCCAAATTCAACAGCAAGGTACTCGAATGCCCCCTAACTCAGTATTGGAAAGACAAGTTCTTGAACGCCTGGTACTGGAAAAAATTCAACTGCAAGTAGCGAGTGAAAACAAAATTGAAGTTACTGAAGATGCCCTAGCATTAGCTATTTCTGATATGGCGGAGCAAAATAATCTATCGCTCCCCCAATTTAAAGAGATACTGGCGTCAGAAAATTATGAATTTGACGTGTTTAAAGATCAAATTAGACAAGAAATATTGATCTCCAAGCTTAGAAAGTCTCAAGTAGACGATCGGGTGCGAGTCCGAGAGTCGGAAATACAGAACTACCTCCGCAATGAATCTACCGCAGCAGATGATCAAGAGTACCGTATTTCTCATATTTTGATTTCAACTCCAAGCGGAGCGGACGATGATGAAATCAAGGCAGCTCGAAACAAGGCAGCAGAAGCATATGGCGCTATAGAATCGGGAACGCCTTTCGCAGACGTAGCAATCAGTGTTTCCGATGGACAGCAAGCTCTTGAAGGTGGAGATCTGGGATGGCGAAAGGGAAGCGAAATCCCTAGCCTTTTTGCTGACTCAGTGAGCACCTTGTCAGTAGGCGAGCATAGTGGAATTATAACCAACCCTAGTGGCTATCATATTATAGAGCTAACCGAGAAAAGAAGTATCGAGGACTTCATGATCCCACAATATAAAACTCGACATATATTGATAAAGCCTAACGCACTCGTCAGTAAAACACAGGCCCTTAATAGAATTAATCAGCTTAAAATGAGGTTAGAAATAGACGGGGATGTAATATTTGCAGAATTAGCCAAAAATAATTCAGATGATCGAACCTCTGCGCTTCAAGGCGGGGATCTCGGCTGGGTCAATGAAGGTCAGATGGTACCTGAATTCGAGGAGATAATGACGGCTATTGATCCTGGAAGTATTAGTCCGCCGTTTGAATCCGAATTTGGCTTCCACATATTACAAGTAGTAGAAAAACGAATGTTTGATGGCTCGGAGGAAATAAAACGTGACCGCGCGAGACGGGCCATTCGCCAACAAAAATTAGACGAACGGCGACAATTTTGGTTAAGGCGGCTACGAGATGAAGCCTATGTCGAATATAGAAAATGATCAAGGGAAAACCGTTGCTAAAATAGCATTCACCACTGGAGAACCTGCCGGCGTCGGCCCGGATTTGGCACTTTCTCTTGTAACTCGTCAGCGAGAAGAGATCATAGTTTTTTTTGCGGATCCTGACGTGATTTCGGAGCGAGCATTAGCCATTGGGCAGCAAATCAAAATCATTGAAATACGAGATATTAGTCAGGCGATCAACAGGCCTCCTGGCTATATTCAAGTGATATCAAGTTCATGTCCTAATCCAACTTGTGTGGGGACACCTGACCCCGCAAATAGTCCTTACGTGCTTCAATGCTTGGATCAAGCGGTAGATAGCTGCGCAAGTGGTCGATTAGATGCTATGGTCACCGGTCCAATAAATAAAGAGATAATTAACGATGCCGGAATCCCGTTCACGGGACACACCGAGTATATTGCAAAGCGGCTAAATGCTTCCCTACCCATAATGATGCTTACATCTGACGAATTGAGGGTAGTACTGCTCACGACTCATATCCCTCTTTCTAAAGTCTCGAGTCAAATCAGTCGTAAAAAAATAATAGAGGTTGTCGAGATTGTGCATAGAGAGTTGATTGCAAAGTTCGGTATCCGAAATCCGCGCATTCAAATCTGCGGTCTTAATCCGCATGCTGGAGAAGGTGGACACCTAGGACATGAAGAAGAAAGTATAATTAAGCCTGCCATCAAAGAGCTTCGCGTAAAAGGTATTATCACGAATGGTCCTGTGTCGGCAGATAGCGCGTTTACCGTCGCAGCCAGACAGGATTACGATGCTATAATTGCCATGTACCATGACCAAGGACTTGTCGCGCTAAAAACTATTGGATTTGGGAGTAGTGTTAACCTGACCCTAGGGCTTCCTATCATCAGGAGTTCGGTGGATCATGGTACTGCTCTGGACATCGCCGGCTCCGGAAATGTTGATTCCGGCAGTGCCGAGGCGGCACTCCAACTTGCGATTAATATAAGTAAAATGTCATGAAACGACCAGCTATTCCTAAAGCGAAGAAACACTTAGGGCAAAATTTTTTAATCGATGACTATGTAATCGCGCAGATCATACAACTAATCAAACCCCACCATACTGACCATATAATTGAGATAGGACCGGGAGCCGGAGCTCTAACAGAACAACTTGTTCATACAAAAGCGGCAATTACGGCGATAGAAGTAGACCGTGATCTTGCTAGAACCTTGACAGAGCATTATGCAGATGCCCCAAACTTCAAGTTACATCACGCGGATATAATGAACTTTGACCTAGGAACTCTCCAGAAGCAATCGACTGGATGGAAGATAGTAGGTAATCTTCCGTATAACATAGCAACCCCTTTGATCATGGACTTGGTAACACACCGATCTCTTTGGTCAGAAATGATCTTCATGTTGCAAAAAGAAGTGGCGCTGCGCCTAACCGCCAAAGCAAGTACCCGGTCTTACGGTCGATTATCAATTATGGCTCAAAGACAAGCTGATATTACCTATAAATTTGAAGTAAGCGCCGCCTCGTTTAGCCCCCCTCCTAAAGTGGAATCTGCGATTGTTCAATTTCAGTCCCTCGATGTTAAAAGGAATCCTAAAATTGATGTGTATTTTGAAAAGATTGTTCGCTTAGCTTTTTCCACCCGCAGGAAAACTCTTACTAATTCCTTGAGAAACCTCTTACCCGCCGACGTCATCGAGCAGGCGGATATAGATCCTAGAAGCCGAGCCGAAAACCTGACCATAGAAGAGTACGAGAAACTGGCGCTGAAAGCATTAGAAGTCAGTAAAACTCTCTTGTAACTTCTATAGAACGCCTAGGCAAGTACTTCAAAAATGACTCACCTAATTTTACCCACAATTCCTGTGGATAACCTTGTTCAAAAGTCTAACAAAAAGTAATTATTCTTCGCTATTTCATTAGTCCGCTGCTAGATTGATTAATTTTTAACCAAAATAAAAAATATTCTTATTAAACAGATACTTAAGTATTTATATGACAGCTAATTGGACATTAAGAGCCGTAAGTAAAATTTCACTCTTCTATATAGTACGCGAATGTGTATAAATGTGCGATATCACTGCTGTGTTAACAAGGGATTTTACTTTAAAATTGGGTAGAACTTAATCGCTTAGATAGAAGATCAACGCTGTCGCTTTTGGGAATAACACACTAAATGATTGGCTATTTCAAACACTTTGTAACCTCACGCGGTGAAATTAAATTTATCAAGCTACTAGTGGATTGGTCTGGCTATCTCGGCGCTGTATGTATGGTATCACTAGTAATGGTGACGATTTTTGATGTGGTGATGCGGTATGTATTCAAAGATGGGTCAATTGGGTTACAGGAGCTCGAGTGGCATCTTTTTAGTGCTGTTTTTCTACTAGCGGCGGCGCATACCCTGAAATGTGATCAACATGTACGCCTAGATTTAGTTTATCAGAGCTCTCGATTTACCGAGCAGCGCCGAAATCAAATTAATATTTTTGGAACTTTGTGCTTTTTGATACCCTTTTGTATCGTGATTATCATCTATTCCGCTCCATTTGCCCTGGAGTCTTTTATCCATTTAGAAACTTCCCCCGATCCAGGCGGTCTCTCTAATCGTTGGATCGTAAAATCAATCATTCCTTGCGCATTCGTATTAATTCTTTTGCAGAGTGTTAATGATCTGATCAGACGACTAAAAGATAAAGATTAGGATTTAGACCTATGGAAATTTGGGCGGTCCTAATGTTTGTATTGTTAATACCAGCACTTTTGCTGGGATTTCCCGTTGCTTTCACATTAGGCGCAATCGCTATCTTATTTGGAATACTCACAGTGGGCGTAGACATCTTTGCTCTACTACCTCATAGAATTTTTGGAATTATGACGAACTTCACATTACTAGCTGTTCCGTTATTTATATTCATGGGGATTATTCTAGATAAGTCTAAAGTCGCGGAAGAATTGCTAGAGTCCCTGGCAAAAATTTTAGGCCGAAAACCCGGCGGATTAGCTATCGCTGTTGTACTTGTCGGAGCACTGCTAGCAGCGAGCACTGGGGTAGTGGGTGCTACCGTTGTCACGCTTGGAGTCATAGCTTTGCCCACTATGCTAAAACACAAATACAATGCCTCGCTTGCCTGCGGGACAGTAGCAGCCGCGGGAACCTTAGGGCAAGTAATCCCGCCGAGCATTGTAGCTATATTACTAGCCGATATTATGGGTGTTCCAGTAGGCCGAATGTTCATGGCCGCTGTGATACCAGGACTCTTTTTAATCGGGGCTTATATCTTATATATCAAGTACCGTAGCAATAAAAATCCCCAGTTAGCGCCATCACTCGAAACGATAGCTCCTCCAGATCTCACGGCATTAGGCAAAGCGATATTACCACCAGTATTTCTAATACTGACTGTGCTTGGCTCAATATTTGTTGGCATAGCGTCTCCCACTGAAGCCGCTGCCGTAGGCGCATCGGGAGCGCTCCTCCTTGCGATTCTGCGCAATCGACTATCATTAACATCCCTGAGTGAAAGTGCCTTACAGGCCACAAAACTAACAAGCATGGTTTTCATGATACTTATAGGGGCTACCGCTTTCGGACTTATTTTTAAAGCCTTAGGGGGCGACAAACTAGTGGCAGCATTTTTTTCTTCTATGGGTGTGGGTCCAACAGGCTTTATTTTAATTAGTATGGTAATCATCTTCATCCTAGGGTTTTTTCTAGATTTTATCGAAATATGTTTCATAGTCGTGCCGATATTAGAACCGGTTGCGCGACAACTAGGATTAGACCCGTTATGGTTCGCTATTTTAATCTCGATGAATCTACAAACATCGTTTTTAACTCCCCCATTCGGGTTCTCTCTATTTTACCTCAAGGCAGTCGCGCCTAAGCAAATAAGAGCAAGTCACATATACAAAGGGGTGACTCCATTTATAATGATACAACTCGTCGCGATTGTCCTTATCGCCGCATTTCCAAGTACGATAACTTGGCTCCCAGACCTCATGGACCGATATAATGGCCTGCTATAAAACTAAAAATGCCTAAGCTGAGCGCAGACGATTTGTAACGTTGTCCGTACGAGGTAAGGTCCCGTTCCATAAACGATAGGATTCCGCTGCTTGTTCGACAAGCATGCCCATCCCATCAGAAACGTTTTTTGCCCCTTGGCGTGAAGCAAGTTCCATAAACGCGGTAGGATTCGGTCTATAGACCATATCGTAGACCAACTCAGTTGAAGCAAAAACTGAACTCTTTATCTCGGGAAGGTCACCCGTCAAACTTAGTGATGTCGCATTGATAATTATATCAGGTTGAGTCACTGGCTTATGACCCCATGGAACAATTTCCTGAGAACAAGATCTAGGTAATAGACTAGATAATTTATCAACTTTAGACGGAGTACGATTTGAGAGTTGCAAGAGTGTAGGCTCTTGCTCAGCTATGCTACCCACAACTCCACGCGCTGCTCCTCCTGCCCCGAGCAAGAAGACTACTTTCCCGCTTAAAGATAAATTCAAATTTGAAGATATATCTGTAATCAGGCCATAACCGTCTGT
>CACEAA010000033.1 GCA_902557415.1 uncultured Pseudomonadota bacterium | reverse complement strand
CTCGATCTTCAGGACAGCGATGTCACTCCTTTCATCAGAGCCGATTAGCTCCGCCTTGATTTCACGTCGATCTGAAAGCGTGACCGTTAAAATATCCGCCCCATCTACAACATGATGATTCGTAATAATATAGCCATCTTTAGACACTATAAAACCAGAGCCCTGAGACGGTCTGGCAGGCCTTGGCTGCTTGTCCCGATCGTCATAGAAGTAACGAAAAAAATCAGAAAACGGGCCGTTAGGTCCTCCTGGACCAATTGGTGGACCAGACCTTGGAACGCGCTCGTTTTCCGAAAAATCTCGAGCAGGCACTTCAGCCGTAGCTTTAATATTTACGACCGCGGGACTATTTTCCTCAGCCATCTTGGTAAAATCCGGAAGACCGGCCATTGATTGAGCCAACGACACTTGAGAAAAAGTCATCGAAGCTAAGAGTAGTACTCTTGAAATCTGTGCGATATTTAACATTACTATCCTTCAAAATTTACGTTACAAGAAGCATAAACTATTTTAGCCTAAAAACTATATTACTCTTGAATTACATTAATTTAATAAACTCCTTAGTAAGTCATCACCCCGATCCAAACTCCAGGTTAACTCGTATGAGAGCCCATTTTAAAAATCTCGTTAGAATTGTTCCACCATTACAAAGCATTGTTCTATAATATGGGTATTACCCTAATTTGTTGCGTCCCCGATAAATAAAAATTTGTAAATACGGTCTAAATAGCTATTACGTTTATGCAATCATACGATGTCATGATAATTGGAAGTGGAGCTGCAGGATTGAGTGTTGCCTTAGCACTACCTCGGCATTTCAACGTCGCTTTAATAAGTAAAAGTCAAATAACCGAAGGAGCGACCTTTTATGCGCAAGGAGGGATATCTGCTGTCATGGACCCTGCCGATACTAATGCGGCTCACATAGCAGACACACTTGATGCTGGGTCTGGACTTTGTCACCCCGACGTCGTTGAGCACATAGTCCGTAACGGGCGAGATAGAATAGAATGGTTACTGGAGCAAGGTGTGCCCTTTTCGACTAGAACATCGAAATCAGGACACCGAGAATTCCATTTGACTCAAGAAGGGGGGCATTCTCATCGTCGCGTCGTGCACGCGGCAGATGCTACTGGAGCTGCCGTAGAAGACACCCTAGTCTCTCGTGTTAAAGGTTACGCCAACGTCACTTTAATGGAATCTCATGCTGCGATTGACCTAATCATATCTTTAAATCAAGCTACGAAACAAAAGAACTGTGTAGGTGCGTATGTTTTTGATGAAGCATCAGGCGATGTCCTTACGATAAACGCGCGTGTCGTAGTGCTGGCAACAGGAGGTGTTGGGAAAGTCTACCTTTACACAAGCAATCCTAATGTAGCCACTGGCGATGGAATCGCCATGGCTTGGAGAGCAGGTTGCCGGATAGCCAACATGGAGTTTGTGCAATTTCATCCGACGTGCTTGTATCACCATCGAGCTAAAACAATTCTTCTTACTGAAGCTCTCCGAGGCGAAGGTGCGGAACTTCTTCTTCCTGATGGTAGTCGATTCATGCCGTCATTTCATGAACGAGCGGAATTGGCGCCTAGAGACGTCGTTGCGCGAGCCATTGATCACGAAATGAAACGTCTTGGATTAAATTGCGTCTACCTAGATATTTCTAAAAAATCTAAATCATTTTTACTTGAACACTTCCCTAATGCTTACCAAACATGCGCTGAATACGGAATTGATATAACAGCTGAACCAATACCAGTAGTTCCCGCGGCCCATTACCTATGCGGTGGTGTTGTCACGAACATTCAAGGACAAACGAATCTACCCCATCTCTACGCAGTTGGAGAAGCAGCTTGTACTGGCCTACATGGAGCTAACCGGATGGCGAGCAATTCATTGCTAGAGTGCTTGGTTATAGCCTCAACGGCCGTAGAGTCTATAACGACCTTATTAGAACGTGTGCCAGCTGAAAATGTAGAGATTGCACCTTGGGACGCTAGTCGAGTCATTAAAGGTAATGAAGATGTGATTATTTCCCATAGCTGGGATGAAATTCGGCGAGTCATGTGGGACTACGTAGGGATAGTACGAACTAATAAGCGCTTAGAACGCGCCCAAGTAAGGATCAATATATTGAAAACCGAGATAAATGAATTTTATTCCTCCTTCCACATAAGTAAAAATTTAATCGAACTTCGTAATTTAGTACTGATTGCTGAACTAATTATCCGATCAGCTAAATTAAGAAAAGAAAGCAGAGGATTACACTACACCCTCGATTATCCGAACAGAGATGATACAAATTTCCAATCCGATACAATTCTATGAAAAGCAATCACACTAAAGACTTAACAATCGCTAACGAACTTGCTGCTAAAGTGATCTTTATAACAGGTGCGAGCAAAGGTATAGGCAATGCAGTCGCAACAGAATGTGCTTTAGCAGGAGCCACTGTGATAGCGTGCGGACGTGATGTTAATTCGCTCGAGAAACTATCAGATAGCATAGTAAGAGAAGGTGGTAGGACACCTTCATTGCTGCCGATCAATTTAGCTAACGCGAACATTCAAGATTATAAAAAAGTGGCGTCTCACGTACGCGAGCAGTTTGGCAAGCTCGATGGCTTGATACTTAATGCAGCGATGCTCGGCGAACTCACTCCCTTGAATAATTATTCAAACGCTCTGTGGAGAGAGGTCTTTCAGGTAAACGTACACTCCAACTTACTAATGCTGCAAGAGTTCCGTCAGCTATTGATCGGCTCCGAGCTAAAATCCGTTATATTCACCTTGGAGAGCGAACAAGTGTCAAAAGCGGCACACTGGGGCGCTTACGGATCGTCTAAAGCTGCATTGCGCTCGGTTATGAGAATGTTAGCCGCTGAAAATTCCGCAATCGACCAAATAAATGTGATTGGAGTTATTCCACCGCCAACGAAAACTGACATTAGAACAACTGCATACCCTGCAGAAGATCAAACTTCATTGGCCAACCCTCATGAGATCGCGAAAGACTATGTTAAATTACTAACCTTACACAACAAGAATTCTCACGGACAGATTTTCAAAATTAAACGTCAGGGCTTAATAGCCTAACGTTTCTGTGATGATTTACTGCCGATAGCTGAGCAACTCGCCCGTTGAAATTTCGTCGTCCAACAGAAGTTTCACGTCAATTTCTTGTAGAATAGGGAGTCCTAATTCTCGAGCCTTTTTTAATTTGCTACCAGCTTTATCCCCCGCAACCAAAAAATCGACGTTCTTAGACAAACTAGTTACGACACGAATACCTCTGGTATTTAATCTTTCTTTCAATTGCTCGCGCGACAATCCGGGAAAACTACCGGTGATAATACAAGTCAGACTTGGCTGATCATCGGAGGCAATAACTTTAGCTGGCGTCGGCCACACAAGTCCGCCTTCAACGAGTCGGTCCAACAAGTGTTTATTTTCAGGTATCGAAAACCACTTGCTTATATTTCCTGCTACGACAGGACCGATATCAGGAATTTCTTCTAGTTCAGCTATATTGGCTTTACCTAAACTTTCCAAATCAGTGAATACGTCCGACAGACTTTGCGCAGTCGCCTCCCCAACTCCGTTTATACCAAGCCCGAAAATAAGCTTCGGCAGTGTGGTGTTTTTACTAAAATTTATCGCGCCGAGAAGATTTCTCGCAGATTTTTCTCCCATTCTAGGAAGTGCCATTAAATCAGATTCAGTCAGCATGTAGATATCAGCAAAATCTCGAACTAGTTTACGTGAAACAAACTGTTCAATTAATTTGTCTCCTAAGCCATCGATATTCATCGCCTTTCTGCTACAAAAATGAATAAGCTGGGCGATTTTTTTTAGGCTCTCTCTATTCGGCACATTCGTTGGCATCTCATAGGGGATAGAATTTGATTTACGTTCGCTCAAAATCACGCTTACTACTTCGGGAATGACGTCGCCTGCTCGTCTCACAACAACCGTATCTTGAACTCTTACGTCCTTCCTCATGATCTCATCCATGTTATGGAGGGTCGCATTTGTAATGGTCGCTCCTCCAACGAACACAGGTTCTAGTCGCGCAACAGGGGTCAGGACACCAGTCCGCCCTACTTGCACATCGATCGCAAGTATTTTCGTAATTTCTTCATCAGGTGCAAATTTAAAAGCAGTCGCCCAACGAGGCGCCCGAGCAATCGAACCTATACTCTCCTGCAGCCCTAAGTCATTTACTTTAAAAACGACCCCATCAATATCGTAAGGTAATTTTTTTCGCCGTTTCTCAATGTCATTAAATACTGCCAACGCTCGTTGTCTACCCGTAACTAGTTGCATATCGTCAGATGTCTTAAATCCAACCGAGCGTAGAAATTCAAGGGCCTCACTCTGCCGGCTAATATTTTTAATCAAATTCGCATTAACCAACGCATAGCAGCAAATAGTTAAAGGCCTGGAAGCAGTTATTTTGGGATCGATCTGCCGGAGTGTACCTGCCGCAGCATTTCGACTATTCACAAATAACTTTTTTCCTAATTGCGATTGACGAGTATTTAAATTCTCAAAATCGACCTTTTCGAAGTAAATCTCGCCGCGTACTTCTATATTTAACGGAATCTCGCTAGTTAGCACCAAAGGAACCTCTTTGATAGTCTTCACATTTTCGGTCACGTCTTCGCCGTTTACTCCATCCCCGCGCGTTAATGCACGAACTAGCTTATTATTTTCATAGATCAAACTTATTGCGAGCCCATCTAATTTTGGCTCAATGACAAGCTCGGTCTGGCGGTTTTTATTCGATTTCTCAATACGATCGCAAAAGGCAAAAAAGCTGTCCGTATTAAATACATTACTCAACGAAAGCATAGGCGTGGAGTGCTTTACACTTAGAAATTTCTTGTTCGGAGCTCCTCCTATTCTCTGAGTCGGTGAGGAATCGACTAGCAGCTCGGGGTGGCGTTCTTCGAGTAAGACAAGTTCATTAAAAAGTGCGTCAAACTCAGTGTCATCAATTATTGGACTATCAAGTTCATGGTAAGCTCGGTTAGCACTATCAAGTCTAGTTCTCAACCATTGCGCTCGATCCGAAAGCGAATCATCCACTAGATTCTCCAAGTTCTTCTATCAATTTCTGCTCGTGCTCTTCAGTCCAAGGAACCTCGGGGGCACTGTACAGCACAGCATCCAGACTAGCAGCTATTCGCTTTGCCGTATTCAACATTAGACTAAAACTGTCAGACCAGTTTCCATTTAATCCTGAGCCAACAAACAGCACGATCCCCGATGTGCGCACTAATTGGAGTCTTTCTAAATCAAATGTACCCGGCTCCAGCATTGAAGCCGCGCTAAAAGCCGGAATAGAGCTACCCTCTTCGTAGTAGTGAAATATATCCATTTCTCCAAAAGTCAAACCAGCAATATTCAAGGAACTCACTAATCTTTCTGGATCAAAAAAGCTACCACCGGATTCGCATACATATACTTTTAACAAAGAGACATCTTCGGGATGTGCTTTCTTATGAATCTCTTCATTAACACTGTTCACTTTCAGTAAGTCATCTTTTGTTTCGTCGAATTCTGCGAATAATTTATATTGTTCTTTATCATGCTCTAGCTGGGAAACCCTTTTGACAGCCCCAGGACCAGAGTCTCGAATCTTCACTTCAGACGTATCAGAAATGATCGGCTGACTACTCGAAATAGTCGAGTTTATTTCTTCGCCCTTATAATCTCTGATCTCCTGAGGCATTTTCACCTCCCAAGACTTGGCTAATTCTTTAGCATCGACTCGATTATTTAAATTACGGATACGGCAAGCACTCCAAAGGCCCACCAAAAGCAGCAATCCTAATAGAGAATAAAAAAGCATTATAACAGCCTGTCAAATTGTTAAGCAGTCGCCGCCAGCTCAACTGCTTTGTCAATATTTACGCTCACTAATCGTGATACCCCCGCCTCCTGCATTGTCACGCCGATTAGTTGCTCCGCTATTTCCATCGTGATTTTATTATGAGTTACAAAGAGAAACTGTACTGTCTCAGACATAGACTTTAGTAATTCAGTTAATCTGACGACATTAGCGTCATCTAAAGGCGCGTCAACCTCATCTAATAGGCAAAATGGAGCAGGATTGAGTTCGAAGATAGAAAACACAAAGGCTAGCGCTGTTAGTGCTTTTTCTCCACCTGATAACAATTGGATCGAACTATTTCTTTTACCAGGTGGCCTAGCCATAACTGTTACGCCTGTATCTAAGAGATTGTCTTCTGTCATCTCTAAATATGCCTTACCACCCCCAAACAAAATCGGAAACATTTTTTGCAGTTTCTCATCGACACTATCGTACGTCTCTTTGAATCGAGCTTTAGTCTCACCGTCGATCTTGCGGATCGCTCCTTTCAATGTATTCAGAGCCTCCGTTAAGTCTGCATCTTGACTATCTAAATAAACCTTACGCTCAGATAGCTCTTCAAACTCATCTATAGCTGCCAAATTTATCGGCTCAAGCTTACTCATTCTGGCTCTAAGCTTTTCCAAAGCCTCCGAAAGTTGTAGTTCTCCATCTCTTTGCCGCAACGCCTCTAGCGTCGGCTCAAACGCTTCTCCAGTCTCATCAAATCTGGTCATTAGCTCGCTTAGCTTCACCTGAAAAGTCCGTTCTTCCAGCCGAATATTTTCAAGCTCGGTTTTAAGCTTAGATACAACGCCATCTTTTTCAGCGTGCTCGGCATTTAGCACGGTTAACTCTTCATTGTAGCCTTCGAGCAATTTCCTCGCTTCCGTCAACCCATGCTCACTTTTCAGTTTCTCTTCTAACGCCACCTCTAGACTGGCTTTCTCTAGCTGACGAGGTTCTAACAATGCATTTAACTCTTCGTTAAGCGAGGTTAATCTAGATTGAAGCCCACCTTGAAGATCGAGATTCTGTTTCACATCCTTAAGTGATGCGGTACTCGCTTGCTTTAGAGATTCATACGTCAATTCGACCGCATGCGCTTCCTCTTGGGCTACAGACCAGGCATTTCTCTCCGCATCCATTGTTTCCTGTGCCTTCTCTTTTTGTTCTAAGTACGACGCACGAGTAACTCCAACATTAGTCATATTCTTCTGCGACAGCTCATACTCTCTCGTTAACTGTTCTAAAAGGGTATTATCATGATCAAGCTTAGAATCAACTCGAGACAGCTCCTCTTTCAAGCCTCGAACTCGGACTTTTCTCACTTCTACATCTGACTCGTATTTAATAAGCCGGTTCCGCTCTATCTCTAAGGCCCTAATCAATTTCTGATTTGTTTCAGTTAATTCTCGAAGGCCTTCTTCTTGTTCAGCAATCTTACCTTGGAGACGTTCCACATCTAATAAACCTTCCTCTATTTGCGCCTGCGTCAATGCTATCTCTTTTTCCAGATCGTGAATTTCGCGTTCCAGTGCAAGTACACCAATCACGTCACCACTTTCATCCGGCAATTGCGCCCAATTTTTCGCAAAGATTGATCCCCGAGCTGTCACGACCAGCTCGTGAGACGACAGCTGGTCTCTCATCCTAAGAGCGTCTTCATCAGACTCTGCAGTATAGACACCATCTAAAAATGGTTGCATATTTATCGGCCCACTAACTTTATCTGAGAGCATCTTGTAATCTTTTACTTGCATGACCGACTGATTCGCCTGGGTATCTAAAACTGTAACTTTAAAATCTCGCATGGGCTCTACGTCTTCTTGGAAGAATTTATTCACCATCCCATCTCCGCAAAATGCATTTAAAGGAACCCTCAATGTTGCCTCAACAGCTTGCTCCCACCCTTCGTCGATGGTTACAAGATCCGCCAACCTCCCCTCGGAATTCATTCCTTTTTGATCAAACCAGGCGGTAATCAGCTCCTGCTCATCTCCCAATTCTTTCTCTACAACAGCTTTTACAGAACTTAATTCGCCTTTTTGTTTTTCTAAAAGCAGTTCTCTGCCGTGCAAGGTGTTGACAGAAACTTCTAATAAGGTCCGACTATCTGACAAAGTTTTAGCTAGAAGTTCTTTCTCCATGGCCGCGCTATCCGCAGCATTAGATAGCTTATCAACACTCTCTCGTAACGCGAGTAATTCACCTTCGGTTTCCACGGTTGTCTCATCATTCAATTCTAAGACTATTTCATTTTTTCGGGAAACTCTTGCTGGAACACTAGCAGCAAGATGTTCTAGTCGAATTTTCAAACTATTATTTTCTTGTGCCACATCATTAGAACTTACATTAAATTCATCCCAGTCCTTACGCCACCTTTCTAGATCTAATTCGGCCTGCCGTAGTGAAAGCTTCTTCTCTTCAACGTTAGCGGTCTTCATTTTCAAACGCGGCGTTACGAGCTCAAGCTCCGTCGCCGCTTTGTTTTGCACGCTCTTGGCCTCATCAATTGCCACGCTGACCTTACTGAGTTGGTCAGTTATCTCAACTATTTCTCTATTAAAACTACTTTCACGATCCTCTGAATAAACTAAGCTTTGTTCGATACGAGCAATGTCACTACTTTTGCTGTAAAAATCTGCCTGTTGTTTATTGAAATCATCAGTGGCAGCGCTATGCTTATCTCGGATAGCTCCTTGTTTTGCTTCTATGCTTGTTACTTCAGAGTTTGCGCCCTCTAGAAGAGTTTCTTTTCGTGTCTTATCAAAACTGTTTTTCTCGTTCCTGCCATTTATCTCTTGCCACTCCTCAGCTATAGACATGGCATTTAATCGTCTTTCTTCAGCTTTCAAAGTCTTATATTTTTCTGCCGCGCTTGCTTGCCGTTTTAGATGCCTCAGCTGCTTCTCCAATTCTTCTCTAATGTCATTAAGCCTTTCTATATTTTCTTCACAATGCTTGATACGATTTTCCGTCTCTCTCCTTCTCTCTTTATATTTTGAAATACCAGCCGCTTCCTCGAGAAATGAACGGAGTTCCTCCGGCTTTGCCTCAATCACGCGAGAGATCATTCCCTGTTCGATAACTGAGTAACCTCTGGGCCCTATCCCTGTTCCTAAAAATACGTTCGTTATATCTTTTCGTCGACAGCGAGTTCCGTTCAAATAGTAATTTGAAATCGCATCTCGTCCTAATACTCGCTTAATTGATATTTCATTGAAAGAAGCATACTGCCCGGCGATTGTGTGATCAGAGTTATCGAATATTATCTCAACAGTAGCCTGCCCCACTGGTTTTCTAGTGTTAGAGCCGCTGAAAATAACGTCAGTCATTGAATCGCCTCGCAAATGCTTAGCAGAGCTCTCACCTAAAACCCAAATCATAGCGTCAATCACGTTTGATTTACCACATCCATTCGGCCCAACAACGCCAGTCAGATCACCAGGCAAAGTAAGCGTGGTCGGATCAACAAAAGACTTAAATCCGGACAACTTTATTTGATTAATTCGCATGCGTTAAGCATACCTGATCAACCTAGATTTCGACAGCAGAAATTGGAATAGATCTGCTAAAACTGTCCCAAAATATGGTTGGCCCATCATGTAATAAAAATGATATAGTGCCTGTCTGATTTCGTAAGCCACAAAATAGGCCCGACTAGCCAATATGACAACAAAACCAGCTCAAAAACTTGACACTTTCGACAACCCTAATCCTGAGAGAGATTACCTCATCTCCATTAAGATTCCTGAATTCACGTGCTTGTGCCCTAAAACAGGCCAGCCTGATTTTGCAGATATATCATTAGGTTACGTCCCTGATGCTAAATGTATCGAGCTCAAAGCACTTAAACTTTATATTTGGTCCTACAGAGATGTTGGCGCGTTTCATGAAGCAGTCACGAACAAGATTCTAGATGACGTTGTTCGTGTTTGTATGCCTAGGTTTGCGGAAGTAACGGCATGCTTTAATGTGAGAGGCGGCACCTACCCGACCATTAAAGTCCAGTATCGTTTATCGAATTGGGAGCCTGTGGACCCAAGCATTCTTCAATGTAACTAATGCCAATCATAATTGGTAATTTTCTGACAGGAGTCATCGCCCCATTTCAAGCTATGCCTCTTCTTCTCAAACCTAAAGTTCGAACCTACGCCTTTCTGCCACTCTGCCTAACGATTTCCATACTCTCAAGCGGAGCATATTTCCTCAGCTCGGCTATTGACACCATTTTGTCGCTAATAGCACCCGATTATCCCAACTGGTTTAGCTCAGTGATTTCTTGGGCCCTCAGCGCACTTATATCCGTGTGGGCCTCATTCCTTTTATTGGGACTAATTAACATCCTCTCCTGCCCTTTTAACAGCCTCCTGTCATCAAAAGTTCTCTTATATCTATCGGGTTCTCTTGAGCAAACAAGAAATCCAAAATCCTTGATCGTAGAAATTCGGGAGTCTTTTAGCGCTCTCAAAGCAGAGCTGAAAAAGGTGCTTTATTATATAAAATTAGCGTCGATAGTTCTTGTCTTATCTTTGATTCCTGGGATAAATATATTTGCTCCTGTGTTCTGGGTTTTATTTGGAGCTTGGATGCTAACAATCGAGTACTTAGATTACCCGTTCTCTAATAACCAAGTTATTTTCCCCGAGTCCTTAAAGACAATGACTTCTCAAAAAGCCACATGCTTGGGTTTTGGATTGTCAATCACCTTAATAGCACTTGTCCCCATAGTAAACTGGCTTACTATCGCGATTGGAGTCATTGGGGCAGCACTCATCTATCATGAGAAATTCACTGCGAATGAGCTCAGTTAATCCCGTTGGCCGATTCGCACCAACGCCATCCGGTGGACTACACTTAGGTTCGATATGTACCGCACTAGCCAGCTATCTTAATATCAAAGCACAGGGCGGGCGCTGGATTTTAAGGATAGACGATTTAGATACGACTCGGAGCGTAGCGGGTGCTTCCACTATGATTCTCAAGACTTTAGAAGCGCTTGGGCTTGAGTGGTCCGGTAAAGCCGTTTACCAGAGTGCGAACTCAGTCGAGTATGAAGAAATCATTAATAGCTTGGAAATCTCTGGAGCTCTTTATCCGTGTATTTGTTCTCGAAAACTGATTGGTAACGGCCTCTATCAAGGTACTTGTCGCGAGCGACAAGTAGATGTGAGAGAACCTCACTCTTTGAGAGTAAGACTAGACGACAGGCCGATCAAGTTTAAGGACTTAATCAAAGGTCAGATGCTAGGCCGCGCAGACCAGCTGTTTGGAGACTTCGTGGTTAAACGTACAGACGGCCATCATGCATACCATCTTGCAACAGTGGTAGACGATTATAACGCCGGCATCACCGAAATTGTAAGAGGGGATGACCTGCTACAATCAACCTTTCCACAGTTATGGTTGTATGAAAAACTCGGGTTTAGAAGCCCCATTTATTCTCATATCACTACTATAAAAGATGACAATGGGATCAAGCTAAGCAAGCAGACAGGCGCCAAAGTAATTACACCCGACATGGCCAGCTTTGCACTATCTACCTCTCTTGAGCTTCTTGGTCTTTCTACCCCTAAAGCAATGAGAGGTGAAAAATCTGACATTCTGTTGAAGTGGGCATTAAGTCGATGGAAGATTTACCAATCGCGCTAAATCTTTCTATATGAGCGCCATGATCATTTCAGACAACTCCGTGTAATTATTAGCGATGGGGTACTCAGGATAATCTTTGACGACTTTCTCTGCCGGTTTAAAAAAGATACCTTGTTCCGCCTGCTCTAACATTGATATGTCATTGTATGAATCTCCTGCAGCGATAACTTCGTAATTTAAATTCTGAAAGGCCTTGACTGAATGGCGCTTAGGATCTTTTTGCCTTAAGCAGTAGTCGTCTATCTTGCCATCAGCACCTATCTCCAAACGATGGCACAAAGTCATCGGATATCCTAGTGTTTTGAGCAACGGCCCGGCTAATTCATAGAACGTGTCTGAGATAATTGCAACCTGACAGTGTTCTCTTAACCAATTAAGAAACTCTACAGCTCCATCTAATGGCTGTAGCTCATTGGCTGCCATATTCAGCTCGTTGTACCCTAAGCCATATTTTTTCATGACATCTAATCGATAACACATCAATTCATCATAATCCGAGATGTCTCTAGTAGTAACTTTTAATTCATCTATATCCGTCTGATGCGCCAGATTTACCCATATTTCGGGAACTAACACTCCCTCAAAATCGAGACATGCGATTTTCATAATTCACCCTTTTAGAAACAATACTTTTAATAGTTCTATTTTCTGCGCCACAGAATTTCGCCCGCGTCGTCTAGCCGGGCTGTTGTCCGGGCAACGACAAATAAAAGATCCGAAAGACGATTTATGAATTTAATAGATTCAAGGTTTACGTCTTCGGACGCATGTACCGAGAGTATCGCTCGCTCTGCTCTCCTGCAAACAGCTCTCGAAAAATGTGCGGCAGCCGCAGCCGCACATCCGCCCGGCAAAACAAACTCTTTCAAAGGTGGTAAGTTTAAATTGTGCTCGTCGATTATCATTTCAATTTTTTTTACAGTTTCTGGCTTTACAAATGATGAACCCGGAATAGATAGCTCTCCACCCAGATCAAACAAATCGTGTTGGATATCGATCAAGATTTCCTTCATCGCTTCGGGAATATTTTCCGCAATCAATAGTCCTAAAGTACAATTGAGTTCGTCAACTTCACCAATTGCGCACAATCTAGGACTAACTTTCTCGACACGAGAGCCATCCCCTAGCCCAGTAGTACCCGAATCGCCAGTCTTTGTATAAAGTTTCGATAGCCTATTGCCCATCTTGTAGGATCTCTTTTTGCGTCAATCAACGCTTTCTAATTCACAAAAATAGTAGTACAGTCAGTTGTTCAATTGTAAACGCTTTAAAGCGAGCAGTCACATCCCTTGGATTAAAAGTAATAAAGCCTCCGAAGCTTACCCCACAGATGATAAGACCGAGGGAAGTACAGTAACTGAGGAAAAAACCTCCATCGATGATAATTTATAATCACTTCTTGAAAGAATCACTAAAGCTCAGCCTGTTTATCATAATTGGCCTGTTGATACTATTTTTGACTATGCGCTTCGCAAGCTATCTGGGTGACGCAGCTAGCGGAAAGGTAGCGCCGGAATATGTTAGCAAGATAGTAATGATCAAAATGCTTATCTCGCTTAAAGATCTTATACCAATATCATTATTTTTAGGCACTTTCACTACGATGATTCGACTTCAACAAAATTCTGAGTGGGTAAGTATGAGAGCCGCGGGTATAAGTGTAGGAAGTATGATAAAAAGAGTACTGATAGTTTCAACTGCAGCATCTATTGTAGTCGCAGTAATCACTTTTGAGTTATCTCCACAGGCTGAACTTAATCTTATCCAATTAAAAGAAGATGGGAAAAATAACGCCAGTATAGCCGGTATAAAAGCAGAAAATTTCACACGCTTATCTAGCGGTACAAAGATCTTCTATGCGCAATCAGAATCTGAGGACGGCACATATTTAGAAAATGCCTTTGTATACGACGACTCAAACCTAGATGATGCGGTAATATCAGCGGATCGAGCATACATCTCTACGGAGGTGGATGGGCGAAAAACCGTAGTATTCGAAAACGGAACAAGTTATGCGGGTAAGCCTGGCACTCTTAACTACGTAATAACTGATTTTTCCAGTCACAATAGTCAAATTAAACAAAATGAGAAAACCAATTATACTTCTTAT
>CACEAA010000032.1 GCA_902557415.1 uncultured Pseudomonadota bacterium | reverse complement strand
TAATAACACCTGCAACCTCTGACGCTGCACCCTCTTTCAACAACTCTTCTAGATCGTCAGCTAAATGTGCCCCCCATCTAGGCTGCCCTTTTGAAAAGGCCATTTCAGACAAATTATGTGTATGACAAATATGTTTTGTATCGGGCAGTAATGCCTTTTTGTAAAGTTTTCGGTTAGCCTCTATCCCTCCTACTGAGATGCCTCCAAACCCTACTCCGTGATATCCTTTTTCTCGCCCAATGAAACGATACCGACTCTCTTCACCGCGCCCTTGATGATAGGCTAAAGCTATTTTCATAGCCGTATCGCACGCCTCCGAGCCTGAATTAGTAAAGAAAACATGATCGAGAGACGCCGGCGCAATTTTTATCAGTTCATTTGCCAGCTCGAACCCCAATCCGTGGCCTACTTGAAATGGCGGGGAAAAGTCTAGAACGTCTAGCTGGCTTTTTACTGCTTGGGAGATTTTCGGATGGTTATGCCCAACATTTGAGCACCATAGCCCAGAAATTCCATCCAATACCTTACGTCCATCGGAGGTCTCATAATACATTCCTGAGGCTTTTTCTATGAGGCGAGGCTTTTGCTTGAAAAGTCGATTATGAGTGAAAGGCATCCACAGTGCCTCTAATTTATCGGCAATCGCGTGGTCCTCATTGGCCTTATTACTAAATTCCACGCAAGTACCCTCGCTCGATTTAAAAGTTAAACAACTTATGTATCAGACCTCACTATATCCGAAGTTCATCCGCTATATCAAAATCCAATACCAGAAAATCTTGCCCAAATTATGTGAGATGATGTAAATTGATTTGTTCGGCCTCTATCAAAGTCTTGGTGACTTTATAGCTGCCCTCTAATGAAAACCTTATTCTTGGGGAGAATACAGAATGAACTTACGCTTTGGACTTTTATGGCCTTTTCGCAACCCTGAGTTTGCGAAAGTTCCTTGGAACGATTTATATAGATCGCATCTAGATCTGATCTCTGATTCAGAAGCAATGGGATATGACGATGCCTGGCTTACAGAACATCATTTTGTTGATGATGGATATTCGCCATCGCTGATGAGCATTGCCGGAGCTATCTCGCAACGGACTCGACGCATACGAATCGGAACCTTTCTCGTACTCCTGCCGCTGCACAACCCAGTAAGACTTGCCGAAGATGTGGCGACTGTCGATCTAATGTCAGATGGTAGGGTGGACCTTGGGGTTGGATTAGGTTACCGACCTAAAGAGTTTGACGACCAAGGAATACCCAGCTCTTCTCGGGGGCGAAGGCTAAAAGAAGGTGTCGAAATCCTACAACGGCTACTCAGTGACGAACTTGTAACCTACGAGGGAAAATACAATCATCTGAAAGAAATTCAAATTGTGCCACCTGCAGTGCAGCGTCCTCACCCTCCTATATGGATCGGCGCGATCGCACCAAAGGCCATCGAAAGAGCTGCTAAAATGGGAATGCATTTTCAATGTACAGCACCTGTAGAGTCAGTGAAATATTATGACGAGTGTCTAGAAGCCGCAGGTAAAAATCCGTCGGATTTTTCTGTAGCTCAATTACGCTGGGTACATGTAGCTAAGTCGAGAGATGAGGCTTGGGAAAACTGTGCGAAAGCTTTGCATTACACTAACACGTGCTATTCCAAATGGTTTGCCGAAGCAAACGATAGCCCAGGGGACGATCAGGGACTCGACGATATCAAATCTGTTGAGGAAATTATTCGTACACAACATTTTGATTTTTTTGGCGAAGATTCAATCGTTGGTACTCCGTCTGATGTAAGAGACATGATTGCGGACTACCAAAGCCGAGGCCGAATGACTCATTTAGTCATGGGAATGGCGATGTCAGGTCTAGCGCCTCATCTAATCAGAAACAGTATGGAACTTTTCGCCAAAGACGTGATGCCTCACTTCAAGAAATGAGTTAGTATGAGGTCTAAGTCGTCATCGGACATTTTATGTCCGATGACGATAAATCTGAAACCGTGCCGAAAACTCAAATCTCTTCAAGGCCAACCACGTGGGTGAAACTCTAGATAGACTACCGCTTCCTCCAGGACCGAACTGGACAAATATCGGGGCCGCCTTGAGGGCTAGCCCTCCAACATACTTACTCAACCTGTTCAAAAAATATGGTGAAATTGCTAGATTTAAAGGCGCATTTACCGTCTACGCTATAAACAACCCTGACTGTGTCAAAAACATCTTAACTAGTGCTTGGCCTCAATACTCAAAAAATACAATCGATTATAAAGTCATTTCTGCCGTATTCGGTAATGGATTAGTCACGAGTGATGGAGATGACTGGGCACGGCAAAGGCGAATAATGCAGCCTGTTTTTTCCAGTAGATCCGTCAATTCATTTGACAACGTTATTAACAAAACCACTTCAGCTTTGGCTGATAATTGGTCAAAACAATCTACGCACGATTTGATCTGGCTAGACCGTGATATGAGCAAAATCACTTTCCAGGTAGTGAGCCGAACTCTTTTCGGCACTAATATTGATCACGTGAGTGATGAAATGATTGATATATTAGATCTGCTGAATATACATCCAATGCGTTTGAGCGCACTTCTTAGATTATTTCCGTGGATTCCGAGCCCCAGTAATAAGAGATTCCTCCGCGCTAATCGTCGTCTTGATGAAATCGTCTACACGCTAATCGAAGAACACCAACTCCCCGGTGCCTGCCAAGAAAATATCGTCGGAAGATTGCTCGCTGCGAAAGACGATGATTCTAAAGCCTCTCTGACTGCGGAACAGATAAGAGACGAAGTTGTTACTCTTATGTTAGCAGGACACGAGACATCGGCCGTCAGCCTGACATGGACTTTTTATTTATTATCTCAACATCCTGAAATAGAAGAACGGTTATGTGAAGAACTCGAGAGCAAGCTTAACGGTGCGCCTGCGACTAGCTCTGACTTAGCTGAACTAAGCTATCTCAAGCAAGTAGTTCAAGAATCTCTGCGGCTGTATCCTGCAGTCTGGGGCGTCTCTCGGCGTAGTCTAGACGAAGCGATCTTAGGTGGATATCGCATCCCAAAAAATAGTTATATTGCTATCACTCCCTACGTTCTCCATCGGGATCCAAATTCGTGGCCGGAACCAGAAAAATTTGATCCAGGACGTTTTAGCCCGGAACAAATAAAATCTCGTCATTCTTATTCTTACTTACCTTTCGGTGCCGGACCACGAACTTGTATCGGAGCGGGTATGGCGATGTTGGAAATCCAATTAATACTGGCGCAGTTGCTGCAGAAATTCAAAGTCATTCCTATAACTGACCAGCAAATTGAGGTCGAGGCCGCTGTTACACTTAAGCCTCGGCACGGTCTAAAAGTACGTCTCGAACCAAGAATAAAATGACAAAGAAATATTTGCTTACAGCTTTACTATGCGTCTGCATGTTCTTTTCGATGGCTTCGACAGCTCAAGATCTGAATCTTAAAACCCTAGAAGGGAATGCCACCAGTCTAAGTAATCAACTTAGTAAAACCATGTGGACATTGGTCATGGTTTGGACAACCTACTGTGGCGAATGCGCTAAACAGTACGATAAAATTTCAGCTTTCCATCAAAGTAATAAAAAATCCAGGCTACGAGTACTAGGAGTTTCACTCGATGGTCTAAATCAAAGAACGAAAGTACGACAATATGCACTAAGCAAGAATCACACATTCCCGAGCGTTTTGGCTGAGAGTGAGAGCTTTTCAAATAAGTACACAGAGCTAACAGGCGCACCGTTTACTGGGACCCCTACATATATGCTGTTTGATAGAGTACAGTCGATACAGGCTTACATGGATGGACCGATCAGTATCGACGCCTTAGAGCGATTCATAGATCAATCTAAGCAGTCAAAAGGCTAAGTAACCGTTCTACTTTTCACCAAGCTATCTATTTCGGCCCCGCTGAAGCCCCAATCATTTAATACATTGGCTGTATCACTGCCGGGAACTGACGGTGGACTTTGTATTTGCGAAGGCGTCCTGCTGAACCGAGGGGCTGGGGCAGGCTGAGTAACTCCATTCTCTTCAACGAAAGTCTCTCTCGATATATTGTGCGGATGCGACGGCGCCTCAGACATCGAAAGAATTGGGGCAAAACATACATCCGTACCCTCTAGAATATCGCACCATTCATCTCTTGTTTTCGTTTTGATGAGATCAGACATAAGCACTCTATTTTCCGCCCACTGACCTTTGTCCTGATGCGCTTCGTGTTTAGGGTCATCGTAGCCCGTCCTTTCTAAAAACTCTGCATAAAATTTAGATTCGATGGAAGCAATAGAAATAAACTTGGCGTCTTTGGTCTCGTAAGCGTTATAGAAGTGGGCCCCTCCGTCTAAAAAATTACTCTGCCTATCATCTGTCCAAGCTCCAGCACCGTGCATACCATAAAGTGCAGTCATTAGCACTGACGCGCCATCAGTCATTGCGGCATCGACAACTTGTCCCTTGCCTGATTTTTGGGCTTCTAAAAGTGCAGCAACAACCCCTAAAGCTAGTAACATCCCACCACCACCAAAATCTCCGACTAAGTTTAGCGGAGGAGCAGGCGGTTGATCATCTCTACCAATAGCATACGCAGCACCGGTAAGCGAGATATAATTTATGTCATGGCCAGCGGCCTTCGCCAATAGTCCATGCTGACCCCAACCAGTAACACGCCCATAAACCAATCTTTCGTTCCGCGCGAGACAATCCTCAGGGCCCAAACCAAGCCGCTCCGTCACGCCAGGTCGAAACCCTTCAATCAAAGCATCAGCACTAGAAACTAAACGTAACACCAGTTCCACGCCTTCAGGCTGTTTCAAATCAACCGCTATGGAACGTCTTCCTCGATTTAGTAACATATATTTTGGATCCACATGGATACCCAAGCCCGAGTCAGTGACACGGTCCACGTGGATAACCTCAGCGCCCATATCTGCTAGCATCATCGCACACATGGGATTTGGTCCAATTCCTGCCAATTCTATAACTTTATACCCGACTAAAGGTCCGCTCGCAGCCATCTCTTATCCCTCTTAGATTTGATAGAAAATTCAGTCACAGTTATGCTCTGAAATGAAACGACGTTTTAATCTAACTTATTTTCGTGTTCGATTCATCCTCAAGATCTGGTTGCTCATGTCTTTATTCAAAAAAATGGAACATATGTATGACCAAAACTAAGCTGAGAATATTTTCTTACGAACCAAATCCGCGTATCTTTAAATCCACGATAACAGCGCGAATATGTGACATTCCGATCGAGGTCAGAGGAGCAAAACCCAAGGAGCTAAAAAATTGGCTCTGGGACTTTGATGCACGTCCGATGAATGAAGACGATCTAAAAGACCAAAAGAAACACATTCAAGAGGCCAAAGCCGGCTATCAAGGCGAGCTGTATAAAACTGAAGCATTTTTAAGCGCTCACCCCTACGGTACAGTACCGGCAGCATTCAGCCCTGACGGCGCAATTGGAGTATTCGAATCTAATAGTATAATGCGCGCCGTCGCACGACTGGACAAAAGTAACAGCGGACTGTACGGACATGATCCATACAGTGCGTCGCGAATTGATGGCTTTTTGGATACTGCTCTACTATTTGCGAGAGAGTCTCAAGTATATCTCCTCGCTCTTATGGCTGATAAATTGAACGAGAAGGTCTATTATGACACCGAGCGCGCATTGACCAACTGGCTATCAGGAATTGAAAGTGCTCTTACTAATAATGACTTTATTTGTGGTGACGCGCTTACTCTCGCCGACATATGCTTTTGCTGTGAGTTATTATTGCTCCAGAGCGAATACCAGTGGAGCGAATCTATCACCGAGATTGGTGGAAATTTACTGTCTAGCACAGAAATAGAAGTCCGGTTTCCTAGATCACTCAATCATTATAAAAAACTTTCAGAGCGAACTGACTTCGCTCCGGACATCAAAAATCATCAGGCAAAAATAAAGTCTGGGCAAAAAATTTATGACTGACCCGTAGCCGCTTTTATCTTTTCGTCGCTAACACCTAGTGCACTGAGTATTTCATAACTTTGCTCGCCTAATTTTGGTGGATAGTGCCTGACCGGTAGTGACTCACCATTGAATCTAAGTCCCGGATCTACTAACTCGATGTCACCCTCCGTAGGGTGTTTATAGTGGCGAAAAAATCCGATCTCACCCATGTGGGGATCCTTTCGTAGATCGTCGAAGGTATTCACTGAACCGCAAGGGATCTCGGCCGACTTCAATATTTGGAGCCATTCATCAGAAGTTTTTTCTACTAATTTATTCGCGACATCAGCGTATAGTTTGTCGATATTCTTTAGCCGTTCTGCCATAGAATGATAATTAGGATTGCTCCGCATACTAGAATCTCCGCTAAGTTCCCAAAATGCGTGCCACTGTTTGTCAGTATAGGCCAGCATGCAAATGTATCCATCTTTGGTTTGAAAAGGTTTCCTCTGGCTAGAAATAACTCGGTCATAGCCAGCAGAACCCTTGGGGGGTGAGAAAATACTCCCATATTGATGCTCAAGCAAAGTGTAGGCAGACATACTTTCAAACATACCTACTTCCATGTATACGCCTTCCCCGTGTCGAAATCGTTGAAAGAGGGCAGCTAAAATTCCAGAAAGCGCCACTAAACCGGCACTTTTGTCAGCTATTATCGAAGGCACTAGCGAAGGGATCCCGTCTCTTAGCGTAAACGCACCGGCAAGTCCGCATTCACCTTGGATTACATCATCATACGCAGGCCTTCCGCTGTAAGGTCCTTCTTCTAAATAACCATGCAATGCAGCGTAAACAATATCCGGTTTTCTTTTCATCACTTCGCGAGAAGAAAGACCAAGTTTTTCAATCTTCTGTGGTCTTATATTGTGTAGAAAGAGATCAGCACTCTCTATCAACTTCCACAGTACCTCGATCCCCGCTTCACATTTTAAATCGATGACAATACTTTTTTTATTCCTGTTGCAACCCAAAAACGCCGCGCCCATACCAGAATGCGAGGAAGGGCCAACCTTCCTAACCACATCGCCATCCGGACTCTCTACTTTAATAACTTCCGCCCCGAAATCACCCAGATACTGCGTGGCATACGGACCGAACATCACGCTAGTAAGATCAATCACTCGTATACCTGAGAGGGGCTGAGATGATAAATTAGTCATTAGTTTAAGTCTCGCTATGTTTGTTTAAAAAATACTATTTGCTGATCCAAGCTTTGCGTGGCAACCTTTCGATATCCGTTAAAAATTAAGGCGCGACTAAAAATTGGAATTTAAATTTATTCCGGAGCGATTTCAAAATGCATTCATCACACTTTTCCTCGTGGCATGCTGCCAAGCATCTGCAAACGACGAGGTTAGCCTAGAAGAGCTTGGTCAAGATCTGTTTTTTGACATCAACCTATCAAAATATAAAAACCAGTCCTGCGCCACGTGCCACTCGCCGACCGTCGCGTTCTCTGACCCAAAACAGGGCAAAGTTTCAGTAGGGTCTGATGATATCTCAAAAGGAACTAGAAATTCTCCCTCCATCTCTTATGCGGCGTTGTCTCCAACATTTTATACAAATAAGACAGGAGTGCACGTAGGTGGCTTTTTCTATGACGGCCGAGCGGCCTCTGCGCAGCAACAAATCAGGAGCACGTTGCTTAGCCCGACAGAAATGGCGATGCAGAGCGAAGGAGAAGTAATTAACCGCCTTAAACAAAATTACACTTTCTCCAAGTATCTAACACAGCAAGCAATTGATCCCGAGGCCTCCGATACAGAAACACAATTTAAAGTGGTCTTGGACGCTCTTGCGCAATTTCAGAAAGGAAAACAGTTTCTGAAATTTAACTCAAAATATGATCGGTCTCTCGTGGGCGAATACACGCTAGATCCTTTAGAGGAAAGAGGTCGGAGTTTATTTTTCTCTGATGTCACTAACTGTATGAGTTGTCATCATTTGAGTACCCATACAAACGATAAAAATCAGCCCTTCTCCGATCATCTTTTTCACAATATTGGTGTGCCTAGCGCGGGCGTTACGAGGATTCCTGATGAAGGACTCGCTAATAATGTGGATGTAAAACGCGAAGAAGGCCTAGGAAAATTTAAAACGCCTTCGCTTCGAAATGTGGCAGTGACTGCCCCGTATATGCATAACGGTGTCTTTCGTAAACTTGAGACGGCAATACATTTCTATAACCAACACATAGTTGATAGAGAAATAGCGAAAATCAATCCTGAAACCGGGGAGTTATATGGTGTGCCGGAAGTGACAGAAAATATAGCCTTCGAGTTGCTTCAGAAAGGGCAGCCTTTATCGAGAGATAAAATAGCTGCGTTAGTCGCATTTTTAGAGCTTCTAACTGACAAAGAGTACGAGCATTTACTAACTTCCCAGTAGCTTTGTTACGAGGCGAGAAAACTCTTAAAAATCGTGACAAAGAGATTCAAACGCGTTAAAAATGTGAGTAATTATGTGCATCTGCATTAATAGGGGGTGATAGTGATGTATGATTTAGTGATACGCGGAGGAACGGTCGTAGACGGAACGGGTGCGTCGAAAACTAACGCTGACATTGCAGTAAAAGACGGAATTATTGTAGAGATCGGAAAAATTTCTGGTAGGACACAAAGTTCAATCGATGCTACCGATCTGATAGTGGCGCCTGGTTTTGTTGATCCGCATACTCATTACGATGCTCAAATATGCTGGGACGATCTAACTTCACCTTCATCTTGGCACGGCGTAACATCAGTGATGATGGGAAACTGTGGGGTAGGCCTAGCCCCGTGTCGTCCAAAAGATAGAGAGGTTGCATCATGGGACTTAGTTAACGTTGAAGCGATCCCGTTTGAAGTACTCAAAAAGGGAGTCACATGGGACTGGGAAACATTTCCGGAATATATGAGTGCTGCCGAAAATAGAGGTTCCGCCCTTAATCTAGGGTTCTCTTGTGCCCTCACTCCGTTTCGACACTATGTCTTAGGCGACGAGTCGATGGAACGTGCAGCTACTGAGGCAGAAACACAGACAATTGCCAACCTGCTGAAGGATTCCATGCTGGCAGGTGCTTTTGGCTTTACAACAACAAATGCTGGTCAACATGTCGGGTATCAAGGAAGACCGTTGGCTTGTCGCTTGGCAGACAATAAAGAACTCTTAGCATACTGCGAAGTTCTAAAGGAGTTAAACCGAGGGACAATAGAAGTCGCGCTCACAAATGATGTTTCGAGGGTGTCAGCTTCAGAGCGAGAGCTATTGGATCTTTTGCTGACTGCGAGTGGACGGCCCGTCACTTGGCTAGCACTACTTAATCGAGACGATGATGAGCATGCGACACAAAACACACTTACTGAAGTATCAGACCTAATAGCGAGAGGTGGTATCCCCCAATCCACCTGTCGTCCATTCATTATTCAGATAGACCTCAGAACACCATTTATTTTTGCCAACATGGAATGTTGGAATCCAGTGCTCAACCGTGATGTCGCCGAACAAAAAAAGATTTTACAGTCGGATAATTTTAGAACAGCATTTAAGGAGGCCTTAAAAAGGCCACTAATATTTTCTTCACGTTGGGAAGTTATGACTGTTCTAGAAGTACAAAATAAGTCTCTTGAGCACCTAATCGGGATGAATATTGCCGAAATCGCGGCGAAGGAAGGGGAAGATCCAGTAGACATGTTTCTTGACCTGGCGATAAGAGATGAACTTGCCATGCAATTTAACTACGAACTATTCAACTCGAATGAAGCGCTCATACCTGAGCTCATCACCGATCCTCGTATCATGATTGGCTTATCTGACGGTGGAGCCCATGTCGACGCACTTTGTGACGCAGGATACTGTACATACTTGCTCGGCCATTGGGTACGAGAAAAAAAAGTCATGACATTGGAGCGAGCAATACAAAGAATCACTACCGAGCCCGCCAATCTATTTGGAATAACACAACGAGGTCGGATCGCCGAAGGACTCGCGGCAGACTTTGCGATATTTGATCTGACAACTGTAGGGTCTGATAAGACTGGAGAAATGAGATACGATCTGCCTGGGGGCGGCAGAAGACTCGTAGTGCCGTCGCGAGGTATCGAGTATACAGTCGTCAATGGCGATATTCTTTACGCTCACGGGAAAGACAGTGGCTCGCGAACTGGCACAGTTTTAAGAAGTGGGGAAGCATAGATAAATGGAATTACAGTTAGAAAAAAAATCTGTAGTTATCACTGGAGGAGCCTCTAACATTGGCCGTTCTATCGTCCTAGGGTTCGCAGAGGAGAAAGCCAAAATCACGCTAGCAGATATAGACGTGAGTCAAGCTGAAATAGTGGCCTCGGAAGCGATAGAGCTAGGCGCAGAGTCTGTGACTGTTGTTGAATGTGACGTAACTAATGGCAAAAATGTTGACAAAATGTTCAGCAAAGTTGTAGCTCACAATGGGACCGTAGATGTACTTGTAAATAACGTTGGATATGACGAGCTAAAATATTTTACGCAAACTGACCCCGAATTTTGGAGAAAAATAATTGAAATACATTTCATGGGTGTGCTCAATTGCACCTACTCCGCACTATCAATTATGGCAAGTCAGAATCATGGTTCAATTGTCTCCATCAGTTCCGATGCGAGCCGACAAGGCGAACCTAAGGAAGCTGTGTATGGGGGTATGAAAGCTGGCGTAAACAGTTTCATGAAAACCATAGCAAAAGAGAACGGTCGGCACGGCATACGCTGTAACGTCGTTTGCCCTGGAGTCACCATTCCCGCTGAATCCCATGCTGTCGGGGGAAACAGCATGTGGTCCGATATGGACTCAATGTTCACCGTGGAGCAACTCGAAAAAATCGCTAACTCTTTGCCTTTAAAAAAAATAGGCCGACCCAAAGATGTGGCAAATGCAGTTCTATTCCTCGCGTCTGAAGCTGCCGGTCATGTTACTGGCCAAGTACTAAGCGTCAGTGGCGGGTACAGTATGATCGGATAATAATGATCCGATCGCTCTTCCTTTACCTCGGCGCCATTCGAATAGCGCCATCAAGTCGGACGCTTTCTCCGTTAAAATAAGAATTCTCAACCATAGTGACAGCAAGATGAGCGAACTCCGGAGGTACACCCAGACGTTTCGGGAATGGAACAGAAGCTGCTAGAGCTTGCTTAACGTTGTCAGGCGCGGCCTGAAGTAATGGAGTATCGAAAATACCCGGCATAATAGTATTTACACGTATACCTTCACTCATCAGATCTCTAGCGATGGGCAAAGTCATCCCGACGACACCTGCTTTAGAGGCCGAGTATGATGCTTGACCCATTTGTCCATCTTGCGCGGCAACGCTTGCAGTGTTGACTACCACTCCGCGTTCCCCAAACTCGTCGCATGGATCTAAGGTCATCATCCCTGCAGCAGATAAGGCAATACAGCGGAATGTTCCGAGGAGGTTAATCTGTACAATTAGCTCAAACTTATCCATCGGAAAAGTTTTAATTGCTCCGGTCTGTTTATCCCTACCTGCCGTCTTCACAGCATTTCCTGTCCCTGCGCAATTAACTAGAATTCGTTCTTGACCAATCGTTTCTCGAGCTTTAGCAAATCCAGATTCGCACTCTTCTTGGGAAGTCACGTCAACTTTACAAAATACGCCCCCCAGCTCTTGAGCCAAAGCTTCTCCTTGTTCTACATTAAGATCAAAAAGAGCCACTTTTACTCCCTTACTTGCAAGCAATCGTGCAGTAGCAGCGCCAAGTCCTGAAGCTCCCCCTGTAATTACGGCTGACATCGACGAATCCAATTGCACAATCTTTCTCCTTTAAAATTATTAAATTAACTATATATTAACTGCTTAGTTACTCAAATTACTAAAACCAATTCCATAAAAATAATCTGTGTTAGCCATTAAGTATACGCAACTTTCTGGCATTCCAGCCTGAAATAGCAGCAATAATTCCACATGTTGCGGCGATTGAAAAAGGAATTATATAACTCCCAAATACGTCAAAAAGGTAGCCCCCCATCCATGGGCCGAATGCTGCTCCTAAAGCACTACCAAATAGTGCCGTCCCCAAAATGGAGCCAAAATTATCACCTTCGAACCGATCAGACATCATCGCTGGCATTAATGCAGCTGTGGCGGAGTATCCCACACCTAATAAAATAGCATAAACATAGGCGCCAGTGAGGCTGCCGACACTACCCACCATGAGTAGCACCAAAACACTTATTACCATGATACCAATGCCGCTGACATAAACTAGTTCTCGTTCTATGTAATCTGACATCCAGCCACCACCAGTTTTACCAAAAATACTAGCGATACCAACAAGCCCGACTATTCCTGAGGCTGTCAACGCCGCAATACCGTGATCGACCAAGTACGCAACCTGGTGCACGTGCAACGTCTGAGAACATACGCCACCGAAAAAGAAAGCGCTCGCCATATACCAAAATTGTCGAGTCTTTATCGCATCGGCAAAAATAATACCAGAGTCTTTTTGCATGAGGTTGGGCTCACTACTTACTGGAACAGAGATTTCATTGTCCAAAAGCGGGGTCGCGTTTTTCAGCAGAAACAAGGCAGAGGGTAATATAACGATAATACTTATCAGCGCAAAAATCTGAAATGCGGCCCGCCAACCAAACGAATCGATTAAGAATTGGCACAGCGGAACAATAACCAGCATCCCCACTCCAATACCCGAACTCACAATCCCTAGCGCTAGTCCGAGACGATGCTGAAATCGTTTTTGTACGATGACAACAGAAGGAGTCCATCCACAGAGAGAGACAGATACTGACGTGAACAAACCAAATGTTATGTATAAGTGCCAAACCTCCGTAATAACGCTGTTGGAGTAAAGCGCAAACGCCAACGTGAGACTACCAACCGCCATAATTAGTGCTGGTCGGATCCGGTCACATAAAAAGCCTACCAAGGGATTCATACAACCATGTACTATTGCAAATAAAGAGAAAGCCCCTGCTAGCGAGCTCCGACTCCATCCGAAATCATCTAAAAATGCTACCAGAAATACGCTGTATGCGTACCAAATGCCATAAGCAATACCAATTATCGACGCCAGTAAAATGAGCGTAATACGTCCTTCATACTGAGGCCGATTGCTTGCTACGGAAGTATTCATAATTATTCTCGTCGCGACTGAATCCTATTAATCAGTTTGAGGAGCAAAAACTCACAGCCCAAACAGTTACACCGGACGAGTCTTAACCTTTGAAATCAAATCATTCAGCAGATGTAACGCGCGGCGGCAGCCCTTTTTGTTAAAGGAGCCCGCCCATCCTTTACAATTTCAAAACTCACAATAGAGCCATCTATCTTAAATCAAACTATATACTCAGACCAAATGTGTCGAAAAAAAATCTAGGCTGCGCGCCTTTGCGGTCATGGCGCTTTTTTCATCGTAGCTTGCCCTATCGTCGCAGTTAAAGCCATGATCAGCATTGTAGATGAAAACGTCTACGTCAGGTTGTGCTGATTTTATGATATCCACATCGGTTAAAGGAATATGTGCATCCTTGTCTCCAAAATGCATCATAACCGGACAAAGTGGAACCCTAGATGCCTCTCCAGAGATCCCTCCTCCATAGTAAGACACTCCGGCAGAAACACTATTCATTGTACATGCAGACAACCATGTCAGAAGCCCACCGAAGCAATAGCCGACTACCCCGACCTTTCCATATTCTGTCATCGCATCTACTGCCGCCTGAATGTCCATTAACGTATTGGGCATTTCCATATCCTCAAAGGCTATCTTCAAACCTTTATTAAAATCATCTTGATCGGTATACCCAAGTTCGACATCACGTTCTACTCGATCAAAAATCTGTGGTGCTATCGCGGCATAGCCTTCGGCCACATAAGCATCTACTACCGACCGTAT
>CACEAA010000031.1 GCA_902557415.1 uncultured Pseudomonadota bacterium | reverse complement strand
CTTCAATATAAGACTGCAACCGATGATAGTGACGCGCATTAATGATCGACGTGTAATCTGAATTGTGTTTCATGGTGGGGAACATCATCTCAACTGCAGCTTGCAGTTCCTTTACAAAATCATTCAGTTGACCCTCCGGAGCCATGACATAGTCTGGCGCCAAACAAATCTGTCCAGCATTTAGTGTTTTCCCAGTCATGATACGCGCTGCAGATTTTTTCAGATCTGCGGATTTAGAGATAATAACAGGAGACTTACCGCCTAATTCCAAAGTTACGGGCACCAAGTTTTCTGCAGCCGCTCTCATGACATGCGAAGCGATTGCTGTCGCTCCAGTGAATAGCAAGTGATCGAATGGCATACTCGAAAACGCAGCACCTGTATCCGATCCACCCAGAACAACAGCAACCTCTTCTTCCAAAAAATACCCCTCAACCAATTCTTTAATCAAAATCGCGCTGCGCGGAGTAAACTCGGATGGCTTGAGAATTATCCGATTTCCGGCAGCGAAGATACTACCCATAGGACCAAACGCCAAATTGAAAGGAAAGTTCCAAGGGACAACATTTCCGACGCAACCTAATGCCTGGTAATCGACCCGTGTCTTAGCCCCGAAAAGCCCCAAGGGAAACATGGAATGACGTTTTGACGATTTCATCCATTTACGCACATTTCTCTTCGAGTACTTCAAAGCGCCAATCGTACCGGCAATATCGGTAGCTAGGGTACCTTCAGGACTACGATGTCCAAAATCTTTGCTGATCGCATCGATAATGTCATCCTGTCGATTAACTAATAACGCAATTGACCGATCTATTAAGTCAATGCGACGCTCGGCTGACATAGGACCATCGGCGATATGTCGTGCTTTTTGCAAATCAACAAACCGTCGAATTTCCTTTTCCGAAGTATTTTTCGGTTGCCTCTGCTCATTTATAATTCTCATAACGATGCACTTTTATCAAATAAACTGCTAACCTGCTAGCTATTAGCCTTTTTAAGCTAGCATTTTCCAACAATAGCAAAGAACGAATCTACACCACAGATTTTTGCGACTCGCGTATCGCTTGCTCAACATCATCTATGATATCGGAGATATGCTCAATCCCAACTGATACGCGAACCATATCAGCCGATATGCCTGATGCACCATAATCGGCTTCGTCTAATTGACTATGGGTAGTCGATGCGGGGTGAGTAGCAAGAGATTTTGTATCACCTATATTAACAAGTCGCGTAATTAAATTTAACGAATCAATAAACTTGATCCCCGCTTTTTTCCCTCCTTTTATTCCGAAACTGAGAATTCCAGAAGGTTTTCCCCTCGAGTATTCTTTTGCTAATGACTGGTATGGACTTGATTCCAATCCCGCATAATTGACCCACTCAACCATTTGATGAGCCTCTAAATATTTAGCTAATGCGAGTGCATTTTCGCAATGTCTATCCATTCGCACATGAAGTGTTTGGATACCTTGCAGAATCAGAAAAGTATTAAACGGCGATAAGGCGGCACCCGTATTCCTGAGTGGACCAAGTCTGCACCGACCAATAAATGCGGCCTCGCCAAGTGCTTCAGTATATACAATCCCGCGATAGGAGTTGTCCGGCTCATTCAATAAGGGAAACCTTTCCGCTTGCTTGCCCCAATCAAATTTACCTCCATCAATTATAGCTCCTCCAATTGTGGTTCCGTGACCTCCTATATATTTCGTAAGAGAATGAACAACAATGTCTGCACCATGATCGATAGGCCTGATAAGATATGGCGTCGCTACAGTGTTATCGACAACAAGGGGTACGCCATTTCTATGAGCAAGCTCTGCAAGTTTCTTTAAATCGCAGATATTCCCGAGAGGATTGCCAATCGATTCACAGAACACCAAAGTTGTATTCTCATCGATATGATTTTCAAGCGTCTCGAAATCATCATGACTCGCATATCGTACCCCAATCCCCTGGTTTTTGAGAGAATTCGAAAAGAAATCAGCCGTCCCGCCATAAAGTTCACTAACAGAAACTATATTTTGCCCCGCCCTAGTGATGGCACTAATCGCATAAGTGATAGCCGCCATCCCTGACGCTACGGTTAGTGCTGCGATCCCATTCTCTAAATCGGCGAGTCTTTCTTCTAATACCGCGTTAGTTGGGTTCATTATTCGTGAATAAATATTACCCTCAGTCTTCAGTGAAAAAAGCTCTGCACCGTGTTGTGCATTATCAAACGCATAAGATGTGGTTTGATAAATTGGTGTGGCAACAGACTTTGTTGTCGGGTCAGGCGAATAACCCGCATGGATTGATTTAGTCTCAATATTCATTCTTATCTCCAAAAAAAAACCTGCTTATTACGAAACAGGTTTTTTAAGAAAATAATTTATCTAAGGCCTGTTTAGCAGTTTATAAAGCACCTGCAAGTCGGATTAAATTTGTGCTGGCGATATGATGCACTAATAAATAATTTTTGCAAGCATTAAAAATTTTTAACGCCAAGTGATGCGCCAAAAAGCATACCCTAGACCTACCCATTCGGTCAGATCTGCCCCGAAATATAAGAAGTCGCAGTTCGCGCTATAGATACAAATCCCACACATTATCCTTAAAGCTTCTAATCAAAATTATATATAAAACTGAAAAACTACTTTCAACAGCAACTAATATTTTGATCTAGATTGAAAAGCTACCTTGCGAAAATAAGCGCGAGAAATAGATATAACTTTTAAACTCTCAATACGAGTGGCCAATATTATAGTTCTAAGGGCAATTTATAATAAGAACTCATTATCTGATCGCGATGTTTGATAAGAATCGGATCAATGGCACTGACTATCTCTGCTGGCGTATTTTCAAACATAGGGCGTGCCTGCGGATTTATAGGACAATCTTCCGCTGGCTGAATGACGACAAAATTACTGAATGCCGCCCAATAAAAATCAGCTGCCGTTACCGACGCACCGACTAAAAATTGACTGCCTTTGGTTGCTTGTTCTTTTAAGCGAGATGATAGCTCCAACATTAATGCGATAACTCTCCCATTCGCTAACGCCGCATCTGTCTCGCGATAAAAATATTTTTTACCAAAGTCCGAAGGTTCCTCACCCTCTGGTGGGCGCATCATATCGAGACGTCTATTCCATCCAAACCCAAGCTCTCCGCAGATAGCGTTGCTAATCCCCATAACTTCAATTTGTTCTTTAATATTTTCGGGCACAAGAGGCTTTTCAGGACCTAATCTTTCCATCAAACACAGTATGTCATTCCAGCGATTTATCGGTGCCTCGTGATTCCAAGCAACTACCGGACCACTGTTTGTTCCCGACCACGCAAGCAATTTCGGATTTTCAGACATTGCGATCTGATGACCCATTAAAAAATCGAGCCCTTTATATTCTAGCATAGCCTTAACTGCCACACCCCACGCACTTGGCATATCTTTCACGATGACAAGTCGCAGCCCATCAGACTCAATAATTTCGTCCATACTTGCATATTTCATTTTCTAACTTTCCTTTAATTTTACAGAACCAACCTAACGCAGATACTAAACTCCTCTTGTATCGAGGAACGCTCTACTACCCCCAACTCAAAGCCTATTTACAACTTTGTTCATCAATTCGTTCTCGCTTTTCCTCGTGCTAAATCCTATATTAAGCAAACTATAGCCATTTACCTTGAATATAAAATTACATCATTTGAGTAATATAGGACAAATAATTCTTTTTCATAACACATTTTAGGGACCCACAAATGTCAAACAGCAAGATAGAAGATCTGTATAGCGTTTACGCTCGCGCAATCGATGAGAAACGTTACGAGTTACTAGAGAAAGTCTTTCATCCCGACGCCGAATTACAGTACATCGTAGGCAGCCAAGAGTTCACCTGCTCTGGAACTGAAGCCGCAAACTATTTCAAAAATTTCCTGAACTTATGTTATTGGACCAATCATTTAATTGGGGCTCCTAATATCGAGATATCCGGTAATAAAGCATTTGCAACCGCGCGAGTTCAAGCTGTACACCAACAGATGCTGAAGAATGGAACAGTTTCTCGTTGGATTCTGAGAGGATCCTACCACGATCGTATAACGTTATTTGGCGACGACTGGCTGATCACCAAGCGCTATTGCCACACACCTGACGAAGAAGGAGAGTTTCTCAGCAACGATGTTGAAATTTTTAATACGATAGGCTGGACTACAAAGGATAAAATTTCGTTTTAATTAATTTGCGTACCGTGCGAGAAAAGTAGGGAGACTCTCTATCTTACAGGGACGACCGTCTTATACGGTCACGCCACACAGCATCAACGCAGTGGTTCCAGAGCAAAGAATCGCTAGAAAAGCCTGACACCGATGTTACGGTCTAGTCGCTTATTAAGCATTAAAGCTTATTCTTTATGCACATTAACACAATTAGTGACTAAAAAAATGATCACTTATCCTATATAAAACATAACCAGCTGTTAAAAAGCTACTTAACACATTGTTTTATATGAATATATTTATTTTTGATTAAAATTTAATCAATCTAATATTCTACCCATTAAAACCGCGTAAATAAGTACTATTTTTGACACTTGTGAACAAGGTTATCCACAGGAACTGTGGGTAACATTTCATTTGCATTTGAGTGACGCGACAGTTGTAACACATCACCACCTTTGTGCGGTAATACATGTATAGTATGATATTTTTACTATCGAGCTCGGGACGATTGTAGAGCACTAAACTCTCGTTAAAACCTAGTTTCACAAACAATATTAAATTCAGGTGCAAACCTCATGTCTTACGAACCGTTCTCCGTGAAGATTCCCGACCAAGACTTATCTGATCTTGGGGACCGATTGCGGCGTACTCGCTTGGCGCCTGACTTCCGCAATGATAACTGGGACTACGGAACAAACGGTGAATACTTATCTGAGCTGCTTGACTATTGGATAAATAGTTTCGACTGGAGAGCACAAGAGATAAAAATCAACAGTTTCTCTCACTACAGGACTTCGATAAACGGCAACCCCATTCACTTTATCTATGAAAAAGGAAAAGGACCTAACCCCACCCCACTGATCTTAAGTCACGGCTGGCCTTGGACATTTTGGGACTGGCACAAAGTGATAAAACCACTAACTGATCCGGAATCCTTTGGTGGAGACCCAGAAGACTCATTCGATGTAATAGTACCCTCCCTGCCTGGGTACGGCTTTTCGAGCCCTCTACAAAGTTCGGGAATAAACTTCTGGGAAACTGCCGATATGTGGGTCCATCTAATGCGCGACGTGCTTGGATACGATAAGTTTGCTGCAGGTGGAGGTGATTGGGGGGCCCTCATAACTGCTCAACTAGGACACAAGTACGCTAAATTTATTATAGGAACTTATATTCACCTAATGGCACCGCTAGACCTGTTTAGCGGTCCCCTGCCTGATAAAATGGACTACAGCCAAGATGAAGAAAAGTATTTTGACAGAAATGAGGCCTTCTTTGCCAATGAAAGCGGTTACTCCGCGATGCAAACCACAAAACCTCAAACAGTAGCCTTTGGGCTTAATGATTCTCCAATCGGCTTATGTTCTTGGATTTTAGAGAAAAGACGTACATGGAGTGACTGTCGGGGTGATGTAGAGAGTCGTTTCACCAAAGATGACCTACTAACAACAGTGTGTATCTACTGGTTTACTCAGACCTATGGCACATCAGCTCGCTACTATTATGAATGCGTGCATAATCCGTGGACGCCATCTCACCGCACCATGCCCATAGTCAAAGCTCCAACTGGAATCGGGGTTTTTCCTGACGAAGTGATAATGATGCCGAAGAGTTGGGCTGAAAGATATTATAACCTATCTCATTGGACGGAAATGTCATCCGGAGGACATTTCGCTCCAATGGAGGAACCCGAAGCTCTTGTACAAGATATGAGGTCATTTTTTCGACAATTGAATTATAGCACTAAGTTTACCGATACCTTTGGCGGTTAAAGCCTAATTCTCCTTGAGTAAGTTTTACTCCCTATATTAGTCAAGCATAAAAGAAGCCTTAGCTCCGTATAATCCAAATTTATGAGGCCCATGTTCGGCTAAAGTCGGCTCTTACAGTTAAAAATGCGCTGAAGATTTAGTGGCAGCCTTTCCTAAAGGCGGAGAGAATTTAGTAAGATCAATTCCTTCCACAGAACTTTTGTACTCATCTATCGTCGGAGTTCTCCCGAGAATGGCCGAGAGCACAACCACCGGCGTAGAAGCTAGCAATGACTCTCCCTTTTTATCCTCGGTGTCCTCCACAACCCTTCCTTGAAAAAGACGCGTAGAGGTTGCTAAAACTGTATCTCCTTTTGCTGCTTTTTCTTGATTACCCATACAAAGATTGCAACCGGGCCTTTCTAGATAAAGAATATTTTCGTACTCAGTCCGAGCAGAAATTTTGGGCGCGGTATCATCGAATTCGAAACCCGAATACTTTTGAAGTACGTCCCAATCACCTTCTTCCTTCAATTCGTCAATAATATTATATGTTGGCGCGGCGACAACTAAAGGCGCCTTAAATTTGACATCTCCATGTTTTTTTTCGAGATTCTTGAGCATTTGGGCGACGATCTTCATATCACCTTTATGCACCATACAAGAACCTACAAAACCTAAATCAACTTTCTTCTCTGCACCATAAAATGATATAGGCCTAATCGTATCATGGGTGTAGCGTTTGGATACATCGGCGTTATTAACGTCGGGATCGGCAATCATAGGCTCGTCAATCTGCTCTAGATCTACAACAACTTCGGCAAAATATTTTGCATTCGAGTCGGGAGACAAAGCAGGTTTCACACCATCCGAAATTTCCGAGATCCTTTTATCAGCAATAGCAATCAAACTATTAAGGGTAAGATTTTCATTTTCCATGCCCTTATCAATCATAATCTGGATACGCTTCTTAGCAATCTCCAACGACTCGATCAAAGTATCGTCATGGGAAATACAGATGGCAGCCTTTGCCTTCATTTCAGCGCTCCAATCTGTGAAGGTGAAAGCCTGATCAGCCAATAAGGTACCGATGTGAACCTCTATAACGCGACCCTGAAAAACGTTATCACCAAATTGTTTCAACATTTGAGCTTGGGTGGCGTGGACAACGTCACGAAAATCCATATGCTCACCCATACTTCCTTTAAAGGTTACTTTCACCGACTCCGGAATCACCATCGTGGCCTCGCCAGTAGCCAAAGCAAGGGCAACAGTCCCAGAATCAGCACCGAAAGCGACTCCTTTTGACATTCTAGTATGTGAGTCTCCACCAATAATAATAGCGTGGTCATCAACCGTTATATCGTTCAGAACTTTATGGATAACATCAGTCATCGAGTGATAAATACCCTTGGGGTCTCTAGCAGTTATTAGACCAAAATTATGCATAAATTTCATAAGTTTGGGTGTGTTAGCTTGCGCCTTTTTATCCCAGACCGAAGCCGTGTGGCAACCTGACTGATATGCCCCATCAACGGTCGGCGAGATCACCGTAGCGGCCATAGCTTCGAGCTCTTGAGACGTCATCAACCCCGTAGTGTCTTGCGATCCAACTATATTCACGCGAACTCTAACGTCTGAGCCGGCGTGCAACGGTGTTTCGGCGGCAACGCCAACAGCATTTTTATTAAAAATTTTCTCAACAGCTGTAAGGCCCTGTCCCGCCAGAGTTATCTCCTTGGATGGAGCGAAGGCCGATCTTAGCTTGATCCCAAGCAATTCGCTCGCAAAACTCTGTAATTTTTTACCGAATACTATCGCATAAGAGCCTTTGGCTCTAATAAATTCAACTTTTTGAGGCGTTAAAGAATCACTGATATCAACTAACGCCTTACTCCCATCCTCGTTATACAACTTCTTATCTTTCGTGCTAATCGTTAGTACAGTGCCAGTATCGACCTTGTAGGCTTGTTCGAGGATCGGGTTACCTTCTTCATCTAAAACAGTCTGTCCACTGCCATCCAATTTTTTTACCCAATTTTTCAAATCAATTCCTATACCACCAGTCACGCCGACAGTAGTAAGAAAAATCGGAGATATCCCATTGGTACCTGCGATAACAGGGGCAATGTTCACGAATGGTATGTACGGGCTCGCAGGTTGACCAGTCCACAAAGCAACATTATTTACGCCAGACATCCTCGAAGATCCTACGCCCATAGTTCCTTTCTCAGCTACCAACATCACTCTCTTGTCAGGATGCTGCTTTTGTAGCTGTTGGATTTCCAACTGAGCATCTTGAGAGATCATACATTTACCGTGGAGTTCTCGGTCAGATCTAGAATGTGCTTGATTTCCTGGCGATAATAAATCAGTAGAAATATCTCCTTCAGCAGCGACATAGGTCACGACTTTTATTTCATCTTCTATTTGAGGGAGATTTGTGAAAAACTCTGCCTTGGCATAACTTTCAACAACCTCACGAGCTACAGAATTACCTTCTGCATACGCAGCCTTAAGTCGGTCAGTATCAGCCTCATAAAGAAAAACCTGACTTTTCAGGATCTCCCCCGATAGGCGAGCCGTTGACGGATCATCTCCTAACGCAAGATCTAACAGAACTTTAATAGAGGGGCCACCCTTCATATGAGATAGTAGCTCAAAGGCAAATTCGGAAGAAATTTCCTCTACGATACAACTACCTAAGATAATCTCTTTTAAAAATTCGGCTTTAACACGAGCAGCGCTAGTCGTTCCAGGTAGTGTGTTGTATATAAAAAATTCGAGCGAGTCATTTCTGTGCTGGTGCTGGCTATCTCTTATTTGCTCAATGAGCTCGGCAACCAGTGCACCATCTTCGATCGGCTTGGGATTCAATCCCTCGTCTTTTCGTTTTTCAATTTCTTCTAAGTAGGCAGTATAAAAGCTCATAGCTCCCTCGTTATGATAAAATCCAAATTTAGTTTAAGCTCGGTATCTCCGCACAGTGTAAGCGTAATGTCAGCATTTGCTTGACGAACCCTATACCTGCATCTTGCTCAAGTGCGCTGCGCATTTCTCAAATGCCGCAAAAAAGTGACGCTAGTGTAGCCATATTTTCAAGATTCGGATAGCACGTTTTGAACAAAATCCGAAAACTTCTACCAACTATTTTACCATGGAAAATTTGAAAATCAGTAAACATCGTCCAAAACTGGCAGCGAGACACTCATACAAAACTGTATTATCTGTAATTTAGTTAAATATATCGGGTTATAAATGTAAGTGCTTACTTACAACAATAAAGTTTTTTTCGTGAGTTATCATTAAGTATTGTCCGTCAAAGTGAACGAAGTATGTATTTTAATTTATGTAGAGATATTAATATTAATAAAAAATCTATTACTATTAGTAGTTTATAATTTTAAATATTAAAGTCAATTTTTTTAAAAATATCTCGATACTTCGAACGAAATAATTAAAAGTTAGCTTTTACTCTTTTATTTTTTACTTTTATACCTAGGCACAGTCGGATCTATCTCAGTAGACCACGCATCAATACCCCCTTTTAAATTGAATACACGTGTAAATCCTTGCGTCTGAAAATACTCCGCAGCTAACTGACTTCTGCGTCCGGTGCGGCACTGAAAAACCATAAGCGATTCAGGACTCAAAGTACTGATCAGTTTGGCCGCTTTTTGGTCTAAAATTTTTGAGCCCTCTATTCGTGCGATTTCTCTCTCCCACTCTTCTCTCACATCAAACAAGAAGAATATTTCTCCGGAATCACGCAAGCTACGCAACTCTTGAACGCTCATTTGAGGTACTGCCGAACTTCTTATTTCTCGTTCGTTAGAACAGGAGAACAGAGACACCAGAAGCATTAGGGACAAAAATATTGTTTTCATTCAATTACTAAAGTTATTTTTTGTTTTTTTTCCAAACCGACAGCTAGACACTAGCAAAACGTAAGATATTCCTAGCCGCGACCATTTTATTCAAATTCATGTGATCATAATAATCTATTATAGGCTACCTATTGTCGATACTCGTGGCATGTCTTGGTTTTAACTGGTGGCAGGTAGCCGATTGAATTGCGAGCTTCTATAATGACGCGATATTAACCCTAAACATGATCTTCTGAGGATTGAAAGTGGCTTCAAAAAAGCAGGCCTATGAAATAAGGCCCGATTGCGATGTAATCGTGGTGGGCTCCGGTTTTGCGGGAATTTACGCGCTATGGCAAGCACGACAGCGAGGTCTTAGTTTACGAGGATTCGAACGCGCGTCCGATGTCGGGGGCACTTGGTATTGGAACGCCTACCCAGGGGCACGATGCGATGTAGAAAGCTATAACTACGCCTATTTTTTCGACGAGAGTATTGTGAGAGATTGGAGTTGGTCGGATGCCTGTGCTGGCCAAGAAGAGATTCAGCGCTATCTGAAATTTGTGGCAGAACGATGTAATGTTCTGGATGACATCGCTTTCAATACCGAAGTACTGTCAGCAACCCATAGTCTAGAAGATGGTCTTTGGTCAGTTACTACTTCAGGTGAAGAAACAGTTGTTTGTCGTTACTTAATCCTGGCAATAGGAGCCCTGTCGGAGCCTAAAACACCTGACATTGAAGGAGTCAACTCATTCACGGGAGATGTCTACTTCACATCGCGGTGGCCTAAAGACGGAGTGGTGGACTTTTCTGGGAAACGTGTCGGAGTTATCGGTACCGGGTCGTCGGGCGTACAAGCAATTCCCGAAATTGCTAAGAGCGCCAGCGAAGTACATGTGTTCCAGCGTACTGCGAACTACGTCACCCCAACACGATCAGGACCAATGGATCCCAATCTGGTTGCTCGATTGAGAGAAAACCCACATGCAGTCAGACAAGCGGCCCGTGAAACATATGGAGGGCACACACCATTAGATATAGGCACGGAGCGTTTTCTCGAGCTGGATGACACTGGCCGCGAACGCGCGCTACAAAAAGCATGGGATGGGAAATATGTCCCTCTAGCCTTTAGAGACGCCTACCTGTTTGAGGCGAACGCGGCCATATCAGACTTCGTGCGCAAAAAAATGCTTGAGCAAGTTGAAGACGAATGGACGGCTAATCACCTAGTACCGTGGGATCATCCTTACGGAGGGAAGCGTCCGTGTATGAGTAATGACTATCTACAAACTTATAACTTACCGCATGTTCATCTCGTCTCACTATCAGAAACTCCAATCGATCAGATTGTTACTGGCGGTATAAGAACTTCGAAAGATGTCATCCCTTTGGATGTCATCGTGTATGCAACCGGCTTTGATGCTATATCAGGTCCACTATTCGCGATAGATATTTGTGGCACTAACGGCAAATCAATCTCGGAAGCTTGGGCCGACGGACCATCAAATTACTTAGGGACAATGGTGCATAATTTCCCGAATCTATTCCTACCATCTAGCGCAATGTCCCCATCCGTACTATCGAATATGGCTACTCTTGCTGAACAACAGATTGACTTTATTTTTGATACTGTCGATTGGCTTGAACGCAATGGCCGTCCTCTCATTCAGCCCTTACCTGAGTCCCAAGAACATTGGAGAGAAGAAACTCTTCGGTACGCAAAACTCCGACCTGGCGCTCTTACTACAAAAAGCTGGTATTCCGGAGCAAATATTCCAGGAAAACCAAGAGTTTTCATGGTCTATTGCGGGGGGTTCAAACGCTATAATGAAACGTGCTACAAAGAACTTGCTGAGGGGTTTCCTGGTTACGAACTTCTAAAGATCAAATAAAAAATGTCTCCATTAGAACCTACAAATCCAAGCGGATTTTTCTACTCTCTCGACGACACCGCTCAGAGCAATATTTAACTCCGATCCAATCTCTACGCCACTTTTTGCGCCACGTGAAAGTCCTCATGCAAATGATACACACTTTCGTCGGTAAATTGCCTTTTTTCATAACTAATATTACGTCAAGGTCGATGCAACGGATTAAATGACCTTGAGCGTCACCACACTATCACAGAATATAAGTGGGTAGTTTCCCTCGGCTTCAAAAGTTATTTTATAAACATAAGCTACTAGAGATCATGAAAATGAGTCTATAATTAAAAGTGATCGCTTAAAAATTTTTCTGGATATCCAAAATTAAAACGTTACGACTTATCCTTCCGGATCAACTATCAATGTCAATATCTAGTCTAAAGGACTGTGACGCTGCGACGGATCTAATTCTTATATGTGAAGCAAGGGACGCAATCCTAAAGGTAAAACACCATCTTAAAAAATTGGTATTTATTTTGTCGGCAATGCGTCATTTTGCAAACGAGCTCTCACAAAAATGCTATCAAGTTAGCTACGTAAAGTTCGATAGCATCCCCACCTCTAGCACTCTCAAAGAGCAAGTAGGACGCATCGTAAAAAAAAATAAAATACGCCGTCTCGTAGTGACTCGGCCAAATGAATATCACACACTTCAAAATATCCTCACATGGGAAAACGATTTCGGTATTAGTGTTGAATTAAAAGATGATGATCGATTTTTATGCTCAGAACCGGAGTTCAGAGACTGGGCGGCCGATCGCAAGCAACTCCGTATGGAACTATTTTATAGGCAGATGCGTAAAAAATATGCGGTCCTAATGGAAGGAGATAAGCCGATCGGAGGTCAATGGAATTTTGATAAAGAAAATCGTAAACCACCTAAAGAAGAACTGTCACCACCGACGCCCTATCTTAATGGGTCCGATGAAATCACTAATGAAGTAAAAGCTCTTGTAGAAAAGAATTTTTCAGGATATTTCGGTGACATTGAGCCGTTCTACTTTGCGGTAACTAGAGCTCAAGCCTTAAAAGTGTTAAAACTTTTCATAAGTGAGCGCCTCCAGAAATTTGGTGACTATCAAGATGCGATGCTTGAGGGGGAACCATGGATGTACCACTCACATATTAGCTTCTATTTAAACTGTGGATTACTTCTGCCGCTAGAATGTATCAGGTTAGCTGAAAAGGCTTATAGGACAGGGGGAGCTCCCCTCAATGCCGTTGAAGGCTTTATCCGGCAGATACTAGGCTGGCGGGAATATGTGCGAGGAATATATTGGGCGGAAATGCCTTCCTACGAGAGTAGAAACTTCTTGAATGCAAGACGTAACCTTCCCGACTTCTACTGGACGGGAAACACAGATTTGAATTGTTTAGCTCAGTGCATTTCTGAAACAAAGAAAAATGCGTATGCGCATCATATACAGCGACTAATGATCCTCGGAAATTTTGCGTTAATTGCAGGCTTGGATCCAGTTCAAGTCAACGAATGGTTTCTTATAGTATATGCAGACGCCTACGAGTGGGTAGAACTTCCAAATGTATCTGGCATGAGCCTGTTTGCCGACGGAGGCTCTTTGGCAAGCAAACCTTATGCGGCAGGCGGAAATTACATCAAAAAAATGTCTAATTACTGTAAAAATTGTAGTTATTCGGTTGCTAAAAAGTCCGGAGAACGAGCCTGTCCATTTAATTATCTATACTGGGATTTCCTTGAACGTAACAGGGAGAAACTAAAATCAAATCATCGAGTGAGCATGATGTATAAGACTTACGACCGAATGCCCTCTCAAAAAAAAGCAGCTATTGCAGATGACAGCAGTCGCTTCCTCGAAGCTTTAACTTGAATCCGAATACCCATACCGCGCTACGGCAAAAATTCAAAATATAAAGTTCAAACAACCCAGAGTGTTATACTATAACTGAATATGTTTCAGCTACCATCTAATAACACCTCCAAAATATACTTAGCAATTAACCATGTCATACACCATTTTCACGAAAAAATTTTTCTTCATCATCAAGGAACATAAACTATTTCAACTAGTTGTTATTGGCGCGATCATCTTATCTGCGCTTATGGTGGGCGCTTCAACATTTGATCTCAGCCCATCTTTAATTACTCTACTTCAGGCAGCAGATATTTTCATCACGATTTTTTTCATAGTAGAAATCTGTGTACGCTTTATTGCAGAGCCCAGAAAAATCGACTTCCTCAAAAGTGGATGGAATATATTTGATACTATTATCGTTCTAGTTTCGATAATTCCAGTCGGTCCGAACTCTTCAGTACTATTGTTTAGACTATTAAGGATTTTTCGAGTTTTACGGCTTATATCTGCGGTTCCTGAATTAAAACGATTAATAGAGGCACTTTTGCTTTCGGTTAGTCGGGTATTCTACGTCACGCTATTATTGTTCATCATCCTGTACATATACGCTTCTTTTGGATCAATTTTGTTTTCCGAGACCGATCCAGTGAGATGGGGAGATCTCGGCATTGCCATGATCACATTAGTGCAGGTATTAACGCTTTCTAGCTGGGAGCAAGTTATGCTCCCGCTGCAACAATTGTACTGGTGGGCCTGGATCTACTTTTTTTCATTTATCGCACTGGGATCGATCACAATATTAAATCTGATTGTAGCAGTACTTGTTGATGTAGTGACTAACCAAAACAATAGTCGCGATTATAAGTAGACTGTTCGAATTACTAAGGATCGCTTAGCTACTTTTAGCCGGTTACGCTCCTCCGACTAGACTGCGACTACGTCGTATGTCAGCATCTCTCGCTTGTACAGAGCTATCCTCACACACGGTCGAATCGCCATTACTTGATCTGAGAACCATAGAATTCAAATTTAATGAACTACTCGTTGTCTTTATCTCT
>CACEAA010000030.1 GCA_902557415.1 uncultured Pseudomonadota bacterium | reverse complement strand
ACATAATATCGCAGATATTTAACGAAAGGATCTCAATCTGATCCCATACACTACCTAGACGGGCTCCCTTTATCACGGTATCAATATAATTCGCATGCAGAAGTAACTTCACTACTTGTGCGACCGTGGCCTTCTGTATAAATATTTCAAACGCACCTTTTCTCGGACCCCAGATTCTAGCGCTATCGATAAGTTTCGCGACAGAACTCCCGTTTTCTACCTCTGCAATAATAGTAGCTAGCAAACGCAATTCTCTTACGATAGCCCAGATAATTAACACTGGTTCAACACCAATTTCTCTCAACCGCCGAATAACTCTTAGCGTCCGATACAAATCGCCTCGTAATAAAGTATTTGTTAGATCATATATATCAAAACTGCCACTATCATTCATTGAACTGACGATATCGTCTTCCTCAATTCTTTGCCCGGATGTTGCCAAAGCTAGTTTTTCTAGCTCCTGCGTGGCAACAAGTAGATTACCCTCAACCCGTTCGCAAAAAAGCTGAAGGGCCATTTGTGAAAATTCCACCCCAAGCTCCTTACCGGTGGCGACAATCCAATGCGATAACGCAGAACTATCTAGCATTTTCGATTCAAAAAAAACACCACTGGACTGAAGTGACTTAAACCATTTGGTTTTTTTTGTCGAAGACTCATTATTTTCTAAAACAATAACAAACCGATCATCGAAATTATCACTCAGAGTAATTTGATTAAGAACAGATATCCCCAGCTTATCTGGTTTTTTTGAGCCCATCCGAACCTCTATTAATCTTTTTTCAGCAAATAGGGACATTGAGTTAATTTCAGCCTCAAGGAGCCCCCAGTCCGACATACCAGAGACATCAAAAACTAATCGCTCAGTGACGCCCTCTTCCTTAGCCTTGTTTCTAATGACATCTAGACATTTCATTAACTGAATAGGCTCGTCACCGCATAAAAAGTAAAGCTTCTCGAGCTGAGTACTAGAAAGACGCTGCTTTAGGGTGGCGACAGACATTTTCATGTCGCTCAGCGCGCCTGATAAGATTTGAGTGCAGAGACTACTCGTGAAATTAGCATAGTAGCGATTTCCTCTGACATAGAGCGTTTCAGCACTTTCTCATTTTCGTTCGTACCGTAAATCGATGTCTCATCAAATATGAAATCTTTTCGGGTTGTATAAGTTTCGATCGGTAGCACTAATGCGCCAGAGGCGGTACGTAAATCAAAATCTACCTTAATTATCAACTCGATCTCGCGAGCCTTTCCCGTTTGGGTCGATACTGACAATAGTTTTCGCTCGTACTTTTCATTGGCAATAGACAAAATAAAATCAGCTTTTGCTCGGCCCACACGATCAATATCATAGAGCGCTAATTGCCTACTCAATGAATTTGAAACATTAAGAGCATTTTTTTGCTTAACATAGACTGAAACGTCCATGTTGTCGTAGGTTGTTGTCCCACGAAGACGCCAACCGCCGCAGGCACTAAGTAATGCGCAGATTACTAGCATCACCAAAATATGTCTCAGATTGAACATCGTTAGTCGCTCGCTACAATATTTACCAGTTTACTAGGCACAACAATCATTTTGCGAATAGTTTGGTCTTTAGTAAAGCGCTTTACATTATCATCTTCAAGAGCCATCGATTCATAAACTTCTTTCGTCGCGTCAGTAGGAACACTAATAATGGCTCGCTTACGGCCATTAACTTGAACAACTATATTAATCTCCGACGTTACTAGAGCCCTCTGGTCAGCTTCTGGCCAACCTGCTAACAAAAGATCTTCCTTAGAACCTAAATTACGCCAAATTGCGGCTGCTATGTGAGGGACTACCGGTGCGATAAGTTTACATACCGTTTCGAACCCCTCTTGTTTAATAGCAAGTGTGTCACTATCATCGGCATTCACCCTGCTCAAATGGTTTACCAGTTCCATCACGGCCGCTATAGCTGTATTAAACTTATAACGTCGACCAATATCATCTGTTACCTTTACGATAGTTCGATGGATATGTCTTCGTAATTCTACTAACACAGGATCTAGCTCATCCTTCTTATAAGTTCTTCTATTTTGAGTAGCAGATTTGACATGTTCAAAAATCATTCTCCAGAGAGACTTTAAAAATCTAAAAGAACCCTCCACCGCGGTATCGGACCATTCTAATGTTTGCTCTGGGGGCGCAGCAAACATCGTATATAATCTGACCGTATCAGCGCCATATTTTTCTATTAGGGCTTGCGGATCAACTCCGTTATTTTTAGATTTGGACATTTTTTCTATCGGGCCAATGTCTACCTCGCGGCCATCAGCCTTTAAAACACCACTTAGCGCAACACCTTTGGAATCAGTTTTTATCTCCACCTCTTCAGGCGAAAAATACTGCCTTCGGCTATTACCCATTTCTCGGTAATATGTCTCTTTGCAAACCATGCCTTGAGTTAAAAGTTTCTTAAAAGGTTCATCTGAGCGCACCAATCCGGCGTCTCGCATTGTCTTATGGAAAAAACGGGCATACAGAAGATGAAGCACGGCATGCTCCACTCCGCCAATATAAATATCGACGGGCATCCAATAATCTACTCTGTCATCTAGCATCATATTCGCTTGATCTGGCGAACAAAATCTAGAAAAGTACCACGAAGATTCGAAGAAAGTATCGAACGTATCCGTCTCTCTGCGTCCAATAGTCCCATCAGGTAAAACCGTCTCGACAAACTCTTTGATATTAGATAGTGGGGTCCCCTGTCCATCATCTGGAAGGGCTACAGGCAACATCTCGTCCGAGACTGGGATTTCCGTTCCATCTTCGCTATACATCACGGGTATAGGACAACCCCAATAGCGTTGCCTGGAAACTAGCCAGTCGCGCAGACGGTACTGTACCCGACGAACGCCAGTCCCATTCGACTCCATGAACTGAATAATCGACTCACAGGCATCTTCAAAACTTAATCCTGAGTGGACGCCACTCTGTACAAGCTCCCCTTTTTCAAGATACGCCCGGTCAGAAACATCAGGTATTTCACCATTCCCGCAAGATATGACGGGCCTAATAGGTAAATCGTATTTTTTAGCAAAATCCCAATCTCTTTGGTCGTGAGCCGGCACTGCCATCACTGCGCCGGTCCCATAGCTCATCAACACAAAGTTTGCCACGTAAACAGGAATAGACTCGTCAGTAAGGGGGTGACGCGCATTTATGCCTAACGGAATGCCTTTTTTCTCCATCTTTTCTAGGGCAGCTTCTGTTGTAGACTGCAGTTTACATTCATTAAGAAACTCTGCGACCGTATCATCAGTCGTCGCTGCAGACAAAGCGAGTGGATGCTCGGGTGCAACCGCCATGTAACTGACACCATACAAAGTATCTGGCCGCGTCGTGAAAACGTTTAGCGAGTCGTCCAATCCAATCAGATCAAATTTTAGCTCCAAACCTTCCGAACGACCTATCCAATTCCGTTGCATGGTCTTTACCGCATCCGGCCAATCCTCAAGATTATCTAGCTCATTTAATAATTCTTCCGCATACGCGGTTATTTTAAGAAACCACTGGGGGATCTCTTTCCTCTCAACTAATGCTCCCGATCGCCAGCCCCTACCATCAATCACCTGCTCGTTGGCGAGAACAGTCTCATCTACTGGATCCCAATTAACAGTCGCAATACTTCGGTATACTAAACCTTTCTCATAAAGCCTCAAAAAAAACCACTGCTCCCAACGATAGTATTCGGTTTTACAAGTTGCTAACTCTCGTTGCCAATCGTAACCGAAACCTAGTCGCTGCAATTGAGACCTCATGTACGCTATATTTTGATCCGTCCACTTAGCCGGATGCACTCCATTCTCTATGGCCGCATTCTCCGCCGGCAAACCAAATGCATCCCAACCCATAGGCTGCATCACATTTTTTCCATTCATTCTCTGAAATCGTGCTATCACGTCACCTATTGTGTAATTCCGAACATGACCCATATGCAGCCGCCCGCTAGGGTAGGGAAACATACACAGGCAATAAAACTTCTCTCGATCCGGATCCTCCTGCGCCCTATACGCGCCTCTGGCTTCCCAATCGCTCTGAAAAGCCTCCTCTATTAACGTGGGATCGTATCGTTCAGTTAAAAAATCTTGCATATAAAAGTCTCATATTTTATCGACATAAACTGCACTCTGCCGAAAGATTACTATAATTAAGTAGACCGCCAATGCGAGGGCGAAGAGAAAGAGTCTCTCCCCAAAGCATACAAGATTATCGTGCAAACAACCAAAAGCCGGGCACACAAAACTGCAATGCTACTTAGCGTGATCACAGAAAAACAAATGCTGTTCGAATATGTACATTAAGAAAATTAATTCCACATAAATTGTAACAAAACTGTCATTATTTGGTTAATATAATTACGTGCAAGCAAAATATACATATGCTAAACAATGACCGCAAAAATTCTAATAGTCGAAGATGAAATCGCTATACGACAAATAGTCGCGATGACTATGTCTAACGAGGGTTTTGAGACAATAGAGGCAGATAACGTAACTAGAGCACTCGAATCGCTAGCAATCATGTTACCTGATCTTATTATTCTAGACTGGATGATGCCCGGTTTAAGCGGCTTGGAGTTTACGAAAAGAATTAAAAAATCAAGTAGAACTAACCACATACCTATCATTCTGTTAACCGCAAAAAGCCAAGAACCCGATAAAATAGCGGCGCTAAATTCGGGTGCAGATGACTATATTACCAAACCATTCTCCCCGGCTGAATTAGTAGCACGGGTTAAAGCTGTATTAAGGCGAGTCAGGCTCTCCAGTAGCGATGACGAGGTCCTTAATGCTGGGAACATAAAAATGGACTTAAAATCCCGTCGTGCGTTTTGCGAAGGCGACAAATTAAACCTTAGCCCACTCGAGTTCAAATTATTAGAATTTTTTGTCAGTCATCCGGAAAGGTGCTACACACGCGCACAATTGCTCGATCAAGTTTGGGGCACTAACACATTTATAGAGGATAGAACTGTCGATGTGCACATACGCAGACTGCGAAAAGTTTTAAGCGGTCACAAGTGCTCCGACTACATTCAGACCGTAAGAGGCTCCGGCTACCTATTTACCGAAACCGTCGCCTGACTTAATGCGTAAAAACAGCCATACTGACAGGTATGGCTAATATTTCTATTTATCATGAAAATTTCTGACTTCTGGCGCCTGCTCCTTTACGTAGTATTAGGGATTGCCCTAGGGGCCATTGGAGGACATATACTTGCAGGAGTAACCTTATCGTTACTGGCCTATATTTGGAATTTATATTACAACCTACTCGATCTTCTGAGCCAGGTAAATGGAGCAAGTAATGACATAAGTCCCAAAGAATCGGGAATATTTGAGGAGGTCAATTATTCAATAAGTAAATTGTTTGACAGGCATAAAGACCGCAGACAACAGTTAACAGCCGTACTAAGACAATTCGAGCAAGCTACTAAAGCGTGGCCCGACGCAATTGTGATACTCAATCAGACTGACGATATTGAATGGGCTAATCCCGCAGCCAGAAATCTGCTCGATGTCAGATGGCCTGAAGATAAAAAACAACGAATCACTAACATAATACGCTTTCCGGCACTTCGAGAATTCATTAGTTCAACTGGCAATACTGAACAACAGACTGTCGATATAATTAGTCCGCTAAAGCCAGATCTACATCTAAGTGCACTAATGGTGCCCTACAGCAAAACACATAAAATTCTCACGGCAAGAGACGTCACAGAAATTTACCGAGCGATAAAAGTGAGAAGTGACTTCGTCGCAAACGTATCGCACGAGTTGAAAACACCTCTTACAGTGTTTCGTGGCTATTTAGAAGCGCTAACCATGCAGTCAGATATCTGTCCGCCAACATGGCAGCCCGCTTTACAACAGATGACCGAACACGCGGTAGAAATGAACAGTCTTGTAGATACGTTACTTAACTTATCGCATCTCGAAGAAAGTCAAATACCAGCTGACTCAGAACCTGTTGATATGAAACTGCTTATTGAAGAAATCGTCACCGCGACCAGTCAAATTTATAGAGAAAAAAATCACGCACTAACGATTGATGTTGATTCCCAAAAAAAATTAACCGGATCAAGAGTGGAACTTTATAGCGCTGTGTCGAATCTTACTTTTAACGCTGCGCATTACACGCCAGACAATGGTACGATTTCAATACGATGGTATCAACAAGATCCCTACCTAGTCCTGGAGGTGAAAGACAATGGCATAGGAATTGCTGAGGAGCACCTATCGCGTATAACAGAAAGGTTCTACCGAGTTGATAGCTCTCGCACGAGAACCGAGCAGGGCTCCAAAAACGGCCTAGGTTTAGCGATTGTAAAACATGTCGTCAGAAGACACAGCGGACTGCTGGATATTACTAGTGAACTAGGCAAAGGGAGTTGCTTCTCGATTAAGTTCAAACAATAGTCGACTCAAGTCTATGATAAACCGTCACTCATTCCTGCTTTATTCTGAGGACCGAATTTCCGCCTCGACTTGTTCCAATGACACGTGCCGCACATTCTTTCCTTCGACTAAGTAGATCACGTTTTCAGCAATATTATTAGCATGGTCGCCAATTCTCTCCAAGGCCCTCACAGCTAATATCGTATCAAGGCAGGGCGAAATCGTCCTCGGATCTTCCATCATATAAGTCATCAACTGTCTCATGATAGCACCTGTTTCAGCATCGATCTCTCGATCCTCAAAAGCGACTTTAAAAGCTGCCTCTGAATCCATTCTAGCAAACGAATCCAACGCACTTCTCACCATACTTGCGACGTGTTTACCAAGCGCAGCTGCGCCGTGATAGTAACTTCCGGTAACCAAGATATCATCTTCGTGCAAAATTAGACGTGCAATCTTTTCGGCCTCATCGCCCATCCGCTCCAAATCTGTAATAGTCTTACTTACAGCCAAAACTAGTCTGAGATCGCCTGCAGCTGGTTGCCTCCGCGCCAAAATATCGGTGCAGTCATTATCAATTTCAACTTCGAGTGCGTTAACTAAATAGTCGCTCACTGCCACATACTCGACCCCCTCGACTTCTCCCTTTGAAAAGTAGGCTAAGACTTTTGCTAAATGCTGTTCAATGAGACCGCCCATTGCGAGTACTTTGGAGCGAATGTCTTCCAACTCATTGTCGAACTGTTGAGAAATATGATTGGGTAGTCTTGAACTGGTCACACGCTTTCTCCTCTATTTAGAAATGGGAATCAGTAACCCTAAAATCTTGAGATACCATTGCTCTAGCCATAACGGCCGGTGATATAATCTTCAGTCTGCTTTTTCTCAGGCGTAGTGAAAAGATTTTTTGTATCACCAAACTCTACTAAGTCACCAAGATACATGAACGCCGTATAGTCCGAAACACGCGCCGCCTGCTGCATATTATGAGTAACTATAACTATCGTGTAGTCCTTCTTCAATTCAAAAATTAATTCTTCAATTTTAAGCGTAGATATCGGATCCAATGCGGATGCGGGTTCATCAAGCAAAAGCACTTCTGGCTCTATCGCGATCGCTCGCGCAATTACTAATCTTTGCTGCTGCCCACCCGATAGGCCAAGTGCAGATTCATTCAACCTGTCCTTAACTTCTTCCCATAGGGCGGACGCCTTCAACGCTTTTTCTACAGCTTCGTCTAAAACTGTTTTCGAATAAGACCCTTGAATACGTAAGCCATAAGCGACATTGTCGTAAATCGACTTAGGGAATGGGTTTGGCTTCTGAAATACCATGCCAACCCTTCTGCGCAAAAGCGCAACGTTTACCGCCGGGTCAAATATATCTTCGCCCAGAAGCTTTATTTTCCCAGTTATCCTTACCGTGTTTATCAGATCGTTCATCCTATTAAAGCACCGTAGCAAGGTCGATTTACCGCAGCCTGAAGGTCCGATAAAGGCTGTTACCTTTTTCTGAGGAACTCTCAAGTTAATTTGGTTTAGGGCCTGCGCTTCGCCATAAAACAGACTCAAATCATTAACTTCGATAGAGATCGGTGATTCGCCTGTTTGCTCCGAGTCATCGGTTGAGTCCGACCGGATAGAACTGACGTCAACAGCTACCTTTGGTTCCTCTTGTCTTATCTCACTTTCGACATTCATACTAAAATTCCTCAGGTATCGATGCCGTCGTATTTGTCACGAAGGCGATTTCGAACAACTATAGCAGTTAGGTTAAGCACGACGATTATCACAATCAATAACAACGAGGTGGCGTAAACTAATGGCCTTGCGGCCTCAACATTAGGACTTTGAAAACCCACATCATAGATATGAAATCCTAAATGCATAAACTTCTGATCCAAGTGTAAATATGGAAAATTTCCGTCCAGTGGGAGGGAAGGGGCTAACTTAACGACCCCAACCATCATTAGCGGCGCCACTTCTCCCGCAGCGCGAGCAACCGCCAGAATTAGCCCAGTAATCATCGCAGGCGTAGCCATAGGTAACACTGTTCTCCATAATGTCTCGGCTTTGGTCGCACCGAGCGCTAAGCTACCCTCTCTTATATTTTTGGGGATCCGAGACAGACCTTCCTCCGTCGCCACAATAACCACTGGCACCGTTAACAACGCTAAGGTTAACGAGGACCAAAGCAAACCGGGCGTTCCAAATGTAGGCGCGGGGAGAAGCGCAGGAAACAGCAATTTATCTATCGAGCCGCCTACAATGTAAACAAAAAAACCTAGCCCAAAAACTCCATACACAATAGAAGGAACTCCAGCGAGATTATTAACGGCTATTCTTATAATTCTTGTAACTTTGCCTTGATAGGCGTACTCATGCAAATAAATCGCCGCGATCACACCAAATGGCGTCACGATCACCGACATTAGCAGCACCATCATGACAGTACCAAAGATCGCAGGGAAAACACCTCCCTCAGTATTTGCTTCTCGAGGTTCATCAAGAATAAACTCCGCCATCTTCATAAAATAGTGCGATACCTTATCGAAAAGAGACATTTTATTTGGTTGAAAGGCGTTCACCAAGGTACTAAAAGGTAGCCTTAACAAATTACCATTTATCGTTTCCGCCACCAACACATCCCGATCAATTTTCTTGTAGAGAGCACTTAGTTCTCCGCTAAGAGAGGCATATAATGTATCCAGCTCATTTCGCTCGAGCTTAATCTCGCTATAGCGAGTGTCTGATAAAGACACAGACGCCAATTCAAGTTTCCTTAATCGCAACCTTAGACGTTCGAGGCGGTAGTTAACCCCGCCCATTTCTTTTTTTTCAATTTGTTTAATCCGTTTTTTAATCGACGCTTTTCTCTCCAACCTAATATTTATCTCAGGCCATAAACCATTCTCAGGCACGGTGATGGCTTTACCATCTTGTTCAATCCCCAAAGCAGTCCCATAAAAATTGCCCCACTCTTCCCTTTCTGCGGTGAAAACCTCGAGAGGAAAATCTCTACTTTGTACGTGATCATCTAAGAACCAATAGAAATCAAAACCATCAACATCCCTATTTCCTGTCTTCAATAGAGTACGATCGACAAGCTCTTGCCCATCGGCCACTTCAATCCCTGACGACCTAACTTGATCTGCTGTCACCGTTTCGCGATCGACCATTTCGCCCAACCTAAACCTATCCGAGACAGTCGCGTCAAGCATTTGAAACCGAACTAGACTCTTTGGCCAAAAGTGCCCCATCCCTTCAACCATAATTAAAAACAGAAGACCAAATACCATGATTAGACTAAAACTAACCGTACCCGCCGTTAACCAAATACCCGGATCACCCCCGCGTAACCACTCCCTGAATGTCTGTCTTTTGCGTTCCATAAATTCTATAAACTCGAGTACTTTTCTCTTAAGCGTTGACGTACAACTTCGGCTATCGTGTTAACAATAAAAGTCACAAGAAACAACACAAGTGCCGCCAGGAATAAAATTCTATAGTGAGTACTTGCTACTTCGGCTTCAGGCATTTCAACTGCTATATTGGCTGAAAGTGCCCTGAAACCCTCAAAAATATTAAGGTCCATAATAGGGGTATTACCGGTCGCCATTAACACTATCATTGTCTCACCAACAGCGCGTCCCATACCGATCATAATTGCTGAAAATATGCCCGGGCTAGCGGTAAGCAGGACTACCCGTAATGCTGTTTGCCATGTCGTCGCACCAAGTGCCAAAGAGCCCATAGTTAACGATCTTGGTACGCCGAAGACTGCATCCTCACTGATGGAAAAAATCGTAGGTATTACCGCGAAGCCTATTGCCATACCAACCACCAGCGAGTTCCTCTGATCGTAGGTTATCCCCATTTCGGTGCTCATCCAATGAGTTAAGCTACCGTTGAAAAATGTAACCTGAATAAAATCTCCCATTATCAGGCTCAGCCACGCTGCTAAACCTAAAACTGGCACCAAAAAGAGTGCCTCCCATCCCTCTAGATTAAATCTCTTCCATGACTCTGGAATTCGGTTCCATAAATATGCCGCCAAGATGACTAGTAATGGCATCACTAACAACGCCAATGTGAAACCAGGGAGTTTTTTCTCTAAAAGTGGCGCGAGCCAAAGACCAGCCAAAAAACCTAAAATAACCGTTGGTAGAGCAGCCATAATTTCTAGGGATGGCTTAACTACTGCACGCATTCGGGGAGTCATAAAATACGCGGTATATATCGCACCTAACACAGCTAGCGGTATGGCAAACAGCATAGAATAAAAGGTCGCTTTTAGCGTACCGTATGCGAGCGGAGTTAAACTAAATTTAGGCTCAAAATCATTATTTGAAGCCGAAGATTGCCATATAAATAGTGGCTCCTGGCGACTCTCGTACCACACGCTATTCCATAACCCACTGAAAGATACTTCGGGATGCTCGTTATATACCTCGAATATACCGATCTTACGGTCAGGCAGGCCGAAAATTACCGCGTCAGCCCGAGGGGACATAGACATAGAGCTAGCTACGGAGCCATCGCGCGCTCCAAAATATACCCTTTGCTCAGCCGTAGCATGATACATGGCAAAGTTACCTGCAGAATCACCTACCGAAAACCCTTTACGATCGTACTCGGCCGCGATGGTGACAACACTGCCCTCCATCGGGGCAAATTCCCTTATCCTAACTAAAGAATATATATTGTCCTTATCTCGCACCGGAAACCACTGAGAAAGATTCCCTACGTTATCTCCAATAATTATCGAAAGCCCGCCACTTAAAAACTCGAAAGTAGTGACTTTCGCCCCACCGGAAGCGGCTTTTACTCGGTCTATTAGGCTGGGAGCAGTCTTATCGGTGACATCATATAGTTCCAATGTCCCATCTGAAAAGAGTACGTACAAATTTCTCTGCTCTACGTCCACAGCAACCTGTGAAATCGTCTTCCCTTCAAAATTTAAGGCGGAACGCTCTACGCTAACGCTAGTCTCCTCCTCTAAAAAAGAAGACTCTACGGAAAGACCCAAAATACTAACATACGCGTCTGACGACACAGTCACAATAGTAGTCTCATCCTCAACAGACTGACCGGTTATCAACCTTATTGGAGCGAAAGAGTCATCCACCAATACTGGGTCAAACAAGCTTGTCATTCTAGGGGTAATCTTTCTTAAGTCGTTAGGATAACTTATCGCGTAATCCGGCCTTAATACGTGCGCATATCCATTACTAGTGCCTAACAATAGAACTCGGCTTCTCAGGTCACCTTTCGAAAAAGCAGTCAAAGAAGAGGTATTTTCAGACAAAATCTTACCCGTTAGCAGGTTATCTCCGGAGCCCGTATCGAAAAATGTATAGCCCGAACTGGATTTAACTTTGAGACCAATCTCGGCGTACTCTTCTAACGCCAAGTATAAAATATCGTCGCTAGACTCAGGCGCATAATATTTGGCATCGCCGACCTTTGCTTCGGTAAATAAGGGAAAAACTGAGTAAAACAAGAATACAAATATCAACGTTATCGCCGCTATGACAGCGACTCCGCCTAATCCCATTACATAGGAAAATATACGGTCTTTGAGTAATCGAAACTTCTCAAAACGGCGATTCTCTTCAGTTATTAACAAGGAATTTTGCACAGTATTTTTTCTTATCCCCGGCGTTTAGTTACATAGTGGCTGGATCAACGTTCATGCTAACCGCCCAACATTAAGAAATTATGTCGACCCGCACGCTATTCTCTGTTTATCAATCATAATATTACAGTTATGTGACAGTTATGTGACAAATAAGATCGGTCTTAAACTCACTTTAGAGCGGCTATATAGGCTATCCAAGCAAGGTCAGGGTCTATCTGCGTTATCGGCACCATATCTTCTGAAGCGTCGTCATTCGCTGGCTGCGTATACACGCGAACATCAGAAAAGCCGCTCTCTAACAATATTTCCTGGATCTCTGGGAGGCTCCATAACCGCCAATCATATGAAAAAGCTTTTTGAATTTTTGAGCGATCAGGAAATTGAAAATGAATGTAGCACTGAAAATCCCCTGTAACTGCATTATAGCTCGCTTGATCCCAAATATATTTAAAATCACCAATATCGGTTTTCTCTTTAATTACTCGGTAACTATCGCTACCACCGAAGCAATCTAAAAAGAAAACTCCGTCGGACGATAAATTTTTCAAAGCTCGCTTAAAATATTTTTTTAAAACACTTCTTTGCTTAAAAATCCAGTAACTAAAATTCATCGCTAAAATAATATCTTGCCGCAACGAACTCTGAGTCAACACGTTTTCACACACCAATCTGATACGCTTCTTTTGCCCTGCTTTTAGACTAGATATATGACGGTCGGTGCCCCAGGCCATTACATCAGCGTCTAAATCGACTCCTATCGCCTGATTACTCCTTCGTCTGGCAACCCATTCGCTGCACACTTGAGCGCTACCACAAAAATCTTCTTTTAAAAACCGAGCTTTTCGTCCCCGTAGCGACTCAAACTCATCATCGACAAAATCAACTTCTGCTTCAGCGCATTGCACCGCTAATTCATATAATTCGTGTCGATCTGCGATGCTTGCTAGTGTCTCCTTCTTTACACGCTTCTTGGGTTTCTCTTTGGCTCTTTTCATTCTTTTTTACCAGTAGCTCACTTCTATTTCCTAATGCAGTTAAATTATAGTCCATTAAGAAAATATTATACGTGTATAATCGCGCAGAATTTTATGAGACTTCGAGAACTAAATGAGTAAAAAACCCATAAAGTCGCTAGACCCCATATCTGCGCACAAGTTCTTAAACCAAAACAGTGATGCATTGCTTGTGGATGTAAGGTGCGAAATTGAATACGAATATATCGGCCATCCAGTAGATGCCATCAATATCGTTTGGAAAAAATATCCAGGTTGGGAAATAAATGAAACATTCGCTGCAGAAGTAGATCTTGCGGTCTCAAATCAGGGCCAATCTGCAAAGAAGACACCTATCTTACTGATCTGCCGAAGTGGCGCCAGATCTAGGGACGCGGCCGAATGTCTCTATGAGAATCATTACGTGGAGCTGTATAACGTAGAGGAGGGGTTTGAGGGGGATAAAAATAATGAAGCTCGCCGAAGCTCTGTCAACGGCTGGCGTTTTCACGGCCTACCTTGGGTTCAAGGCTAAATTTAAATTAACTGTAACTAATACATTCCGGCAAAAATATTTATGTCCACTAAAAATCTCAGAAATCTTGCAATTGTTGCCCATGTTGATCATGGCAAAACAACACTACTAGACGAGCTACTAAAACAAACTGGAACACTAGATTCTAGAAAAAACGCCGACGATACACGTGTAATGGACAGCAACGCAATAGAGCAAGAAAGAGGGATAACAATTCTAGCGAAAAATACGTCACTAAGTTGGAATGACTTCCGCATCAACATCGTAGATACACCTGGGCATGCTGACTTTGGGGGAGAGGTCGAACGGATTCTATCGATGGTGGACTCGGTACTTTTATTAGTTGACGCAGTAGATGGCCCTATGCCGCAAACTCGATTCGTCACTGAGAAGGCGTTTAAACATGGATTAAAGCCCTTAGTAGTTATAAACAAGTGTGATAGGAAAGGAGCGAGGCCGAGCTGGGTTCTAGATCAAACCTTTGATTTATTTGACAGACTTGGAGCTAGCGACGAACAACTAGACTTTCCTGTGATTTATGCTTCGGCAATCAAAGGCTATGCTAAAACTGAAGAAACAGGGGCCGAGACAAACATGGACGCATTGTTTGAGGCTATTGTGGAACATATCCCAGCACCGACTGTTGATCTATCCGGCCCTCTACAAATGCAAATTAGCTCCTTAGACTATTCTAGCTATGTTGGGGCGATTGGTATCGGTAAAGTTAATCGAGGGCGCATTAGTCCCAATCAATCAATCATCATAATTGATAGAGATGGCCAATCACGGAAAGGCAAAGTGCTCGAGGTTTTAGGTTTCCAAGGCCTAGAACGAGAGGTGAGAAATCACGCCGACGCGGGCGATATAGTAGCTATTACCGGAATAGATAATTTACGTATCTCTGACACCTTTTGCGATCCGGCAGCACCGGACCCAATGCCACCATTGTCTGTGGATGAGCCTACGGTCAGCATGACTTTTGAAGTCTCAGATTCGCCTTTTGCAGGCAGAGAAGGCCAGTTTGTTACGAGTAGGCAAATATTAGAACGTCTTGAGCAAGAACTAATCCACAATGTTGCTCTTAGAGTTGAAAAAACATCCGATCCCAAAGTATTAGTCGTTTCTGGGAGAGGGGAACTGCACATTTCTATCTTAATAGAAAATATGAGGAGAGAAGGGTACGCCTTCTGCGTAGGGAGACCACAAGTCATTCTTAAAACCATTGCGGGGTTGATGTGCGAGCCGTTCGAACAAGTGGTTATCGACGTGCCTGAAGAATATCAAGGGGCTGTGATGGAGCGAGTCGGAAATCGCCGCGGCAAACTAGGTAATATGCGGCCCGATGGGACTGGGCGAGTGCGACTAGACTACTCAATACCAGCTCGCGGACTGATCGGCTTTCGAACAGAGTTTATGACCGCGACTTCTGGGAATGGACTAATGTTTTCCAGCTTCGAAGACTATAAAAAAGCAGAACAAGGCATTATAGGAGCACGAAACAAAGGCGTCTTAATTTCTAACGGGGCTGGGAAAGCGCTAGCCTTTGCGCTTTTTAATCTGCAAGAAAGAGGGCGTCTTTTCGTAAATCATGGCGATGAGGTGTTCGAGGGTATGATAGTAGGGCAACATTCTAGAGATAATGATTTAGTAGTTAACCCTCTTAAAGCAAAACAACTTAATAATATTCGTGCTGCCGGCAATGACGAGAATTTGATTTTGACACCGCCTGTGCTCTTCGATCTCGAACAAGCCTTGGAATTTATTGCAGACGATGAACTAGTTGAAGTCACCCCAAAGGCGATTAGATTACGTAAACGTGAGCTGACGGAAAATGCCCGTAAGCAAACCCTACGAAGTGCCGAGAAAGCAACTGAAGCAACTAGTATTTAATAGTAACTTTTAGACGCAGCAAAAATCTTGAATCGCTCCTGAAACCGGAACAACTCCTGTGGACAGGGTGATAGAGTAATGGTTCGTTTTAGCAATTTCTTGCCACGCCAGATGCTCAATTAACGCCACTTTCTCTTTTACGGCCATGACCGGTAACATCGGTTTTTCCTGATTTAATAAACCGCGTTCCGCGGTAAGTAACAGCATAGGCACCTCTACCATATCAATCATCGTCACCATAGTTGACGCCAATAGGTCCCCCCCATCCTTAAAAACTGCATCTTTCGCAACCCGACTCTTGAATCTTCCATTCGCTGCAGGCTCTAGATCATACTCTAGGAAGCGCTCGACACCTTCACTCCAATTAACCGGATCACTAAAAGAAGGATGATCACGCCAAAAATTAAAATACGCCTCTTTATTATCAAACTCTAAAGAAAGTCGATCTAGGGCTGGCCCTAGGGTTTTGAGAAGATACTCGTGAGGCTCAACATCTGTCGGCCGAGGTAAAGCAATACCGCCATCTACTAGTATTAAACGCTCTAAATATTCAGGGTAATTCACGGCGAATTGCACCCCGACATAAGCCCCCATGGAATGACCTACCAGCGTAACCGGCTTTGCCGAAAAATAATTTATTATTTGTCTAAGGTCATTCTCATGTGCTTTTAATCCGTATCCCCCGCGTACAGAACTGCTTCCACCTCGACCTCTTAGGTCAGGAGCAATGATATCATAGCCCTCATCATGCAAAGAATTTCCGATGTCATACCAAGCCATATGGGAAGAAGAAATCCCGTGTACTAGTAAAATCCTAGGGCCCTCAGCTACCCAGTGCGCCACTGTCAATGAGCCATCATTAATTGGAACTTCTAGTAATTTTCTCTCTGAATTCATGATCCTTCCTTAAGCAGTGACTGAAAGCTATAGTATGCTTACAATCCTAACTAAACGTAAATA
>CACEAA010000029.1 GCA_902557415.1 uncultured Pseudomonadota bacterium | reverse complement strand
ATGCATTAGATCCAGAGTCGCAGTCGGCACTAGGGCAGCAACTAAAAGAGGAAAAGGCGGCTAGCAGTTGGGCCACCTATGTGCGCGGCATGAGGCAACAGACTCGGGTAGAAATACACCACGAGCGACTTTGATACACTATCGCTTGATTAACTTTTGCTAATTCACTCGATACAGAAATGAACGCATGGCAAACATCAGTTTTCAATCATTGCCTAGTTTTAATTTTTACACAGCTTAATAAAGTGCCTTAGAGCAACTGCTTTCTGAGATTAGGTAGGTCTCTACTCTGTTCGAGTTACAGGGCGGCTATCGAACTTGTCTATGATGGCCGCACCCACGCTATCTCCGGCTACATTTACTGCAGTTCTAAAGCGGTCTAAGAACCAGTCTACTGCGAGTAGGAGGCTGATGCCCTCTAGGGGAAGGTTTACGGCAGAGAGTACTATGATCATTGTGACAAGACCTGCCTGAGGGATACCAGCTGCCCCGATTGCGGCAAGTGTCGCAGTTACAAAAATAACAGTTTGTTCATAAAATCCCATCTCAATGGCGTAAACTTGTGCGATAAACATGACCGCGACGGCCTCATAAAGGGCTGTGCCGTCCATATTCACCGTAGCTCCCAAAGGTAGTACAAACTTAGTTGAACGCTCGGATACTCCAGCCTCCTGCGCGCAGCCCATTGTAATTGGTAATGTCGCCGATGAACTTGCTGTGCCAAACGCTGTTATGAGGGCACGAGACATAGCAATCACGTAATCGAGACCCCGGCCAGTAATTATTTTTAAAACGCAGAGTAGGAATATAAAGTGACAGGACAGACCTAAGATCACGGTAATCACATAGGTACCAACGCCTGATATCTCTATTAATAGCGCCTGGCCTCCCCCGGTTTCGCCCAACCTAGACGCAATCAGAGCAAAAATTCCGATTGGCGCAAAATACATTATCCAGTTTACTAGTTTCATCATGGCGTGATTAACACCATTGAAAAAAATGATAACTGATCTTCCGTTTTCACCAATAGTGGTTAGTGCTGCGCCGAATATCAGAGAGAATACTATGATAGGAAGGAGTTGCATTTGTGAGGCAGCCGCTATCAAATTCGGGGACACCATAGTTAAGATAATGTCCGTGAAAGTTACCGGATCTTTTTCCAGAATTTCGCTCGTTGCAGCCATATTTACATTGGAAGCTATTCCGTCTCCCGGCTGCATTAAGTTTACAACTGCAAGTCCAATTAGCACTGCAACTGCGGTCGTGGTAGCGTAATATCCTACAGTTGAGCCACCAATTTTCCCCAGTTTCCTAATATCTCCAAGGGACCCGACTCCGGATATAACTGCGGCGATGATTAGCGGTATTATCATCATTTTGAGTGCATTTAAAAATAAAACGCCTATCCAATCTATGGATTGCATCTTTGAGCCGAACAAAGCACCCGCAGCAATACCCAAAGCGACTCCGAGAATTATTGCCCAAAGGACAAATTTCTCGTGCCTTGATTCAGGTCCCATATGAATTACTCCGCCTATACATCAGCCATACCCATAATATTAAAGCCACAGTCCACATAAGTGATTTCTCCAGTTATGGCAGATGCCAAATCAGAGCATAGAAATGCGCCTACATTACCGACTTCGTCGGTTGTCACGTTACGTCTTAATGGAGCATTTTCTTCGACGTAAGTAAGAAATTTTCTCAAATCCTTTACACCTGAGGCTGCTAGGGTACGGATTGGCCCTGCAGAGATAGCATTGACCCTAATGTTATCAGGGCCCAAATTTTCAGCCATATAGCGCACGTTAGCTTCCAAACTGGCCTTAGCAAGACCCATTACGTTGTAGCTTGGCATTGTTCTAACTGCGCCCAAGTAACTAAGAGTCAGCAGTGCCCCACTACCATTTTGCATTAAAGGTTTGAGCGCTTTTCCTAAAGCCGCGAAGCTATAGGAACTGATCTCGTGTGCTATACCGAATCCTTCACGCGTGACGCTATCCAGATAACTGCCTTGCAGTTCTTCGCGAGGAGCATAAGCTAGCGAATGTACCATTATATCTAAGGTTGCTCCCCAGGCTTCTTCTATAGTTTTAGCTACACCCTCGATCTCACTATCGTGCGCTACATCACACTGCATTGTAAGCTTTGAACCTAGGTCTTTAGCGAAACCCTCGACTCGGGGCTTTAATCGATCATTTTGATAGGTAAGCGCGACCTCTGCTCCCTCTCGGGCCATCGCTTGCGCCACACCCCAAGCTATTGATTTATTACTAGCAACTCCTACTATTAGAGCACGTTTCCCATTGAGTATTCCCATTAGTCATTCCTGTTTTATTGTTCCACTTAACATTTAGAATTAGTGTACTGCCCGTCAACCCGTCTATAATCTCAGGTTAGAATCGTTTTATAAACTAAATTCTGGATTTCGGGATGATCATAAAGGGTTTTAGATTACTTTTAGTAGCGTGTCTGGCTTTTCTATGTGCTTGCAGTGATAGTGGATGGAATAATCCGTACCCTTCGATTGAAGACTCCGAAAATATTTTTTATGGCTCGTTTTCAGAGCGCCCGAAGCATTTAGATCCCGTATCATCATATAGTGAAAACGAAGCAGTTTTTACGGGTCAAATTTATGAGCCCGTTTTGCAATATCATTACTTTGAGAGACCTTATAGGCTGGAGCCCCTTACGTCAGAAACGGTCCCTGAACCGATATATTATGGGCATGATCGAAAATATTTGGAAGGCGATCCACTTGCCGAAGATGTTCAAGAGGTGGTTTATAGAATCAAAATCAAACCCGGTATCTTATATCAGCCGCACCCATGTTTCGCGTTGGATGAAAAAGGAGACCATCTATATCACAAATTGCCCGCACATGAGATTGAAGGTAAAACTAAGTTATCAGACTTTAGTTCTAAGGGCACTCGGGAATTAATCGCGGCTGACTACGTTTATCAGATTAAGCGTCTTATGCACCCGAAACTGCATTCACCAATCGCTGGATTTATGACTAAGTACATTAAAGATCTTGGTGGATTTGGGGAACGTTTGCGAGAAGTTTCCATCGAATCAGGTGGGATTTTAGATTTAAGGGCACATGAATTTCTAGGTGCTGAAATAGTTGATAAATATACTTATGAGATCCGACTAAGTAAAAAGTACCCACAATTTAAATATTGGTTGGCAATGTCTTTTTTTGCTCCTGTTCCTTGGGAGGCAGATGCTTTCTTTGGGCAACCTGGGATGAAGGAACACAATTTATCCTTGGATTGGTATCCGGTTGGTACAGGCCCATACATGTTGATTGAAAACAATCCTAATAGGCGCATGGTACTTGCAAAGAATCCAAATTACAGAGGAGAGCTGTTTCCAGGTGCCGATGAAGATGATGCGGCGTCATTAATGCCCTACATCGATCGGGCACATTATAGTTTGGAGAAGGAGTCTATCCCTAGTTGGACGAAGTTTCTTCAAGGGTATTACGATGCATCCGGAGTTATATCGGATAGTTTTGATCAAACTATTCAATTTAATACTCGGGGTGAGGCTAGCTTGACTGAAGACATGAAGAGTAAAGGTATCAATTTGGTTACCGCTGTAAGGAGTTCGATATCTTATATGGGATTTAATATGGTCGATCCGATAGTTGGTGGGACTTCAGAACAATCTTTATTGCTTCGGAGAGCAATTTCTATCGCTATTGACTACGAAGAACTCATTTCAATTTTTGCTAATGGGAGAGGGACCGCGGCGCAAGGCCCGATCCCTCCGGGTATCTTTGGTTTCGTTGACGGTGAAGAGGGTATTAATCCGTATGTGTACGAGTGGGTGAGTAATCAAGCTAAGCGTAAAAACATAGAAGTCGCCAAAGATATGTTATTCAGAGCAGGCTATAAAAATGGCGTAAATGTGTCTACTGGTGAGCCCCTTACTTTATATTTCGATACGGTGTCGTCGGGACCTGGTAGTAAGGTGATGCTGAATTGGTATCGAAAACAGTTTAGTAAACTAGGGATAGATTTAGTTGTGAGAGCTACTGATTATAATCGTTTTCAGGAGAAAGTTCGTAAAGGTACGGTTCAGATATTTTCATGGGGTTGGAACGCTGATTACCCTGATCCAGAAAACTTTTTCTTCTTATTGTATGGTCCTAATGCAAAAATTGTGTCTCAGGGAGAAAATGCAGTAAATTATCAAAGTAAAGAATTTGATAACCTTTTTGTTCGCATGCGTTCAATGGCTAACAGTAATGAGAGACAAGAAGTAATAAATAGAATGCTAGAAATAGTGCGGAGGGACGCGCCTTGGATCTGGGGCTTCCACCCTACAAGTTACACTCTGAGCCATAGTTGGTATGGTAATGCGGTTCCTAACCTGATGGCTAGGAATACCTTGAAATATAAAACTATAGACGTGTCTAGCCGCTCCCAAAAACGAAAGGAATGGAACCAACCGATCATATGGCCTCTGGTAGTAATCGGTTCTTTAATTATTTTCGCTTTGATTCCGGCCTGGTGTGTTTATATTGCTAGAGAAAGAGCACGGCTCGGTGAGTAGCTATCTTACAAGGCGAATTTTGTACGCGTTTCCAATTTTGATTGGAGTGAATTTTATCACGTTCGTCTTATTTTTCGTGGTGAACTCACCTGATGATATGGCTCGAGTGCATTTAGGTAACCGTTATGTTACTGAGAACTCTATAAATAATTGGAAGTCGGAGCGAGGGTACGACAAACCCTTGTTTATCGCCCTCGATAATAGTGGAAAAAAAATTTTCACGGAGACTATATTTTTTGATAAGACGGTGAGGCTATTTACGTTTGATTTTGGCCAGTCGGATAGCGGCCGCGATATTAGCTATGATATTTCCGAGCGTATGTGGCCCAGTCTATTCATTAGTTTACCTGTGTTGTGTCTGGGTTTACTTTTTACTTTGAGCTTCGCCTTATTGATCGCTTTTTTTCGAGGAACCTACATTGATTCATCGGCAGTGATATTGTGCGTTTCGATGATGTCTATTTCGGGCCTATTTTACATTATCGGAGGACAATATTTACTTAGTAAATTACTCCAAGTCGTTCCTATTTCGGGCTTTGACGATGGCGTGGCTTCGATAAAATTTCTAATATTACCAATATTAATCGGCGTAGTTGGTGGGTTAGGACATGGGACTCGTTGGTACAGGACTATATTTTTAGAGGAAATACATCGTGATTACGTGCGAACGGCGAGAGCCAAAGGATTATCTGAAAAAGGAGTGTTATATCTGCATGTTTTGAGAAATGCCCTGATTCCAATCGTAACGGGTGTGGTGGCTTTACTGCCTTCTCTTTTTTTGGGCAGTTTAATTACCGAAGCATTTTTTGGTATACCTGGTCTGGGTAGCTATACGATAGATGCTATTCAGTCTCAAGACTTTGCAATAGTTCGGGCGATGGTGTTTTTGGGTTCGGTACTTTATATCTTGGGACTTATTTTGACTGATGTCGCCTACACCGTCGTTGATCCTCGGATAAGATTGTAACGGGTCTTTGCATGGAACTAATTATACTGAAAACAGATGCCCTTTTTTTTATTTTGATAGTCTGTTTACTGACGTATGTTTTTTACGCATCCAGAAAAGAACACTTAGCCCGCCCTTGGCGTATTGTTTTGAAAAGGCCGATAGCAGCTTCAGCTCTAACCATCTTGGGCTTCTATTTGATTATCGCTATTCTTGACTCAATACATTTCCATCCAGAAATAGAAGGGTCTTCCAGTGAGCCTATATATAGTTCGCAAGTTGTAAGCTTATTAGATGTAGTTCTAAAACCTATTAATAAAAATACGGAGACTACTTATTCCGCGCCTTTTGCTATTTACTCCTACTCGAAAGAAAGTCGAGAGAGTGAAACAGGCCAGATTGTTAGGGCATATCCACGACTTACGTATGCTGGTAGTCACCTTCTAGGTATATCTGAAGTAAGATCTGACCTTGTCACAAGGTCATTAAGCGGTCTGGGTTATTGGGTATTCGTCATGGCCTCACTGTGCTTGATTGTAGCTGTCTTTAAAGTGGTCAAATTAAAATTGTCACTTGTGGCGCCCCGTAATTTCAGCTGGTTTTTGCGTCCTTCACCAGCGAGGCTAGCGGCGATGATTACCTTTGCAACCGTCTGCTTATTGATAAGTATGATCGCGGCGGTTGGACCCTACTACCATATCTTGGGGACAGATAAGGTAGGTCATGACGTCCTGTTTCAAGGAATTAAGGGTATACGTACAGGTCTGCTAATAGGAACTCTGACGACTTTAATTATGCTTCCTTTCGCCATTGTTCTGGGGATAGCGGCTGGGTACTTCAGGGGATGGGTAGATGATGCCATTCAATATCTATATACAACCCTCTCATCTATTCCAGGAGTCTTACTTATTGCAGCAGCAGCGTTAATGTTGGAGGTCTTTATGACAAATAATGCTGACGATTTTGAAAGTATTACTGCGAGGGCCGACTTAAGGTTCCTGTGTTTATGTTTTATCCTCGGAGTTACTGCGTGGACTGGTCTTTGTAGGTACTTGCGAGCTGAAACATTGAAACTAAAGGAGTCTAATTATATTGAGGCCTCACGAGCCTTTGGTGCTTTAAGTTGGTCAACTATTAGTCAGCATGTATTACCAAATCTTATGCACATTGTTATGATTTCAATTGTACTAGATTTTAGTGGTCTAGTGCTCGCAGAGGCGGCGTTAACCTACATCGATATTGGGGTAGATCCTAGCATGGAGTCTTGGGGAAATATGATAAACGGCGCGAGGCTAGAGCTAGCTAGAGAGCCGGTCGTCTGGTGGTCACTTTTTACTGCTTTTCTTTTTATGTTTGTATTGGTCTTAGCAGCAAATGTTTTTGCAGACTCAGTTAGAGACGCGTTTGATCCTAGGATAAGAGAACTAGATTGATATTTCTGTGCAAAGTTTTGGGAAGGAAGTAGTGTGGTTATTGAAAATGATTAAGTTGGCGCTTCAAAATGAGGGATTGCTTTATGTCTACTCCGCTGCTTGATGTCGTAGATCTATCGGTTAGTTTTGGTGGCGATGATGCTCGTATCCCTGTGCTTAATCGCGTGAATTTCTCAATCTCTCGAGGAGAAACAGTTGTACTCGTTGGTGAGAGCGGTAGTGGCAAATCGATGTCTGCAATGTCTATCGTAAGGTTGCTTCCGCATGCTGCGAGAATCGATTCAGGTTCTATTTTGTTGAATGGTTTGGACCTGTTTACGCTAAGTGAAAGACAAATGAGGAATATTCGTGGCGCTTCGGTCGGTATGGTTTTCCAAGAACCTCAGTCCTCGCTAAACCCGGTGATGACCGTTGGTGCGCAGATAGCAGAATCGGTAAAGAGACATCACGAGATCCGGGGAAAAAGATTAACGGAACGTGTATGCGAATTGATGGACGCGGTAGGGATTAACGAATCGCGCAGGAGGTGTCGTCAATATCCGCATGAATTTTCAGGTGGGATGAAGCAACGGGTGATGATTGCTATTGCCCTAGCTGCAAATCCCGAATTATTGATCGCAGACGAGCCGACCACTGCATTAGATGTCACTATTCAAGCGCAAGTATTAGAGTTATTAAAGGATGTTCAGGCGCAACAAAATATGGGCATGCTTTTTATCACTCATGATTTAGCTGTGGCTAGGCAAATTGCCGATAGAATAGTAGTACTGAAAGAAGGCGAAGTAGTTGAGATGGGAACTAATGAGGCATTCTATAAGGCCCCCAGCCACCCTTATTCAAAAGCTCTATTTGACGCGATTCCTAGTTGGGATAAACGGCTACAGGAAGGTTTGGCTCCCTCGCTAGATGTTGGAGGGACATTATTAAAGGTCAATAAGCTACGAGTTTGGTTTCCGGTAAGATCGGGACTTTTTGAGAGGAAGGTAGCCCCTAACAAGGCAGTAGACGGAGTAGATTTGGAAATTTACGAGGGAGAAACACTCGCTTTAGTGGGGGAATCTGGCTCCGGGAAAACAACTCTGGGTAAGGCTGTCTTGCAGCTAGTTAAGCCTACAGCTGGAAGTGTACATTATGCTAATAAAGATCTATGTCAGCTCGGTTCGCGGCAGTTGCGCGGCATTCGGTCCGAGCTACAAATTGTTTTTCAGGATCCCTATTCGTCGATGAACCCAAGAATGCTTATTTCGGATATTATTAAGGAAGGAATGAATGCACAGAATGTGGGCGACTCTATTCAGGATAGGGATGATAGGGCTGCTTATCTGATAGAGCAAGTAGGGTTAGAAGTAGGTCATCTAAAACGGTATCCGCATGAGTTTTCTGGCGGACAGCGACAGAGGATATGTATTGCGCGTGCTTTGGCTGTAGAACCCAAAGTTCTGATCTGTGATGAGCCAACTAGCGCGCTTGATGTCTCTGTACAAGCTCAGATTTTGAGATTGTTAAGGGAGCTTCAAGATAATCTTGGACTTACATATCTTTTTGTCACTCATAACATAGGGGTTGTAGCGTATATGGCGCATAGAGTAGCAGTCATGTACCAAGGGCGGATAGTTGAAAGTGGAAATGTTCAACAAGTGTTACAGGCGCCAGAACATGAGTATACTCAAACGCTCCTTCGTGCGGTTCCTAAGCTGGAGAACAACTCATAATTCTGTTGTTTTTAGGTTGTCTTTAAGTAACCGCGTTACATGGCTCGAATCCTTAAGGTTTTCTTTTTGAACTAATGAACCGCTTTCAAGTAAAATCAGATTTAGCGAATATACTTACTATTGGCGTACCTTTAATCGTCAACAACCTTTCCAGTATCGCGGTAAATGTAGCAGACACTCTGATGGCTTCCCAGCTCGGGACCACCCAGTTAGCTGCAGTTGCCATAGGGAGTGGTGTCTGGATTGCTCTTTTTTTACTTGGGTTGGGAATAATCATGGCTGTGGGGCCGACAGTTGCACAGCATTTCGGTGCTAGGCGTTTTCAACTAATTGGTTATGAAACTAGACAAGGACTGTTATTGGGCGCTTTATTATCTTTGCTCATAGTCGTTGTCATGCGCTCTATAGAGCCTTTGTTGTTGTGGATGGAAATTGACTCTGAGGTTAGCCAGCTCGCGCAAGGTTATTTGAATGCACTCAGTTGGGGTGTGCTAGGAGCGTACGGATATCATACGCTCAAGCAAATGACCGAGGGAGTAGGGAGGACCATACCCATTATGATGGTTATGGGAGCCATGCTGCCCATAAATATTGGTATTAATTATGTTTTAATGTTCGGTAAGTTAGGCTTTGAGCCGTTAGGTGCGGTCGGTTGTGGCTTTGGAAATGCGTTGAGCTTTTGGCTTATGTTCTTGGCGTTGGCGGTCTACACTTTGACTTCTCGGCATTACAAAAAGTTTGGTATAACGTCCGGAAAAATCGAGATCGAGTGGGAGGTTTTGAGACGTCTGATATCTCTAGGCCTACCCATAGGAGTGTCGCTTTTCTTACAATCAGGACTATTTACTACGGTTGCTCTCTTGATGGCCTCGCTAGGTACTACTGCAGTTGCTGCGCATCAGATTGTCTTAAGTTACTCTGGTTTAGTTTTTATGATACCACTGGGACTCGCCATGGCATTGACAGTATGCGTGGGGCAGGCGGTAGGGCGCGGCGATACTTCTGGTGCGGGACGAATTGGGTATGTGGGGATCGGCGTATGCATGGTCCTTTCTTCTGTTTCAGCAATCACTACTTTCTATTTTGGCCCCGCTATTGCCGCGATCTATACACAAGATAGGGCAGTACTAGCGCTTTCGGTTCTACTCTTTAAGTTGGCAGCACTCTTACAATTAGGAGATGGGGTTCAAGTTGCAGGAGCATTCGCTCTGCGTGGCTTGAAGGATACTCGCGTACCATTAGTTTTGAATGCGATCAATTATTGGGGCTTTGGATTCGTCGCGGCCTATGTCCTCGGAGTTGTTTTCGAGTTCGGTGCTCAAGGTGTTTGGACGGGGCTGTCGTTTGCACTATTAAGTGCTGCCTTTCTGATGGTTGCGAGGTTTGTTTTTTTAATTAGAGCGATGTAGGTAAAAAGTCTCGAAGGCAGGTCACGTGGATGCTCGCTACGAAGCCAAATAAATTGCTAGCTACGTTAATTAGGTCTGTATGGTAGCAGCGTGCTGCGTAACAGCCGATGTGCTAGGGTGTATGCGGGTGCTCTAATAAACTGAACACTTTCTCTTAGCTCCAAAGCAATATACCCTTAGATTGATTTTACTTCTTTTATGATTTTTTTCGTAAATTCCAGCTACATTTAAAAAGTTTTCATTCTTAATATTTGGCATACGTTTTAGGGGCCAGGAAGTAGTTTTTTCGATGCTACCTTTTACGCCTTTCTACATTTAGAGCGATCAAATTTGCCGCAATATCTTCCCCAGCATTCATCAGGTTAATTTTCTTATCAACTTTTACTAGCCTGCCGTCTTTATCAATATAAAACGTCCATCTTTTGGCAAATCCAAGCATTGATCTAACTCCATATCGGCTCGCAACTAGACCATCCGGGTCGCTTAGTATAGGGAAATCAGCGTTATTTTTTTTAGCAAATTTCGTATTTGTTTCATGGTCGTCAGTGCTCGCCATAAAGTATGCTACATCGAAATCTTTTAGTATGGGCCCACTCTCACGGAGGGATTTGCATTCGATTGTTCAGCCGCCGGTGAAGGCTTTTGGAAACCACGCAACAACAACTGCAGAGCCTATATAGTCAGTTAGCCTATGGATCTTGCCATCGGAACCTATCATCTCAAAATTTGGGGCAAGATCACCGACGGTAAGAGTATTTTCCGCCCACAGCGGATTTGTTATATTCAGAGCTGCTAAAATAAAAGCCATTATTTTTTTCAAACTACTTTGCCTCTAGGGTGATTCAAATTCTTAAATTTATTCCAATTTGCTCAAGAGGTCGGCTCTCTCATAGTAACCCACTCTTCAGCACTGGTCGGATGAATACCGATGGTGCTATCAAACATCGCTTTTGTAGCGCCAGCCTTTAAAGCGATTGCTAACCCCTGAATACTCTCTCCTGCATCAGGACCCACCATATGAGCTCCTATCACTCTATCGTTCGCTTTATTAACTATGAGCTTCATCAGTGTTTTTTCAGCATTTCCCGAAAGCGTATTTTTTAACCCACGAAAACAGGATTTAAACACACTGATTTCCGAAAACTTTTGTCGTGCAGATTCTTCCGTATAGCCCACACACGCGAGATTAGGGTGACTAAATACTGCGCACGGGATGTTTTCATAATTAACGGGGCGGCTAGTATCCTGATATAGGTTTGCAACTAGAGCCATTCCTTCCGCTAGAGCTACCGGAGTCAAATTGACTCGGTTAGTAACATCACCAATAGCATATATTGACTCGATATTAGTCTGATAATTACTGTCGACTACAACAGCATTATCTGGGTCGGTTTTTACGCCACATGAGTCTAGCCCGAGGTCTGAAGTTAGAGGCTTTCTACCAGTCGCATACATAACCGAATCTGTTTTAATCGTCTGCCTACTCTTTAGTTTTACATTTAATCCTTTGTCATCTTTTTCAATCGCGCTAATATCATTGTCAAACTCTAGATTAACCCCTTTATTTCTCATTTCTTCTGCTAAAAAGGTTCTCGCATCTAGGTCGAAACCGCGCAGAAACATGGAGCCTCGGTAAATTTGGGTAGTTTCACAACCGAGGCCATTAAATATTCCAGCAAATTCTGTAGCAATGTAACCGCCACCGACTACTACAACTTTTTTAGGCAGCTCTTTGAGGAAGAATGCTTCATTAGAGCTATACACATGTTCGTTTCCGGGAAATTGAGGTATAAATGGTTCGCCTCCAGTTGCTATCAGAATTCTTTCCGCGCTATAGATGCGGCCTTCCACCGAAACTTCATGAGGACCCACGATTGTGGCGTGAGCAGCAAATATTTCTACACCAGAATTTTCCAGCAGATTTTGGTAGATTTTGTTGAGGCGTTGAATTTCTAAATTTTTATTTTCTACTAAACGAGCCCAGTTGAAATTTGCCTCTTTTACGTCCCACCCGTATCCTACTGTATCACCGAGTTCCTCATTCATATGGGCCGCATAGGAAAACAGTTTCTTGGGGATGCATCCTACGTTGACGCAGGTTCCACCGAGGCTGGCCTTTTCTGCAATAGCTACTTTGACACCCAGATTGGCGGCAAAGCGGGATGCCCTCACTCCACCAGATCCGGCTCCAATGGTGAAAAGATCAAAATCGTAATCCTTTTTCATGTTAAATATAGTCCCTTTGACCAGAGTGAAAAATCAGAGTGCACTGCATAAACCTAGCTTTAAGATCGGAATACATTATTATCAATTGCTCTCGTCGAGACAAGAGGTCGGGCAGAGTATGCGAGATCAGCATAGACTAGCGATTTTTTATTTTTTACATCTGTGCTAGCTTATGCGAATGAACTGTAATAATTAGGAATTAATTTAGTGGGCGATAAAGTAGAGATAGTTGACGTCGGTCCGCGAGACGGCTTACAGAGCCAGGCGGAATTGATTGACAATGACGTCAAGCTTCAGCTTATAAATAGGTTGGTAGAGGCGGGAGTAAAACGAATTGAAGTGGCCAGTTTTGTTAACCCTGCACGAGTACCTCAAATGGCAGATATTGACAAATTAATACCAAGACTAAAAACATCTAACGATATTAGCTATATAGGTTTAGTACTAAACGAAAAAGGACTAGAGCGAGCATTACGCACCGAACTCGATGAGATCAACGCGGTGATAGTTGCTACGGATACCTTTTGTCTTAAAAATCAGGGCAAGACATCGGACCGGATGCTAGAAAGTGTAAAAAACATGGCTCGGCTTGCACAAGATGCGAATAGATTTTTTGGAGTTACTATCGGAGCAAGTTTTGGTTGTCCCTTTGAAGGCGAAGTGTCACCGAGTAAAGTTTTAGAGTTAGTTAACACGTTGGTAGATATGGGAGTGAGTGAGATAGCACTTGCAGATACCATCGGAGCGGCGGTTCCTTCGGATATTAGGCGTATTGTTGATACTATTGGGAAGGCAATTCAGGAGACGCCACTGAGGATGCATTTTCATAACACCCGAAATACTGGTATTGCTAATGTAGCAGCTGCTATTGAAGCTGGTGTGCGGATTATTGACGCAAGCTGCGGTGGAGTAGGCGGATGCCCTTTCGCCCCTAGGGCCACTGGTAACGTCGGTACCGAAGATGTTTTATACATGCTCCATCGAATGGGCTATTCTACTGGGATTGATGTTCAAAAAATTATTGAGACGTCCCGATGGTTAGAAGGACCACTCAAGTCTGAAACGCCCGCGATGATTTCTAAAGCAGGGCTTTTTCCTCCTGAGCCATTATCTGCGTAATTAACGGAGATTTACTTTATGCCTTTATAGAGTTTGGCTATAGCTTTTAGCCAAATTTTCACTGGTTTGATCGGCATCCCCCCATAAGTTCCTGCTTCGTCTATGCTTTTTGTGATACCGCCTTTTCCAAGTACGGTCACATCGTCCGCTACCGAGACATGTCCCACCGTGCCGACTTGACCAGCTAGCGTTACTCTGTTTCCTAAGGAAGTACTGCCTGATACTCCCACCTGAGATACGATGAGGCAGTCTTTACCAGTTGTAACGTTGTGAGCCATCATTACTAGATTATCAATTTTAGTTCCTTCTCCAATTCTCGTCTCACTAAATCGTGCTCGGTCTATCGTTGAATTGGCGCCAACTTCGACCCTGTCTTCCAGAATGACATGGCCGAGCTGAGGAATCTTGAGGTGTGATTGGTCACGAGTTAGGTAGCCGAAGCCGTCTCCTCCCAAAGAGACCCCCGGTTGCAAAATACACTCGTTACCCAAGATTGTGTCCTCGCGCAGCGTGCAATTGGGATAAATAATGCAGTTTTCTCCAATTACACATCTATCCATGATCACACTGTTTGGAAACACTTTACTTCCTTTCCTAATACAGACATCTTTGCCTATTACAACGTTGGCGCCAATAGTGACACAGTCTTCGATCTTTGCACTTTCGTCTATACTTGCATTAGGCGCAATCATTGTAGTTTGCGATAGCTGAGTAGGGGAAAACAAACTAGCGATCTCCGAAATGACATACTCAGGATCACTTGTAATTAGATTCGTTTTTCCTGAGACGATAGAGCTCTCATTTACAACAAAAGCAGGTATATTGGATTGAGAGGCTTCTTCACAATATTTTTTTTCTTTAATAAAGGCGAGGTGATCAGAAAGATTGTCGGATAACCCACAAATACCATAAACAGTTAGTGAAGTTTCTCCAACACTCTTCAATTTGAACTGCTTTTTTATTTCAGAAATTTTGTAATGCATTGGATTCCTCTTTACACCTGAGCTAAACCTTTTGTCAGGCTCTCTATCACGCAACTCTCACTGAATTTTTAGTTTATTTTTACCTTTCGAAACTGTTGTCGTTATAATAGTAAAAATGTACAGTTTCAAGAGATTATTTTGAAGAAAAGAAAAACTAAGAAAAAGACTGCATTACATTCGCGTGAAAGCGAGCGCGGGAATAAGGCCTCACGGGAACCTAATTGGTTGATATTTGCTATTGCTTCACTCGGGCTTATTATTACCGGTATTTTACTTTGGGGTTCCTTTAATCAAACGGTTTTACCTTACTGTAATGTGTCCTCAGGTTGTGACGTAATACAAAACAGCGCTTGGTCAGAGTTCCTCGGACTACCGTTGGCCGCATGGGGCGGGCTAGCGTACACTATACTATTGATTTGTTCACTGAATTGGTTGGGACAACCTACGTCTAGAAAAATTTCGATGTTTGTTGTATCCGCAAGCTTTTTGATTAGTTGCTATTTAACTGCTGTCGGATACTTTTATTTACATGCCTTATGTCAGTACTGTCTCATATCCTTAGCCTTGATAGCCTCTATTTTTATAATTTCACTTCGGAATAATAGACGGCGGGAACGGCGTATGTTTTATTTCGGTGGTGCTCTGGCAATACTTGTTGTTGTTATAATGCACAGTGTTAATAGCGATTCATCCCTATTTGGATCGCCGGAGGATCCTGAATTGACAGCTCTTGCAAATCATCTTTCTCAGATCGGAGTCACTTTTTATGGAGCAAGTTGGTGCGATGCTTGCCGAGAACAGAAAAAATTATTTGGTAGATCGGCCGAGTATCTACCTTACGTGGAATGCTCGAAATATGGACCGAATGGGCCAAGTACTACTGAGTGTCAGCTACAAGAAATTCGTAACTATCCAACTTGGCTCATTAATGGCCGAAGGTTTGAATATGTGCTATCAGTAGAGAGATTGAGAGGGTTATCTGGTTTTAAGTACGATGAGTCTGGTCAAACTAGATAGAGTTTGAAAGAAGGTTTCGTAAGTATTTATGTTATATGCGGTTAAAATTTAGGAGTTAATATGAGTACTCGTATTGAACGAGATAGTATGGGTGAACTTGAGGTCCCGTCGGAAGCATTGTATTCAGCACAGACACAACGGGCGGTGATCAATTTCCCTGTTAGCGGTTTAAGAATGCCGGTAAGCTTTGTTCGGTCTTTGTTGCTAGCAAAATCGGCGGCGGCAAAGGCTAATGTGACCCTCGATCAGATACCGCTATCGGTAGGAAAGTCTATATGTGAGGCAGTTAATACTCTGCTAAAGTCTGACGATTTGTTAGTTCATTTCCCTGTTGATGTTTTTCAAACCGGGTCAGGTACTAGTTCTAATATGAATGCAAATGAGGTACTGGCTACAATTTCTAGTGAGTTGGCCGGAGAAGCCGTTAGCCCGAATGATCATATTAATTGTGGTCAGAGTAGTAACGATATCATCCCGAGTGTAATTCATATTAGCTCGTCAATAGAGCTCCGTGAAAAACTCATACCAGCCTTAGAACACCTTGTACAGGTCATTAGAAGTAAAGCACTAGAGGTCCAGCATTACGTGAAAACTGGACGCACTCATTTGATGGATGCGATGCCTGTTAGGCTGAGTCAAAGTCTTGAGAGCTGGGCTTCCCAGATAGAGGGGCAAATCGAGGCTATCAAGCGAATTGAAAAGCCCCTTCACTGTCTCGCACAGGGAGGTACGGCGGTTGGGACTGGGGTCAATGCACACCCAAGCTTTGCGGCCGAATTTAATAAAGAGCTTAGCAAGTTAACAGAGATTCCGTTCAGCTCAGCGAGTAACTTTTTTAATTATATTGGTACCCAAGATGTGGCAGTCTCCTTGTCAGGTCAATTAAAATCTCTCGCTGTATCGATGATAAAAATAGCGAATGATTTACGCTGGATGAACTCTGGACCGTTAGCCGGCCTAGGTGAAATTGAACTAGAGGCATTGTAGCCAGGCTCTTCGATTATGCCCGGTAAAGTAAATCCGGTTATCCCTGAGGCCGTCGCAATGGTTGGTGCGCAAGTTATTGGGAACGATGCGACCATTACGATTGCTGGACAGTCCGGAAATTTCGAATTGAATGTTATGTTACCTGTGATTGCTCACAATCTGCTGGAGAGTATTGCCATCCTCAGCTCCGTGAGCGTATTACTCGCGGATAAGGCGGTTAAGACTTTCAAAGTAAACGAGAATAAACTTAAAGAAGCGTTATCGAGAAATCCAATTTTGGTTACCGCACTTAATCCCATAATTGGTTATTTGAAGGCCGCAGAAATCGCTAAAACTGCTTATAGGGAAGGACGGCCCGTAATTGACGTCGCAGAGCAGCTGACGGATCTTTCTAGGGCGGAGTTGGAAAAATTACTCGATCCTGAAAAGCTTACTCAGGGCGGAATTTAGCTGTTTTAATAGAATGCGTCTAAGCAATGATCCCGATGGCCGCACTATTCGTCGGTAACACATCCCTCTGAGGCCGTTTTCACGGTATTAATGTACTTGAAGAGCGTACCTTTCGAGGCCTTGAAAGGGGGTGCTGTCCAATTTAGTTTTCGTTTCTCTAGTTCGGTGGTCTCTACCATTATGTCAATTCTATTCTGTTCTCCATCTAGAACTATTACATCTCCATTTTCTACTAAGGCTATCGGCCCACCTTCTTGGGCCTCGGGAACTACATGCCCAATAATAAAACCATGAGAGCCTCCAGAGAAACGACCATCGGTGATTAAAGCAACATCTTCTCCTAAGCCAGCCCCCATTATGGCGGATGTAGGGGTCAGCATTTCAGGCATCCCAGGTCCCC
>CACEAA010000028.1 GCA_902557415.1 uncultured Pseudomonadota bacterium | reverse complement strand
AACATCCAAGCCGGAGGCCTTCGGGCGAACGACAGTGGAAGCTCTAAGCCTCGGTACCCCCGTCATAGGCTATGACCACGGTGGAACGTCAGAGATTCTAAAAACAATGTTTCCGAGGGGTCTTGTACCACCGCACGATATAAAAAAAGCAGTAACATTAACAATGGACCTTCTAGCAAATGGCAGCGATCCCGTTTACATAAAAGCAAACCCATACACCGTATCGCAAATGCAAGAAAAAACAATAGCTCTGTACGAAAAAGCAAGTAGTAGTCACAAATGACCGATCGAGTGTTGATTATAAAACTAGGGGCGCTAGGAGATGTGGTAATGGCCACAGCACTTATAAAGGCTATCATGACTAAGCACGGGCCTCGGGCGTGCACGCTATTGACAACCGATAAATATAGGGAAGTATTTAGGAATTGGAATAATTTACTAATCAAAACCTTCCCCAGACACGGACTTATCCATAACGCTCGCACTCTCAAATGGATTCGTCAGCACGAATATACGCATTTATATGCTTTACAGGGATCTAATCGAACTAAAATTATGTCTAGATTTTCGAAGATTCCAATCAGAGTGGGTAACCAAAGACATCCAGCATATACGCATTCCCCCAAGGATCCGTGGCTACGTAACAGTCACATATTTAACCGTATGATCGAGGTGTGCAATAGTGCCGGTGTAGACGTTCTAGAAAAACGGCCTTATTTCCCCACCACAGCCGCCGAGAAAACAAAGGTGGAGCGATGGCTAGAAGAAAAGAAGTTAACGGACAGAACCATTGTACTACTGCACGCTGGCGTGAGCCCTAAAAGGCCGGAAAAACAATGGCCATACTTTTCCGAACTAGCCAGACACCTAACAACAAAGAATATAGTACCAATATGGATCGGCGCCGCACCAGACCGTGACGTAAACTTAAGGCTCTCAGGTGTCGCTGGGGTAGATGCTACTGCGGAATTTACCGTCTCAGAGTTATCCCAGCTTAGTAATTTTGCCAAGTTTGCTGTAACTAATGACTCTGGGCCTATGCACGTACTCTCCTCGGGTAACATTCCGATATTCGGTATTTTTGGACCAAGTGACTGGATAAGACATCACGCTCTGGGCCAAGAGCAATATGTAATTACACTAGATAAATTAAATACCACAGATATCAAAGCTGCGAATCTAGCTGAACTTGCGCCATCTAAAGTAATTAGTTTTATAGAAAAAACTCTGTACTAAATGATTCGTTCGTATAGCCGCTCGTATTTTTCTACGACTTTTTCTTGGGTATAAGTCAGCTTAAGCTTAGCCAAAGCAGCTTCAGCTTTGCCCCACCGTCTCTCGGAAGACAAGGCCGATAACACTTGTTCAGCCAAACCAAGCGTGTCGCCAGAGTCAAAAAAATACGCCATTTCTTCTGTCAGTATTTCAGTAGGCCCGTGTGTCCTACTAGCGACAATCGGCACCCCACAAGCCATTGACTCTAACGCCACAATTCCAAACGGCTCATCTCTTGAGGGTATAACAAATAAATCCGCACCCTTCACAAAAGATTGCACGTCTTCAATCCAGCCGCAGAATTTCACTTCTTGTTGTAACCCATATTGAGCCACTTGGTCCAACAACTTCTCGAATTCCGGGCCACTTCCACCCAGCTCTAATCTCACATCTGCCCGTTGTCTCTGTATCAATTCGAACGCCGATATCAATGTGTCAAAACCCTTTTTATACACAAAGCGACCAACAGCTCTAATCACGAACGACTTCTTTTCATGATTAGAACTTACCGAGTCAACCGGTTTTAAACGCGTGAAATTAGGTATTGTTGTGATCTGAGGTTTTGATATGCCGTTTTTAATCAAATATTTCGCTTGAAATTGAGTGGTCGTAACAAAATGGTCTATTGATTTATAGTATTTTAAATTGACTAAGTTATGTGTTTTTACTAAGGACGGAATTTGCAAAGCACGTGCGGCTTTACCTCCAAGATGAGCAGATCTAGCTAAATGTGCGTGAACTATTTGCGCGTTAAACTCTGCTAAGGCGCGCTTAATTCTGTAACCTGCGAAAACATCCCAAACGCCGTAACATTTTATAGGAATAACTAGCAGCCTTTTATTACCTGCAAGTCTGGGTAACAGCACGCTACGAGCATCTACTATAACTAAAACGGTATGACCAATACTGGCGAGGGTTTCCGATATGTCAAAAAAACTCCTTTCAGCGCCTCCAAACCCGCGAGCTAACATTATCTGTGCTATTCTCACTATAAACATTCCTCCAGTAGCTGTTTTGCAGCCTTTGAGACACGAGAGGACTTTAATTGTCGAAGGTCCTTTGAAGGTTCAGCAACCGCTATTGACCGGTTCCCCCAAGGTCGATAACGGTTTGGATTCCCAATTCCAAAAACTGTCAAAGACGGCCTCCCTAGCGCTGCTGCCACATGCCCTATCCCTGAGTCATTACCAATAAATAAATGACAACTTTTAATTACGGCCTTTAAAGTAGATAAATTCGTTTTTCCTGTAAGATCTAGATGCGGCATATTAACCTCGCCGGAAAAAACTATCCCTTCTCCTTCGGAACCTAGCTGTATAACACCATCAAAGTGCGTTTCTAGATCTATAACCACTTCTTCAAACCGCTCTGCTGGCCAAATTTTTCCCGGCCAATTTGCGCCAGGTCCGATGGCTAAAAGCTTTTTGCCCGCGAGACTTTTAATAAGACACCTTGCTTTTTCCTTTGCATTGTCCTCAACATAGAGTCGACAATGTGGCGGAGTCGACGTTACACCATCTAAAGTCAAAATACCTTCGTAATGCTCCTCTACCGAGTGCTGTGCCGTGGACACTCTTTTTGATTTAAAGATGTTTTTATTAGCGCGCAACACTAGCGGAATTAAATTTGTCCTAAGATCAACTATCACGTCGTAATACGTTTTTCTCAGCTCCGCAATCAACCTAATAGTTTTTACCAACCCGCCTTTTTTTTCGCGGTGGAAAACTCTTCCCAAATAGGGAGCGCCTGACAAAATCCCAGAGGATCTCTTATCCGCCAAAACATCTATTACGCTAGCTGGGTAGGCAACGCGCAAAGCCTCGAATACTGGCGTAGTCATCACTACGTCCCCTAAATTGCTCAGCGTGATAACTAGTATTCGACCCATGCGCTGCTATTTCCCTATACAGAACTTAGAAAATATATCGCCCAAAAGATCTTCCGTAGAATATTCCCCGCCTATTTCTTGGAGGGCGCCTGTGGCTTCCCTATAATCCTCTGCCGCTAACTCAGGATTAGCACTAATACTATCTTTTTTAATTGTATTTATAGCATTAATAGCCTTTTTCAAGGCAATGACATGCCTCTCTCTGGCGGAAAATTCGGCGTGCTCATTATCTGAGGCATCAAAACTTTCGACGATCACGTCCTCGAGACTAGCTAGGCCCTCTCCCGAAAGGGCTGAGATAAAAATTCCTGAGCCTCGCTCTAATTTCGTAGCTTCCGACAGCTTGTCAAGTTTGTTATATACCGTCAGAATTTTAGCAACTGCCGGTAAATCTGGCTCATAGTCGCGAACCGCTCGGCCAATTGAGGTAATGTCCTTTAAATATATAATTAAGTCTGCCTTCTCGATGGCAGCGTACGTTCTTTTGATACCTTCTTTCTCGACACTAGACTCAACATCCTCTCGTAATCCTGCCGTATCTATTATTTGTACTGGGATATCTCTAAGTCGGCAATCAACATTTATTGAGTCTCTTGTAGTGCCCGCTTCAGATGACACTATTGCTCGTTCGGACTGAACGAGACGATTTAATAACATAGATTTGCCCGCATTTGGTGGCCCAGCGATAACTAACTTAAAACCCTCACTTAACTTTACGCCTTGTGCCGCAGACAGAAGAAGGCTATTCAAGCCATTTAACAGCTTTTCATGTGCCTCACATATTTTTACGGTAAAACCTGGATCACATACATCATCCGAAAAATCGATCGCAGCCTCTAACTGATATCGTATTTCTTGAGTTTGCAATATAAACTTTTCGACACGGTTGCCAAAATGACCCTCCAAAGTATTCTGCGCAGAACGAACTGCTTTAATGGATTGAGCCGCAATCAAATCCGCGACCGCCTCAGCTTGAAGAAGATCTATTTTCCCAGATCGAAAAGCTCTCTCCGTGAACTCTCCAGGCCGAGCAATTCTTGCACCCAATTCGCAACAAGCCCTAACCATTTCCCCCAAAATAATCGGATTGCCATGCATATGTAGCTCGATTACTTTTTCGCCAGTGTAAGAGTTTGGTGCCTCGAAGAATATTATAAGGCCCGTATCAATTTTATTACCGTCCAAATCAAGGAAATCTGTATATTTCGCGACGCGACTTTTCGGAAACTCAGCCCCAACAAGCCTAGAAGCCACCTCAATAGCCTTTGGACCAGACAAACGCACTATACCAATGCCACCTCTGCCGCCAGGGGTCGCAACAGCCACTATCGTGTCTATTAACACGCCCGTCTCAGCAAGAGTTTATACGCTCTCACTCTCTACCAATTTAGTAATCCGATATTGTTGAGCTATAGATAGTAAATTATTTACAAGCCAATAAAGTACTAGCCCTGACGGAAAAAAAGCAAAAAACCCCGTAAAAACAAAGGGTAATATTTTCATCACTTTTGCCTGCATCGGATCTAAGGGCGCCGGATTTAGTTTCTGTTGGAACCACATTGTAACCCCCATCAGAAGTGGCAAAACATAGAATGGGTCGAGGCTCGATAAATCAGTTATCCAGAAAATAAAGGGGGCTTGCCTGATTTCTACACTTTCTAACAAAACCCAATATAACGCTATAAAAAACGGAATCTGAACTAACATAGGTAGACAACCACCCAGAGGATTAATTTTCTCGTCTTTATAAAGTTGCATCATAGCTTGATTTAATTGAGCCTTATCACCCGAGTATCGATCTTTTAACGCGAGAAGCCGCGGTTGTACTTTTCTCATATTAGCCATCGATCGATAGCCTGCTGCAGCCAAAGGATAAAACATCAATTTCAGTAATATCGTAAGTATGACTATCGCCCACCCCCAATTACCTGTCATTTTGTGCACATAAGTCAATACTACAAAGAGCGGCTTAGCCAAGAACCATAACATTCCGTAATCCACGCTCAGGTTTAATCCTGGTGCGGTCTCCTCTAATATGTCATGTCTCTTTGGTCCTATGTAAATTGAGCTACTGAATTCATGTTGTTCTCCTGGGGCCAAAGTGGCGCCCGGACTGTAATGGCCAACAGTGAATCGATTTTTGTTATCTGTTTTAGAATAAAAATGGTGAATAATATTTTTGTTTGGAATGAGAGCGGCGACAAAATAATGCTCCATTACTGCGATCCAACTATCTTTAGCATTCACCGCTAATGGTGCGTCTTCCAAATCGCCATAATCAAATTTTTCATATCTCTTCTCAGGTGTAGACAATGCAGCTCCTGTAAATAGATACAACATACCCTTGCGAGATGACGCTCGGCTGCGCTTTAGCTGATCATATTGATGAAGCTTAATCGACGCCTGACTGTTATTTACAATCGTGTGTTTTACTTGTATTAAATAACTATCTCGCTTTAAAACGTATTCTTTTTTGACCTTTATGCCCGTGTCACTTGTCCACTGAAACGGCACAATCAATTCATCGTCAAGCTCCTCTAGGCTGTACTTGTCTTGTGGAATATAATATGAATCGTAATGTGTCGGTAACGTCGTATCACCGGCTAATCCACTTTGATATATAAACAACCGTTCAGCATTGTTAGCTAATAGTTGGACTGACTCTGAGGGACGATCTTGCTCTACTGGGTATTTAAGCAAGCCCACCTGATTAATTCCCGCCCCTAATGATGAAAGTGTTAGCGCAAATAAATCTGTTGTTACCTTTATATCCGAAGAGCCACCCGAGGCTTCACCGCGGTCAAAACTAGGATCAATTTCAAATGAGGGTTGAATTTTCGGTAACTCTCTCTCGCTATCCACCGATGCTGTTGTAGCCGCGTTCTGTATTTGCGTTGAGTTGGTCTGCACGGGGTTTGAGGGGTAATCTTGTTGCCATTTTTGGTACAGAAGCAAGCCTAAAAAACTGACAGCCAGCACCAAGAAAAACCTAACATTATCCATGTCTTTTACTCACCCCTGCTCGGTTTAGTCTTCGCTAGCGTACAAAAACTCTCTATTAATTCTTGCTTGAACAGAAACCTGTTAAACGCATATCCAGTCGGGCGCACTTTGAAAAAACAATCTACTGCTTTCAATTGCCCTGCTCTAGTTCTAAACATCTCTCGAACTATTCGTTTTAACATATTGCGTATCACCGCTTTTTTTGAAACTTTGCGGCTGATGGAAATACCTAATCTCGCCCTACCTATGCCATTAGAACAAGAATAAAGGCTAAACGTAGTAAAGTTTTGCTTATCGCCTTTCTTTATCGCAGATTTGAAATCATCTCCTTTTGTCATTTTTCTGGAACGACTAAATTCATTAGGAGTTTTTTTCATTTATCCAATTCTTATGCTGTTAGTTGCGCTCGCCCCTTGGCTCTTCGGGCAGCGAGGATCCGTCTCCCACCTTTAGTCTTCATTCGAGCCCTAAACCCGTGCTTTCGTGATCTTTTAAGCGTTCCTGGCTGAAAAGTATGCTTCATTAATCTTAAATCCGTATCCGTTTTAAAATAAACGTTATTGTTTAACCTGGTAGAGGCGGCGATATTAGGATAAAAAGGTTATTAAAGTCAACATAATTAAAAATTTGAGACACGATTCTAGCCTGTGGATAAGTTCATAAAACACGCTTATACTCCATCTAAAATATAATATTTAAAACACTCTCTCACTGTATAACACTATGCGCGATGAAATTTGGAGAAAATGCTTAAAACAACTTGAATCTGAGATGGATTCGCAGTCCTTTAATACTTGGATCGTGCCTCTCCAAGCACTTGAAAAAATTAACAAATTTGACATTTTTGCTCCTAATCAGTTTGTTTTTGATTGGGTAAAAGATAAACATTATGAACGAATCAAAAACATCGTTTTGTCCTTTTCAGAGAACGATTGCGAAGTAAATTTGTACATTGGTAGCGTACCATCAGAACAGGTTACCCCTAGAACTATAAGTGATAAAAAAAACACCCAAAAGACGACTGTTAATAGCCCTTCGCAAAATTCCGGACTGAGGGCGGAGCTTAATTTTGACTCTTTTGTTGAGGGAAAATCAAACCAATTAGCTAGGGCAGCGGCTTTACAGGTATCTAATAACCCTGGAAAAGCATATAACCCACTATTTATATCCGGCGGTGTCGGTTTAGGTAAAACTCATCTTATGCATGCCGTTGGAAATCTCATCACGCAAAATGGCCGCAATTTAAAAGCTATCTATTTACATTCAGAAAGATTTGTTGCTGACATGGTTAAAGCTTTGCAACACAATAAAATTAATGAATTTAAACGTTATTATCGCTCTGTAGATGCACTTTTAATCGATGATATACAATTTTTTTCGGGAAAAGATCGTTCTCAGGAGGAATTTTTTCACACTTTTAACGCGCTTCTAGAAGGGGATCAACAAATAGTTTTAACCTGTGATCGGTATCCTCGCGAAGTAGCTGGCGTCGAAGAACGATTGAAATCCCGATTTGGCTGGGGTCTCACTGTCGCTGTTGAACCTCCAGAGCTAGAAACTAGGGTAGCCATTTTGATGAAAAAAGCTAACCATAGCAAAATCGATTTACCACATGAAGTAGCTTTTTTTATAGGGAAACGCTTTCGATCGAATGTTAGAGAGTTAGAAGGTGCGTTACATAGAGTGGTAGCAAACGCTCACTTCACTGGGAGTGCTATTACTTTAGATTTTGCCAAAGAAGCACTTAAAGACCTATTAGCCATGCAGGATAGATTAGTTACTATCGAAAATATTCAAAAAACTGTCGCAGAGTATTATAAAATAAGGGTTTCCGATTTATTGTCTAAACGGAGAAGTAGATCAGTGGCTAGACCAAGACAAGTAGCAATGACCCTGTCAAAAGAATTAACCAATCATAGTCTTCCTGAAATAGGTGATGCATTTGGTGGTCGAGATCATTCAACAGTTATCCATGCGAATAAAAAAATCGCTGAGTTAAGAGCGTCAAATTCTAAAATAGAGGAAGATTTCGCTAATTTAGAACGCATATTAACATCATGAACAAAAGCTGTGTATAAGCAAATAATAAGTTTTCAAGATGTATACATTATTTAATTTGTCACCAAGATACCAACAGGACCAGCACAAATTCACATGAAAAAAAAAGAGGTAAACTATTAATTTAAATAGAAAAAAAAGTTATCCCCGTTTTTTCTTTAACTAATAGTAATAATAATATGAATATACAAATATCTACTAATATATTGTTACCTATATTACAAGCGAGTATTTCTATTTTAGATCGCAAGCATACTCAACCAATACTTTCAAATTTGTTGCTAGAACTTGAAAACGAGCAAATTTTGATAATTGCAACCGACTTAGAATTAGAGCTAACGAGTTCATTGAAGCTAAACTCCGATGAAAATGGAGTATTAGCGATTCCAGCTAGAAAATTGTTTGATATTTGCCGCGCATTGCCACCACAGTCAAAGCTGAAAATCTCAAAAACCGACAATCAAGTCAAAATTACCTCGGGTAAAAGTCGATTTATGTTGTCTACTTTGCCCGCAAAAGACTTTCCTAAAATGATTGAAGATGATCTTCATCGAAGCTTAGAAGTAGACAGAGTGGATTTAATAAATCTTTTTAGTAACACAAGTTTTGCTATGGCGTCGCAAGATGTTAGATATTATTTAAATGGTTTGCTAGTCGAGATAACTCAAAATGGCATAAGAACTGTAGCCACTGATGGACATAGATTGGCGCTTGCTGATGTAGCGTTTGCTAATAAGGATGCTGTCGACGTTAGTATGATAATACCTAGGAAAGGAGTATTGGAATTACTCAAATTATTGGCCGCAAGTGATGATAAGACAGTTCATCTATCAATAGGCAATAATGGTATCGGCGTAACTGTAGGTTCTCAGATTATGAAAATAAAGTTACTCGAAGGAAATTTCCCGGATTATAAGAGAGTGATTCCAAAGGAAAGCAATAACTTTATGTTAGCTAACAGAGAAGAATTGAAAAGTGTATTAACCAGAACATCTATACTATCTAACGAAAAATTCAGGGGAATAAGGCTTACTTTGAATGAAAATTCGGTTAAGGCGATAGCGCACAACCCTGAAAAAGAGGAGGCGGAGGAAGATTTAGAAGTTAATTATACTGGCGATGATCTAGAAGTAGGGTTTAATGTTGCCTATCTTTTAGATGTTCTAGGTATTTTGAAATGCGAAAGTGTTCGTTTAGATGTGATTGACGCAAACAGCAGTTGTTTAATAACAGATCCAGAGCAACCTAGTGCGAAATATGTCGTAATGCCTATGCGCTTATAAGACCAACTAGGAGATGTTACTAAAAACGATTCAAGTTAATAACCTCCGCTGTTTCGAACGCCTAGACCTAACATTGGGAAAGAAAAACACCGTCATATCAGGTGGCAATGGGGCAGGGAAAACTACTGCGCTCGAAGCGCTCAGTTTAGTCTGTCAAGGAAAGTCGTTTGTTTCAAATAGATCTGGAGACCTTGTCAGAAAAGGGTCGCCAGGTATGTCAGTTATTGCTGCAGGGGAAACGGATAGAAATGACCCCTTGAATATACATGTAAGGAAAAAAGGAGTTAAAACTGAGATTTTTTTGAATGGAAGCTCGGTGACAAAAGCTTCAGAATTGGCCAGAAATGCGCCATCTATAGTTATTACATCTCATGCCGCGACACTATTGACGGAAGGCCCAGATAAACGGAGGACATTGCTTGATAAAACTATGTTTCACGTGGAACCTAGTTATATCGAAGAGTGGAAGAAATATAGGCACGCGCTTAGACAAAGAAATCAATCAATTCAAGGAAGAAGCCTTAGAAAAATACACCGAGCTTGGAATGAGCAACTGGTGTTTTTTGGTGAAGAAATAAATAAAAAAAGGGAAGATATTGTGCTCAGATTAAATACTGAGCTTAAGACTGAAAAGGTCAGCAAATTCTTTGGGGAGTTATATTTTCGGTACCTTCCTGGTTGGGACAGGGAAAAAGGTTATCGATTGTGCTTGTCGCAAGCCTGGGAAAAGGATACGCAACTCGGATACACCACGGTTGGTCCTCATAGGGCTGATCTTGCTCTTTGTGACAAAAATGGGCCGGTGGTTAGAAATTTAAGTGGCGGGCAGTCCAAATATTTAGTGTGCGTTGTTTTGTTTGGTTTGGCGAAGTACATTTTTGAGAAGACTGCAAAAAAACCCCTTATTTTAGTGGATGATATAGCTGCCGAATTGGACGATGTGTTTATTTCTTCAGTTTTAGATATGTTACTAATGCAAGAAGGACAAGTAGTGTTAACATCTATTCGCCCCACAGAACTTGCCGATTTTAGTAAAAATGTAGATGCTGTATTACAATTGGATTAAGCACGGTGTAAAACCCATGATTTATTGGAGAAATCAATGACTTATAGCGCTGAAAACATCAAAGTGTTGAAGGGCTTGGACGCGGTTAAGAAGCGACCCGGCATGTATATTGGCGACACCGACGATGGAACTGGTTTACATCACATGGTTTTTGAGGTTGTAGATAACAGTGTCGACGAGGCTTTGGCCGGCCACTGTAGCGAAGTTAAAGTGTCGATAAATATCGATGGCACTATTCTCGTGGCCGACAATGGGCGAGGGATCCCGGTTGATTTTCATGAGGAAGAACAAAGATCGGCCGCAGAGGTGATCATGACGACCCTGCATTCAGGTGGCAAATTTGATCCCAATTCCTATAAAGTGTCTGGAGGGCTTCATGGGGTAGGCGTTTCCGTGGTAAATGCTTTGTCATCTGAATTAACGTTAACAGTGCATAGGGACGGTAAGATATGGGAACAACATTATTCAGAGGGAAATCCTTTAGATGAACTTAAAGATATAGGTATTAGCCAGGAAACAGGAACGCTTGTGCGCTTTCGCCCCAGTGATAAAACTTTCACGAACACTGTTTTTGTATATGAAATTCTGGAGCGGCGTCTGAGAGAGCTAGCTTTCTTGAACTCTGGCTTGCAAATAGTTTTGTATGACGAACGCACTGACCAGAAAGAGGTTTTCAAATATACGGGGGGCATAGGTGTTTTTGTTGATTATTTGAACAAAAGCAGGGTGGTATTGCACCCAAATGTTATTTACATCACGTCTGAAAAAGACGATATTTATTTAGAACTCGCTTTACAGTGGACCGATGCATATCACGAAAGTATTGGTTGCTATACGAATAATATTCCGCAAAAAGATGGTGGCACCCATCTGTCCGGCTTGAGAGGCGCGTTAACTAGGACACTAAATCAATATATAGAAAAAACAGGCGCAACAAGTAAAAACAAAATTGCAGTCACAGGAGATGATGTAAGGGAGGGGTTAACCGCCATTCTTTCCGTTAAGGTTTCTGATCCGAAATTTTCCTCTCAAACAAAGGATAAATTGGTTTCCAGCGAAGTGAAGGGAGTTGTAGAAACAATTGTATCGGAAAAATTAAACGACTTTTTGCAAGAAAATCCGCAAGACGCAAAAATGATTATAGCCAAAATAATCGAGGCTGGGCAGGCTAGAGAAGCGGCTAGGAAGGCGAGAGAGCTGACGCGACGAAAAACGGCCCTAGATATTGCCGGATTGCCAGGGAAACTGGCTGACTGCCAAGAGAAAGATCCGGCAAAGTGCGAAATTTTTATTGTGGAGGGAGACTCGGCTGGTGGTTCTGCCAAGCAAGGTAGAGATCGCAAGAATCAGGCGATTCTTCCTTTAAAAGGAAAGATTTTAAATGTAGAAAAAGCCCGCCCCGACAAGATGCTTTCTTCAGTAGAAATAGGTAATCTGATTACCGCATTAGGTTGCGGAATTCGCGATGAATTTAATTATGATGCGCTGAGGTATCATAAAATAATAATTATGACCGATGCTGATGTAGATGGTTCTCATATCAGAACACTATTACTAACTTTTCTTTACCGAAACTATCCGAAATTAGTAGACGCCGGTCATATTTATATCGCCCAACCGCCGTTATATAAGATAAAGAAAGGGAAAACAGAGCACTACTTGAAAGATGACTTAGAGTTGAATGCGTATTTTATGGCTGCTGGTACCGAGGGCGTGCAAATTGATTTAACAACGAGCGTACTCGGGGCGGAGCAAATCAATGAGTTAGGTAAAGAGTTTTTAGTTTTAAATAGTCTGAAAGAAAGGCTGGAAAGGCTCTATCCTGAAGGCGTATTGACCGCGTTAAGGGCGACCGCTGCTTTTGTTTCGGAAACAGAAATTAAAAAAGAAACTGTAGCCAATTGGGCTACAGATTTTGAAAAACAACTGCTGGCCATATTAGGGGAAGGCGGTAGGTTAAGTGTAGAATTAGAGTATGATAGCAGTAGCTCTTTTCAAATCAACCTAAGCTTTTTTGTGAATGGATCCCCGCATTCACTAGAGCTTAAGCGAGAGACACTTTTGAGCACGGAGATCAAAGAGCTGGCCCGATTGGGCGCTTTGCTCGACGGCGCTTTGTCTGAAGGGTCGGTGATCAGAAAATCTGATGGATCTGAGGAGCCTATAGCTAGTCTTTATGACGCATTTGTGAAAATGTTATCCGCAGCTCAAAAAGGCTTTTATGTACAGCGTTATAAAGGACTAGGTGAGATGAATCCGGAACAATTGTGGGAGACCACAATGGACGCAGAAACACGGACTATATTGCAAGTTGGCGTACAGTCAGCCTTTACGGTTGATAAGTTATTTAGCGACTTGATGGGAGATGAAGTAGAACCGCGCCGAGAATTCATCGAAAAGCACGCGTTATCTGAGGTCAATATTGACATATAATTTACTGATAGTAAGCACTCACAACTAAGGACAGTATGTGGTGGTCGGCGGTTGATTTTTTGGCGGGCGGTGGTAAACTTTTTGATATCGATTATGGTTTACGAGTATAACTTAATCTCAGGACAGGTAATTTAAGGGGTTCATATGGTTTCTGTTCAAAATAGTGTGACGGTAGATAGTTTAAACGGTGAGCTTTGGAGCAAGCAACGTGCTGAAAAGTTGTTCACATTGCCATTTAACGATTTGTTATTTAAAGCGCACACTATTCATAGGGAAAATTTTGACCCGAATGAAGTTCAATTAAGCACATTGTTAAACATTAAAAGCGGGAAGTGTCCAGAAGACTGTTCTTACTGTCCTCAAAGCGCTCGCTTTGACACGGGCGTTGAAGTTACTCCGGTCTTGGATATGGAAACGGTTTTAGAATCTGCGAAAGCCGCTAAAGCTGCAGGCGCAACGCGTTTTTGTATGGGTGCTGCCTGGAGGTCGCCAAAGGATAAGGACTTGGATGCTGTCGTCCCGCTGATAGAGGCGGTGAGAGATTTGGGAATGGAGACTTGCGTCACTCTAGGGATGCTAAATGACATGCAGGCACGTCGTTTATCGAATGCTGGATTAGATTACTACAATCATAATTTAGATACTTCTCCAGAATTTTACGGAGAAGTAATTACGACTCGGACCTACCAAGACCGTCTAAACACATTAGAAAATGTGCGTAACGCGCATATTAAAGTGTGTTCTGGGGGAATAGTTGGTTTGGGTGAAAGTGTTGCAGACCGGTCTGAGCTATTGCGACAGCTTGCAAATATGCCGGCTCAGCCACAGTCGGTGCCGATAAATCTGCTGGTGAGGGTAGAAGGGACCCCGTTAGCTGGTGCGAACGAGGTGCATCCTATAGATTTTGTAAAAACAATTGCGGCGGCACGCATTATGATGCCTAAATCATATGTCAGGTTAAGCGCCGGGCGCACTAGCATGTCAGATGAGGCTCAGGCTTTGAGTTTTTTTGCGGGCGCAAACTCTATATTCTATGGCGATGCGCTTCTGACAACCGACAACCCGTTGGTGGTTGCAGATAACGAGCTATTTCGGTCGCTAGGCTTAAATGCGTCCCCAAGCAACGAAAACTAGTGTTCTGAGGGGTGAGCGCTAAGTTCTTAAGGAGAGTTTCGCAGGAAATATCTGATTTAACGCAAAGAAATTTGTTGAGAACACTTGATGCGCGTAGAAGTTGTCAGGGTGGGCGGATTGAGATTGATGGCCGCGAACTAGTAAACTTTTGTAGTAATGATTATCTTGGAATGTCTTCCGATAAAGCGGTTATTCAGCGCGTTTCAGAAGAGGTTAAAGCATTCGGGGTTGGATCTGGATCAGCGTCGCTATTATCCGGACGGAGCTCCTTACACGAAGAATTGGAAAAAAAATTAGCTCGTTTTGTGGGTACCGAAAGTGCATTGATTTTTTCGTCTGGGTACTTGGCTAATACAGGAGGTATTCCAGCGTTAATGGGCCGGAAGGATTTTATATTTCACGATAGGCTAAATCATGCGTCGCTGATAGATGGGGTTTTAGCAAGTAACGCAGCCCAAAAAAGGTACCCACATGGACGAGTGCCGGATTTTTCTGGTTTTGCTAGTCGGAAGTGTGATGTAAAAATGCTTGTTACCGAGTCAGTTTTTAGTATGGATGGCGACTTAGTCGATCTTAATGCATTGTTGGATGAGGCGCTAAAAAACGAAGGTGTGCTCTATGTTGATGACGCTCATGGTTTCGGCATAGTAGGGAATGGTAAAGGTGCAGCGGGAATTCTGCATCAGGGCCCAAAAATGCCTTCTTCTGTGTTAATTATGATTACATTCGGGAAGGCACTGGGGTCTATGGGGGCGGCATTACTAGGCTCAAATGACGTAATTGACCTTTTAGTGCAAAAAGCCCGAACTTATATATACGACACGGCGATTCCTCCGATATGCGTAGCCGCTGCGCTAGAGGCTTTAACCGCTGTAGAGGCCTGCTCTAAACGGCGGGAGTCTCTTTTCGAAAATATAGATTTTTTCCGCCGGCACGCGACAGTTGCTGGTATACAATTACAAGATAGTAATTCCCCGATACAGCCTATTATATTCGGTGACGAAGAAAAAACTATTTCTGTTGCAAATCATCTTATGAAAAAAGGGTTCTATGTTCGCCCCATAAGACCGCCGACTGTGCCGCCGGGGACATCGCGAATAAGGCTCACACTTACATCAAGTCATAGCCAAGAGGATATTTTACGGTTAATTCAAGCCATTAAAGATGTCGTTGTCTCTGGGCCATGAGCGTCCCCCTTGATAAAAAAAGCACAATGGCGTCGTTTAATCGTGCGGCTAGAACTTATGATGCGCACGATTTTCTACAGAGAGAGGTCGGTTCTAGAGTTCTTCAGCAATTAGATATGCTCGTAGTTAATCCTGAAAATATCGCTGATCTAGGAGCTGGGACCGGGCGGTTTTCAAGGCTTCTAGGACGAAGGTTTAAGAAATCTAAACTTTATTTGGTTGATTTCGCAATTAAAATGCTTTTTAGAGCCCGCTACAACAAAAAAGTAAGATTATTTTCTCGAGAAAGATATATTTGCGGGGACATGGAGGCGCTTCCAATCGCCGATGGTCAGATTGATTTAGCTTTTACTAGTTTAGCTTTACAATGGAGCCAGCAATTAGAATTATCGGTCGCTGAAATAAGACGGATTTTAAGTCCGGGTGGCCTGTTTTTGTTTGCTACTCTGGGTCCAGATACGCTCCGTGAGTTAAGGGAGTCTTTTGATTTGGTTTCCTCGGATCCACACGTAAATGAATTTTTGGATATGCATGAAGTTGGCGACATCTTGTCTGCGCAGGGATTTTCTGACCCTGTGCTAACTACTGAAAGGATAATTGTCGAGTATCAAGATGTAATGAAATTGATGCGAGATCTGAAAGGGATTGGGGCCTCCAACGTGTCAACGGGTAGGCAAAAAACATTGATGGGCAAGGCAAGATTGGCTGGAATGATTAAGCGTTATAATGCACTTCGTCGTAACAACAAGGTTCCTGCCACTTACGAGGTAATTATCGGGCATGCCTGGGCGCTCGATCGTGGTCAAAAAAAAGGCAATACTGAACATACTTTTCCTTTGTCGCGGTTAAAAAAACGATGAGCATATTTATAACTGGGACAGACACAGGGTGTGGAAAAACTTATGTTACAGCTTTATTAATTCGTGCGATTGCAATACAAGGACTTCAGGTTGCCGGGATGAAGCCGGTGGCGACCGGCGCTGTAAAATTGCAAGACAAATTAATTCACGAAGATGATCAAATTTTGTTGGACGCGTCGAATGTTGTACTAGAGCAAAAGCTGCGCAATTCATACCTTTTTACTCCTGCTTGTTCGCCGCATATCGCTGCTACAGAGGCAAATGAACCGATCCGTCTCGATAAAATATTAAACGCTTATAACCTTTGCAAGACTGCGACTGACTACCTGGTGGTGGAAGGTGTTGGGGGTTGGAGGGCGCCGTTAAGTGCCTCTGAGAGTGTCGCCGATTTAGCTGCTAGCTTAAAGTTGCCAATCGTTTTAGTGGTGGGCGTCAAGCTTGGTTGCATTAATCATGCGATACTCACGGCGGAAGCAATCAAAGCCTCTGGGTTAAGCTTTCTCGGCTGGGTTGCGAACGTTCTAGATCCGTTAATGTACGACCCCGACGGAAATATCAGTTATTTAGAGTCAAAAATTGATTCACCGCTTCTTATGCGCTTTGACCATGGTGGAGACCCCCAGCGGGATATCGAAGTCGCGGTGAATTTTGTAAAACAATTTTTGAAAGTAGTTGTATAATTCTGGTGGATGAGGGTTTAAATACTTAATCTGAAGGTCGGTTATCTGTTATATTATATTTTCAGTTAACGCGGCAAATAAAAAAGGTTAATATACTTAATTCAGAATGGTCTGAATTTTTATTTCGGGCGTAAAAATTTCTGGGAGCCTGAAAAAGAAATGTTGTAATGTTCAACAAATCATAATTTTTCGTGTTAAACCTATATTAATTTGTGCGTGCTTCTCTAATAGAAAAGCACGGAGATAGTACTAAATGAATTTTTTAAGTAAAAATATTTTTATATCATTCATACTCGCATTAATTCCTGCTGTATGCTTCTCCGATTGGGAATTAAATTTGCCGCGCGGCGTCACCCCGTTTAGCCAAGATATTTATGACTTACACATGTACGTGTTGTGGATTGTCTGTGCGATCGGCGTGGTGGTATTCGGTGCAATGTTTTATTCTATATTGGTGCATAGAAAGTCACGCGGCGCAAAAGCCGCCAATTGGCACCACAGCACAAAAGTAGAAGTCTTGTGGACAGTGATTCCTTTTGCCATATTGATTGCTGTAGCGGTTCCTGCGACTAAATCCCTTATCATGATGGAAGATGTGTCGAATGCTGATATGACGATAAAAGTGACCGGATATCAGTGGAAGTGGCATTACGATTATATTGGCGAAGATGTCAGTTTTTATAGCACAATTCATAAAGATTCCAACGTGACTAGGCAGAGAGGTTCTCAATTAGATCCTTTTAGCGTCGATCATTATCTTAGGGATGTTGATAACTATTTGGTCGTACCTACCAATAAAAAAATCCGGTTTCTTACTACGGCCGGCGACGTAATTCATGCATGGTGGGTTCCTGCCTTGGGCTGGAAAAGAGACGCTATCCCAGGGTTTATTAATGAATCTTGGGCTTTGATACAGGAGCCTGGAGTGTACCGTGGACAATGTGCCGAGTTGTGTGGAAAGGATCATGGTTTCATGCCTATAGTCGTCGAGGCCGTTCCAGAAGCTGACTATTTGGCGTGGCTCGCGGAAAAAGCTGAAGAAAAAGCTCTCGTAATAAATGATTCCAATGCCATAGAACAGATAAATTCTGTAACTTTGGTTGAGGGCGATAAAACTGGACTCGGCGAGTAGTAATGATTCAAGAACAAAATATTAATTTAGAGGTTAAATCATGAGTGAGGTTGCGACGCACCACCACGACGATCACCACGGAGCGCATCCTACAGGAATTATGCGCTGGTTGACTACAACAAATCATAAAGATATAGGAACGCTGTATCTTCTCTTCTCGTTGATGATGTTTTTTATCGGCGGCACGATGGCAATGATCATCAGGTTAGAGCTATTTCAGCCAGGGCTACAGTTTGTAGATCCTCAATTTTTTAATTCGATGACCACTATGCACGCGCTAATTATGATATTTGGCGCGGTGATGCCAGCATGGACTGGATTTGCTAATTGGATGATTCCTATGATGATTGGAGCGCCAGACATGGCGTTGCCTCGATTAAATAATT
>CACEAA010000027.1 GCA_902557415.1 uncultured Pseudomonadota bacterium | reverse complement strand
ATCGAAAACGAACGGCAATACAAGCCCGGAGAAATTACTGCTTTTTTGACGCCCCAGTTGGAATTTTCTTCACTACCGACGCGTATTTAGGGAGGGGTAGTTGGTCGGATGTGGGTCTTTACATGCAAACAGTTATGTTGGCAGCTAGAGGCCAAGGACTACACACATGTCCACAAGCCGCTTGGATCACGTTTCAGGAACCAATTTTTAGACATCTCGAGATACCTCATACTCAAGTCTTAGTCTCCGGAATGGCACTAGGGTACGAAGACACCTCTGCGGTCGAGAATACCTTGGTCAGTGTCAGAGAGGATCTGGAGAACGTTATTCATTATCGTGGATTCGACTAAAAAAAGGGAAAGGTACTCAGTGAAACTCATAAGATGGATATTAGGAAAAATAATTATCTCACTAGATTTGCTCACGCGCTCTGCGCCTGTAAAGAGAGACATCGTCGCTCAAGAAAAAATCAATGCTATAAGTGAGCAATTCAAGCTTTACCACTTCAATGCCTGTCCTTTCTGTGTGAAAGTTCGACGTTACTTGCACCATGCGGCTCTCAATATCGAGCTACGAGATGCAAAAAATAATCTAGAGCATAAACAAACTCTAATTGAACAAGGGGGTAGACACAAAGTTCCCTGCCTCCGCATCCAGAAGGACAACTCTCATGTAACGTGGCTATACGAATCAAAAGACATCATAGCTTATCTTGATGAAGAGTTGCGGGCTATCTAATCTGAAGCGTACTGGGTAAATAACTAGCCATGGAGGTTTTTTAGATTGAAAAAGAGAACATTCCATTTTCCCGCTCATCTCACCACACTCGCGATCAGGATAAAAACCTATTGCTCTATAAGTTGGCCATCTTGATAATAAATATTTTTAATTAATACGCCATCCCGATCGAAATATTTCCAATTCCCGTGCTCTAGACCATTTTGGTAAAGAATCGCCGCTTTCCGCGTGCCGTTGTCATAGAAATACTCAGTCAATCCATCGAGTCGTCCATTGGAGTAGGTAACTTTAGCAATAACTTTACCATTTGAGTTCCGCTCAATTAACCTCCCATGCAGTGGTTTATCTGTTCGCCAGTCATAGGCTACGCCATTCTTCATAGCCACTTTTCTCAGCTCACTAGTTTCAATATCAGCTATATTGTCCTTGGATAAAAAATAAAATCCAAAGGCTACTAGGAACGCTAATGGATATAAGATTAAGCGCTTCATATAATTTGTAACTTATTTTTCGAAGCAGCAAAGCGCTTCTTACTGAGTGCCACGTAGCTAGGCTCAGACTCTATACCAATGTATTTTCTATTTGTCTCGATGGCGGCGACTCCGGTTGTACCGCTTCCATTGAATGCATCTAACACGATGTCCCCCTCTTCTGTGCACGCAAGTATCAATCGAGCCATCAATGAGAGGGGTTTTTGCGTAGGATGTTTACCATAAACCTTCTCGCGTTTACTCGGAGCAGTCATAGTCCAAACATCCTTCATCTGTTTACCATCGTTGATTTCCTTCATAAGTTGATAGTTAAACTTGTGCTTACTATTTTTATTTTTAGCTGCCCAGATGATTGTTTCCGTGCTATGCGTTAAGTACCGACAAGAAAGATTCGGTGGAGGATTGGGTTTCTGCCACGTTATATTGTTAATCAGTTTCATTCCAACTTCCTGCATCGCGAACCCAATGCTGTAAATAGAATGCAACGTGCCTGAAACCATCATGGACCCATTTGGTCTCAAGAGCTTCTGGCACTTTTGGACCCACGCGCGATTAAACGCAAAATTATTTTCAAAACCTGCGGACCGATCCCATTCTCCTTTGTTGACTCCTACCATCTTGCCATTTTTACAGGTTACACCATCGTTCGACAAATGATAGGGAGGATCGCAAAAAACGAGGTCAGCGATCTCCCCACGTTTTTCATACAATGCATCCAAGACTTCTAAACAGTCGCCTTCTATTAATTCCGTTTTTTTTCGAGGCATATCGGCTCAACCATTTAAGGGGTCAAAAGACTTTCACCCATTGATAACTTTCCGCTTGATAGTCGCTAAAATCGCATGCCACATCTAGCCAGCATCTTTTTTTGCACATCCCTAAAATAAGCGAATTGCCCAAACGGTATAGAAACTATAACTAGGAGGCATTGATAAAAGAAGAAGATTAAAAAGATTCTTACCACCCAGTAAACTATTTCACCATAACTACTGGAGCCAATCCCAAAAAGTTCCATTATGGGTCCAGCAAGAAGCACTGATAAGGTGCCTGTTATTGCGAAGACGATATTAACTAGAATGAACTGATGCATTGAAGTGATGTTAAGTTTGGCAAATAATTTATTTAGCATGCGTGTAGTATAGTCTTTTTGGTAAGCGACGCGAAAAATAATATACTGCGCTCGCAAGAATCATCAATCAATCCAAGGCAGGAATTAAATCGTCTGAACAAATATTGTAAGTACTGCTTGCACCTATTTTAACTTTTCCTGACAATACGAGCAGAACGAAATGTTTGGAGGTGCGATGATGAGAAATCAGGAAGACCATACCACGGAAATGACTGGCACGACTTACAAAGTCGAAAGCGGTATTGCAACCATAACTTTGAACCGACCCAATCAATACAATACACTCACTGAGCAGGTTATTCTAGACTTGATGAGTAAGCTCGATGAGATCGCTCATGATAGAGAAATAAAAGTCTTGATAATCGCATCTAATGGAAAAGCATTTTCTACCGGGCATGACCTAAAAGACATGCTTAAAAACAACAATGAAGCCTACTTTACCGATCTGCTAGGACTATGTTCCTCGATGATGCAAAAAATCGTAACCCTCCCTCAACCTGTGATAGCGCAGGTTCAAGGTATTGCGACGGCAGCAGGTTGTCAGTTAGTCGCAACTTGCGATCTTGCGGTGGCAGGAGAATCCTCAATTTTTGCAACTAACGGCATAGTAAACGGCCTTTATTGCGCGACTCCCTCGGTCGCAGTGAGCCGGGTTGTCCCTAAAAAAGTTGCTATGGAAATGCTACTTACTGGCGACTTCATCTCTTCAGAAAAAGCGGAAAAGATTGGCTTAATAAATAAAGTCACACCCGATGAGAATGTAGCTGAGGAGACAAGACTGCTCGCCCAGAAAATAGCGGAAAAATCGCAGTTTGCAGTAAGGTTGGGTAAGGCGTCATTCAACGAACAGTCCGGCAAGCCTCTCCCTGAAGCGTACGCGCAAACATCTGCTGATCTTGTGTGCAACCTACTCGCGCCAGATGGACAAGAAGGACTTAACGCGTTTTCTGAGAAACGACAACCAAAATGGGAAGACGCCTAGGGACAAGAAAAATGACCGAAGAACATACTAACACGTACGAAATAAATCTTGATCAAACTCCCGCTAACTACGTCCCGCTGACGCCATTGACTTGGATTGAACGTGCCGCCGCTATATACCCTGAAACTGAAGCCGTCGTTCATGGTGCTCGGAAATATACTTGGAGCGAAACATTCACACGCTGCAGAAAACTGTGCTCGGCACTGACAAAAAAAGGAATCAAAAAAGGAGATGCTGTCGCCGTTTTAGCAACAAATATTCCTGCCTTCTACGAATGCCTTTTTGGAGTGCCGGCGGCCGGTGCAATCATTAACCCTATTAATATTCGACTAGACAGTGACGCTATCGCTTTTATACTCGACCATGGTGAGGCGAAGGTCTTGATTACAGATACTGAGTTCTCTTCTGTGGTTAAGGATGCCCTTAAAAAGTGTTCTAGTAATCCACTTGTAATAGATATTTCCGATGAAGAATCGCCTTCTGATGATCGACTAGGTGAGATTGAGTATGAGGAGTTTATAGAAACTGGTGATGCCGATTCACCATGGACTCTGCCAGATGATGAGTGGCAAGCAATGGCCTTATGCTATACCTCTGGAACGACCGGCAATCCGAAAGGTGTTGTTTACCATCACCGGGGTGCCTATTTAAACGCTATTGGCTGCGCAATGTCATGGAATATGACTCATCATCCAGTATACCTATGGACTCTTCCGATGTTCCACTGCTGCGGCTGGACATTTCCTTGGACAATTGCCGCGATGGCCGGTACTAACGTCTGTTTAAGAAGAATCGCAGCAAAGAATATTTATGATGCTATCAGTCAACACAAAGTGACCCACTTTTGCGGTGCACCTATAGTATTAAACTTCTTAGCGAATGCCGATCCCTCAGAGAAAAAGGAACTTCCGCATACAGTCGAAGTCATGACCGCTGGTGCGGCACCTCCAGCGGCAGTGCTCAAAGCCACGGAGGCAGCTGGCTTTCACATAACGCACACGTACGGATTAACTGAAACCTATGGTCCCGCCGTGTTCAATGCGCCTCAAAAGTATTGGAAAGACCTTAATTCAGACGAGTATGCTGAAACTCTTATACGTCAAGGTGTTCGATACGCCGTGCTCGAAGACTTAGATGTCATGGATCCAGACACAATGATCCCAGTACCACGTGATGGCGAGACGATTGGAGAGATCATGTTTAAGGGCAACGTAGTTATGCGTGGCTACCTAAAAAATAAAGCCGCTACTGAAGAAGCACTCGCTGGTGGCTATTTCCATTCTGGCGATTTAGCGGTCATGCACCCAGATGGTTACCTGCAGATCAAGGATAGGTCTAAAGACATCATAATTTCTGGTGGAGAAAATATTTCGTCGATAGAAGTCGAAGAAACGCTCTACAAGCATCCGAGCATACTTGAAGCAGCAGTAGTTGCCCGCCCAGACGACAAGTGGGGCGAAACCCCTTGCGCCTTTGTGTCCCTGAAAAGTCATGAGAAATCAGTTACAGAAGAAGAAGTAATTGCATATTGTCGAAATAACATTGCAAAATTCAAAGCTCCGAAAACTGTAATCTTTATGGAACTGCCAAAGACCTCAACTGGTAAAATCCAAAAATTTAAGTTGCGAGCTTTAGCAGATGATATGGGTAGTCTGTGAGAAATTTCAGACAAACAAAACTAGTTGAAGAGCCACGGAGCAATTTTTCGCTTTTCTTCTTCATGATTCTTAATTAAATCAGCGTGCTCTAAAGAAACGCTGATGTCGTCCATCCCCTTCAACAACCGGTCACGTAATCCTACATCAAAATCAAACGAGATCGCTTGGCCGCTGGGTGTTCCTACAGTAAGTTGCTCCAGATCTATGTTTAACTCATAACCTGGACATTCGGTAACTTCAGTAAATAATTGATCAATGATGTCTGCGGGCAGTGCTATTGGTAACAGCCCGTTTTTACAGGAATTACTGAAAAATATATCGGCAAAGCTGGGTGCCAGCAGGGCTTTAATACCATAATCAAAAAGAGCCCAAGGCGCATGCTCACGTGAGGAGCCGCAGCCAAAATTTTCTCGAGCCAATAAAATTTCTGCGTTCTGGTACCTCTCTTGGTTTAGAGCGAAATCAGGATTTAATGGGCGCAGCGTATTATCTTGATCTGGGGAACCATGATCTAAATACCGCCACTCATCAAACAAGTTTGGTCCAAAACCAGTTCTTTTAATCGACTTTAAGAACTGTTTAGGTATAAGAGCATCTGTATCGACATTTGGTCTATCAATCGGAACCACAATACTTTTCAACTTGGTGAACTTTTCCATGACCTAGAAGTCCCTTATATCCACGAAATGTCCTGCGATACCCGCAGCCGCAGCCATTGCTGGGCTAACTAAGTGCGTTCGGCCACCTCTCCCTTGTCTACCTTCAAAATTTCTATTTGAAGTACTCGCGCACCGCTCACCCTCTTCAAGCTGATCAGCATTCATGCCCAGACACATAGAGCACCCTGGTTCTCTCCATTCAAATCCCGCATCCAAAAACACCTGATCCAACCCCTCAGATTCAGCTTGGGCTTTAACTAGACCTGAGCCTGGAACCACTAGAGCAGCCTTTACAGCAGCTGAGAGTCTTCGACCTTTAACAACCGATGCCGCGCTTCTTAAGTCCTCTATGCGGCTGTTGGTACAGGATCCAATAAAAACCTTATCAACAGTAATATCCGTAATAGCGAGTCCAGGATTGAGATCCATGTACTTGAGTGCATTGCTCATGCCTATCCGTTTCATCTCATCCTTTTCATCTTCTGGGTGCGGAATAACTCCATCAACGGGCAGCACCATTTCCGGCGAGGTTCCCCATGAAACCTGCGGCAAAATATCTTCAGCCGCTATCTCAATTTCTTTATCAAAAAACGCTCCATCGTCCGAGACTAAATTAGACCATGCGGATAATGCTACTTCCCATAAGTCTCCAACCGGGGCATAAGGCTTTCCTTTTACGTAGTCTCGAGTGACTGTATCAAAAGCAATCAGACCCGCTCTAGCACCTGCTTCTATGGACATATTACAGACAGTCATACGACCTTCCATCGTCAGGTTTTGAATTGCCGAGCCAGCATATTCGATAGTATAACCTGTGCCGCCCGCAGTCCCGATCACTCCTATCACGTGCAGGATAAGATCTTTGGCAGACACGCCGATTCCTAGCGATCCTTCTACGCGTATACGCATGTTTTTTGCCTTTCGCTGTACTAAGCATTGGGTCGCCAAGACATGCTCAATTTCTGACGTACCTATACCAAAAGCCAACGATGCGAGAGCTCCGTTGGTAGCAGTATGAGAGTCACCACATACGATAGTCATCCCAGGCAAGCTCCATCCCTGCTCGGGTCCCGTTACATGAACAATACCCTGACGGGGATCTCCCAAACCATGGTGAGTAATCCCATAGCGCGAGCAATTTTCGGTGAGCGTGTCTAATTGCAATTTAGCGATCGGATCAGTGATATTGGTAATGTCCTGTGTGGGAACGTTATGATCGGACACTGCTTTTGTTGCCAAAGGCCGCCACAAATCTCTACCTGCTATCTCCAAACCTTCGAAGGCCTGTGGGGTCGTAACTTCATGAGCAATATGTCTATCAATATAGAGAAGACATGAGCCGTCATCAGATTTATGAATCAGATGGTCTTCCCAAAGTTTGTCATACAGTGTTTTTAGCGACATTATATTTACTTCTAACTTATGGCGTGTTTCATTTATTTTAGCTGATAGCCCTAATATATTCACCTACAGCTTAATCAAGGTAGCTAAACGCAATATAATCCTATCTTGAAATTAATCACTTGCGACAATCGAAACGTAATAGCTGATGAGATAAACTTGTTTCCTCACAAAAATATAGAATTACCTATGACTAATGTAGACGAACACGAAAAAGAAAAGTTCAACTCTAAGGCCGTTGATTGGTGGGATAAAAATGGACCCCTGAGAACACTCCATGACATAAATCCCTGTAGGCTCGAGTACATAAAGCGCTATTTAGAGTTGAAGGGGGCGTCAGCCTGCGATATCGGTTGTGGAGGAGGTATCCTTAGTTCAGAGTTAGCCCGACAAGGTAGCCACGTTACTGCCATAGACGCCGCTCCGAAACTAATAGAGGTTGCAGAGCTTTATGCTTCAGAACATAACCTAGATATCGAATATAAAGTAGATCTATCCTCTAATCTCGTTAAAACTCACTCAAATAATTTCGACCTAGTCACTTGCATGGAGTTAATAGAGCACGTTCCCGAGCCCTCAGCCCTAGTTGAAGATTGCGCACGCTTATTAGCGCCAGGAGGAGTGCTAATTGTTTCAACTCTTAATCGTAACCTAATTTCCTACGCGCTAGGTGTGCTCGCAGCAGAGTACGTACTGCGGCTGATCCCAAAAGGTACGCACGAATACACAAAATTTTTAAAGCCTTCCGAATTAGCCAAACTAGCTAGAGAAACCAGACTCAAAACCCTAGACATTAGTGGTATGTATTATAATCCCTTCACTCGGCATGCTTCGATCGGCGTGCCACCAGTAATTAATTACGTCGCAAGCTTCCAAAAGCCATTCCTCGATGCTTGAAAAACTACCGCCCGCAATTCTGTTCGATTTAGACGGAACCCTGATCGATACCGCTCCAGAATTTTTAACCGCGATAAACAGTTTGCTTCACAAAGACGATTTGCCTCTCATGTCACTTGAATCTGTCCGCACATTAATCTCAAAAGGTAGTAAAGCATTAGTGAATAAAGCTTACGACGACAAATTAGAACCCTATCAGTTTGATTCATATCATGTTGATTTTCTGACTAAATACAATGAAGTACTTGGTAGTACGGCGCACCTCTTTCAAGGTATGTCTAACGTGCTTGATATTATTGAGACAAGTGGTCGAATTTGGGGAGTAGTAACTAACAAGCCATCGGAATTTACCAACCCACTTCTTAAAAAATTAAACCTGTACAATAGGGCCGCTTGTGTCATATCGGGCGACACGACCCAACACCCTAAACCGCACCCCGCCCCTCTTTTGAAAGCTTGCAGCGTGATTAATCAAAGGGTCAAAGAGTGCATTTATATTGGGGATGATGAGCGGGATATTCGTTCGGCGAACGCTGCTAATATGCAATCAATCATCGCGCTATACGGATACAAAGATATAGACCAACACCCAGAAAAATGGGGCGCATCAGCAATGATTCGGGATCCAAGGGACCTCATACCTGCTCTCAAAACTGATGCTTTGCCAACAACGGAAGGGTAATTCAATTGTTGGATGACACAATTGCTGGCACTGACCTCTACTACGCCTCTCTCTATTACCCTAGACATATCCGGGAATCGCTGTGCGCCCTAGAAGTCACTCGTAGAGCCATAGCTAGTATCCTTCAAAGGAAAATTGATCCTGGTGTTGCGAACATAAAGCTTTCATGGTGGTGGGATGAGGTGGAAAGGTATCGAAGCAATAAGCCTCGACATCCCGCTTTGCGGCAATTGAGAGAGCACGGCCCCTCATCCGAGACAATTGGAGTTGGACTGCACACTTTAGTAGAAAACGTACAGACGCAAATTAGTCAGCAAGCGACAATTAACCGACAGACACGACTTGAAGATATCCAATTCATCAACGAATCTATTTTTCGGTATATGGCAGAACTATCTGCAAATAGGCAGGGGAGCTATGATCTGGTGCTAAAAATCGCTTACTTAAATGAAATGGCTAATCAGCTTCTTTCATCCTTATCTGAGCCTCAATCAACGCGCCTTCTGGCAAATGCAGTGGCGTCAGCGCTCCTAGATTTGTCATCTACTTTGTCAATATGCTCTAGGGCACTGCGCAGAAGGCAAACATTTTTTTTTACACTAGCACTAATCAATAGGCGAGTCCTTGAGATCACAAATGAAAATCTTGTACACAACCGCAATCGAACAGAACTACTGCCCATAACCAAGCTTTGGATATCCTGGCGGACAAGCTTTTGGGGGTAACCAGATTATTCAGAACTTAATGAAATTACGCCAATTAATTAGCACTTAAATTATGACAAATAGGTCGATGAAGGTTACAATACAGGCATAATTTTTAAATGTATATCGAATAGCTAGGGTCTCATATGGAATCTGACGCGGGTGCAGAAGAAAAAAAAATCGAAAATTCTGCTGAAAAAAACAAAAAGCATCCCAAAGAGTTCGGGGGCCCCAAAGGCCTAGAACCAACTCGATACGGCGATTGGGAACAGAAAGGGCGCTGTATAGATTTCTAATAATTTCAACATAACTTAATTTAACACACCGAAAACAAGGTCCACCGGAGCATGGAAAATACCCCTCTTTCGCCACATCTGCAAGTCTATAGACCCCAACTAACTTCTGTACTATCTATTACCCATAGAGCCACAGGAGTGGTACTCAGTTTAGCGGGTACCATAATCATGCTCTACTGGTTTGTAGCTGCCGCGCTGGGCGCAGAGGCCTATACCCAAGCCCAAGTGCTGCTAAGCTCGGTGTTTGCCAAGATCATAATGTTCGGCTGGACATGTGCATTCTACTACCACCTTCTAAACGGAATGAGACATCTTCTATGGGACGCGGGCTGGGGTTTTGATCTAGTTACAGCGTATCGAACCGGATACTTGGTAATTTCTGGCACCGTGTTACTGAGCCTTTCAACATGGGGAATTATCCTCTATCTCGGTGGAGGTTAGCTGAATCGATGAAAATATTTGGTCCAAATTCGAAGCTCTCGGGCACGCACCATTGGTGGTGGCAACGACTTAGCGCTATCTGTCTTGTCCCGTTATCACTTTGGTTCGTCTTTTCGATACTATCGCAGCTCAATAGCAATTATGCTGATGTAATACAATGGATTTCTTCTGCTCCAGTGACGTTGCTTCTGATATTGTTCTTCTGTGCTGTTTTTTATCACGCAAAACTAGGCTTGGAAGTGATTGCAGAAGATTATGTGCACAATCCGCCTGTACTGACGCTAATTAAGATTCTTATTAAAAGCATAGTGATCCTTGGAGTACTGGTGAGCGTTACAGCTATTATAAAAATTTCTTTCTTCACAAGTTAACGAGAAAATATATGCCCGCGGAATATCAATTAGTTGAACATGAATATGATGTAATAGTGGTAGGCGCTGGGGGGGGCAGGCCTGAGAGCTACCTTTGGGATGGCAGCCCAAGGCTTGTCAACCGCTTGTATTACCAAAGTCTTTCCCACGCGAAGTCACACTGTAGCAGCCCAAGGTGGAATGAGCGCAGCGCTGGGCAATATGGGAGAGGATGATTGGCGTTGGCATATGTACGATACCATCAAAGGTTCCGACTGGCTCGGCGATCAAGATGCTATTGAGTACATGTGCAAGGAAGCCATACCCGCAGTTATCGAACTTGAACACTATGGAGTCCCTTTTTCACGCACTGATGCGGGTGAAATATATCAAAGACCTTTTGGAGGTATGACCACTAATTATGGTGAAGGTACCGCACAAAGAACATGTGCTGCCGCGGATAGAACGGGCCACGCAATCCTGCATACACTTTATCAGCAATCACTGAAGCACGACGCTAAATTCTTAATTGAATATTTCGCGATTGATCTTGTGATGGATAAAGAAGGTGTATGCAAAGGAGTAATCGCATGGAACCTTGAAGATGGATCAATGCATCTATTCAGAGCGCACTCGGTGATTCTTGCTACCGGCGGTTATGGCCGTTCTTACTTTTCGTGCACGTCAGCGCACACCTGTACCGGAGATGGAAATGGAATGATTTTGCGGGCTGGGCTACCTTTACAAGATATGGAGTTCACTCAATTCCATCCGACAGGTATTTACGGAGCTGGCTGTCTCATAACAGAAGGAGTCAGAGGCGAAGGCGGTTACTTAACGAACTCTAATAATGAACGATTTATGGAGCGATATGCTCCCAATGCGAAAGATCTTGCATCTCGTGATGTGGTTTCTAGATCGATGACAATGGAGATTACAGAAGGGCGCGGAGTTGGTAGTGAGAGAGATCATATATTCTTACACTTAGAACACCTTGGACCAGACGTGATAAACGAGCGTTTGCCTGGAATCGCTGAGTCGGCGGAAATTTTTGCTGGCGTGGACGTAACCAAAGAACCCATTCCTGTGCTGCCCACTGTTCACTACAACATGGGAGGTATCCCCACTAATTTGAATGGAGAAGTTGTAACCTTAAAGGACGGTAATCCTGATGCGGTAGTCCCAGGAATTATGTCGATTGGCGAAGCCGCATGCGTGTCGGTTCACGGTGCGAACAGACTTGGTTCGAACTCATTGCTCGACTTAGTTGTTTTTGGACGAGCGGCCGCGATTCACTGCGGAAAAGAAATAACTCCTGGTAAACCGCACTCCTCTCTTGATAATGACGCCACAGATAGGGTGTTGTCGAGATTTGATGCGTTAAGGTACGCTGATGGTTCGGAATCATCCGCTGCAATACGTCTCGAAATGCAGAAAACGATGCAGAAGCATGCGGCCGTATTTCGTACCGGAGAATTAATGAGTGAAGGTATAGATAAGTTAGAAGATATTTGGGAATCGTTCAAACATGTCAAGGTTAGTGATCGTTCGATGATCTGGAATACAGATTTAGTGGAAACTCTCGAGCTCGAAAATCTACTCGGTAGTGCGATGGTCAGCATAAAAGCCGCAGCCAATCGTGAAGAAAGTCGCGGCGCACATGCTAGGGAAGACTTTCCCGAGAGAGATGATGACAAATGGATGAAGCATACTCTTACTTGGCTTGATAAGGCTGGGAAAGTAAATTTCGATTACAGACCAGTCCATATGTATACAATGACAGACGATTGCGAAGTTGTCCCTCCGAAAAAACGTGTTTACTAAAGCTGGTGGCTAACTATGGCTCAATTTAGATTACCTAAAAACTCCAAAATTGCTAAAGGGAAGGTTTTCGATTACGCTGGGAACAGCAAAAACAAAAAGACCTTCAAAGTGTACCGCTGGGACCCCGATAGTGGAGCAAATCCTCGTACGGATTCTTATGTAATTGATCTCGAAAAATGTGGACCAATGGTCTTAGATGCAATCATATACATAAAGAATGAAATAGACCCCTCTTTGACGTTCCGGCGCTCTTGTAGAGAGGGAATCTGCGGCTCGTGTGCTATGAATATTGACGGTACCAATACACTTGCGTGTACTAAATCTATCAAATCAATCAAAAGGGATGTAAAAATATATCCTCTTCCGCATATGCAAGTTCGAAAAGATCTAGTACCCGATTTAAATAATTTTTATGAGCAGTACAGTTCAGTACAGCCATGGTTGCAGTCGAATACCCCGCCTCCCAAAAATAAGGAACGACTTCAGTCTAAAGAAGATAGGGAAAAAATCGATGGCCTTTATGAGTGTATATTATGTGCGTGTTGTTCTACAAGCTGTCCTAGTTACTGGTGGAACAGTGATAAATATCTAGGACCGGCGACATTATTACAGTCATACCGATGGCTAGTTGATAGTCGAGACGAAGCGACAAACGAGAGACTTGACGCTTTGGAAGGCCCCTTCAAACTGTTTAGGTGCCATACCATAATGAACTGCGCGAAGACATGCCCCAAAGGACTAAATCCTGCCAAGGCTATTGCTGAAATAAAGAAAATGATGGTAGCCCGGGAAACGGCGTGACTCTCGCGACTAAAAAAAAAAGCTAAAATGGCGCTGTAGAAGAGGCATGCGCGAACTAGATGTGGTCCTAGAGACATATTTAGCGTGCGATGACCATTTCCCAGATGAAAGCAGTATTACTATTTTCGAAAAATTTCTAGAATCGACAGACATGGAGCTATATGAATGGCTAACCAAGCGCAGTCGTCCTTCTAATAGTGAATTTGTGACTATAATTGATCGTGCTCTGGCGATACACCAATAAATATCTGATGAATGTTAGCCGACGCAAATAATAAATGACTAAATGCGACTCATGACAATCCAGTTTGCAGAAAATAAAATCCAAGACTCAAATTTGAGCGTAATAGAAGCTACTGGCTCTGACTCAATTGAGTTCTTGCATGCCCAGTTCACAGGAGATTGTAAATCACTGGTAGAAAATCAGATGATGTTCACAAGCTGGTGCTCTCCTAAAGGGCGAGTTTTGTATCTCATCCGAATAATTAAGGACGGAAATAGACTCTTCTTATTAGTGCCCGCTCATCAGAAAGACGGTTTTTTAAAACGACTTCAAATGTTCGTCTTCCGGTCAAAGGTGAAACTGGTAGACTGTTCTGAAAGTCACGCTATTATTATTTGTCATGGACAAAATTTGCCTGATCTGATTCTTCCTGATGGCGCTATACAAAGTAAATTCACTGACTACCAACAATGGATTATTACTCCCACATACTGCCAGCAAGGTATTTGGGATTCTCTTAAGCTAGAGACAGCGAATTCAGATTATGTGAAGGTACATGATGTCCATCACGGGATTCCTAGCCTACCCGACCAGCTATTCGATCAATTTTTGCCGCAGGAAATTAACTTAGAACATGTTAACGGACTAAGCTTTGAGAAGGGTTGCTATCCTGGGCAAGAGATCATTGCGAGAGTCAAATATCGAGGAAAAGTTAAAAGGTCCTTAAGAGGGTATAATGTTGACAAGTCGGAACCAATCGAAATTGGATCCAAATTAATTGACGCCGAAGAAAAACCTATCGGTACCGTGATACAGTCAATCACCACCTTGCCTGATCACCAACAATTACTAGCAGTCGTTAATATTGATTGTGAGGAGGTCCGGATTCCCAAGGAGCCTGCCTTGAATCTAGCTCCACTAGTTATGAAAAACATCTGAACTTGAGTGACTGATTCGTATGGGCCAAGAAACTGGAATCGTCTCAAATCATATTTTAAATACGGGTCCATTTTTCAGTAATCCGCACACACAGACCATTTGGGCAAATGTCGTACGACAACAGCCAAGGATTAAAAGTATTCGAGAACGGATAGAACTAACTGACGGCGACTTTCTCGATATTGAACTCTCAACACCAGGAGAAAGAGGCGTAATTTTACTATTACACGGGCTAGAAGGTGGCTCAGAATCTAACTATATAAAAGAAATATTTGCTCATCTTTCTAGCATGGGTTTCCAGCTAATCCTTTTACAATTTCGCGGCTGCAGCGGTACGCCTAATCGGTTACTCAGAACGTACCATAGCGGCCACACCTCAGACCTAAACCACGTGGCCGAATTAATGAAATGTAGGTTTGGTAAATTAACAGCAGCCGTTGGGTATTCTCTTGGAGGTAACGTGCTGCTCAAGTGGTTGGGAGAAAATGATAGAAGAGCTCTGTTAGAAAGAGCGGTAGCGATTTCAGTTCCATTCGATCTCGCAAAAAGTGCAACTCGACTCGACCAAGGTGTGTCCCGTATATATCAGAAATGGTTGATAAAGAGTCTTCAAAACAAATACCTTCTTAAGGCCGAGAATCATAAATTACCCTGCGACAAGAACAAAATTCATCAACTCAACTCGTTTTGGTCATTTGACGAACAATTAACCGCACCAATACACGGGTTTTCGAGTGCCGCAGACTACTATCGTAAAAGTAGTTGTCGATCTTACCTAAATAAAATCAGCCTTCCAACACTGATTGTCCAATCAAAAGATGATCCATTTCTTCCGGTGAGCGCTATTCCTGCCGCTCCTGAGCTAAGTAATCACGTAAGATTAATGTTAACTAACAAAGGTGGACACGTAGGATTTCTTGGAAGGGATCTAGATGAGTCATATTTAAAATCAACTATTACAAAGTTTGTTTGCGATGTAAACTAAGCAAGCATGTACGACATTATTTCGAAAAAAATAGAGAGGCTCTCTCCTGAAATCATCATCGCGACTTCCTGCACGACATTGCTGCTATCAGGCTTCTATTTAGAGTATTTCAAGAACCTAGTCCCTTGCCCTCTCTGTCTGATCCAAAGACTAATTTACCTGAGTATTCTTTTGACAAATATTTTTTCTTTCTTCTTATTTGGGGCGATCCGTTACAAAATTTGTTTTCTTTACACTTCCGCCTTTTTTTCACTACTAGGTGCTATCACGGCGGGAAGACAAGTTTGGTTGCAGCGTTTGCCTAGTGACCAGATTCCAGAATGTGGTCCAGGCGTGGCATACCTTTTAGAGGTTTATCCATTTCAAAAAGCCCTTGAACTTATTTATCGTGGGAGTGCAAGTTGCGCAGAAATTTTATGGGAATTCTTGGGTCTATCCATTGCTGGATGGTCAACCTTGTTTTTCATCTTCCTTCTAATATACTCCCTCGCGTCAACCAAGCGCCTCCGCGCAAATCAATAAATCTCTATTTCGTCTGTTCCGGCTTACTGAGGAAAGTTGGGAGGCAATTGTCCTCCCATGCCCCGCATTAAATTCTTCATCCCGCCTTTTTTAGACATTTTTTTCATCATTTTTTGCATCTGGGTAAACTGTTTTAAAAGCTTATTAACATCTTGAATAATTGTACCTGAGCCGTTAGCAATGCGACGCTTCCGAGATCCTTTGATTAACGCAGGAAATAGTCGTTCTTGAAGAGTCATTGAATCGATAATGGCTGAAAACTTATTCAACTCTTTATCATTTGCTTTTTCCTTTATAGCCCCACTCATTCCCTGCATTCCAGGCAATTTTCCCATCAGTGCTTGCACACCTCCCATTTTGCCCATTTGTTCTAATTGATCTCGAAAATCTTGTAAATCAAACTTACTGCCCGACTTTAGTTTTTTAGCTACCTTTTCCGCTTTCTTTTTATCTACCTTCTGCTCCACCTCTTCAATAAGAGATAAAACATCACCCATCCCCAAGATTCGAGACGCAATCCGTTCCGGATGAAACACATCAAGATCGTCAATCTTTTCCCCTGTCCCCATAAACTTAATGGGTTTTCCAGTAACTTCACGAACCGATAAAGCGGCACCACCTCGTGAGTCACCATCAATTTTCGTTAGAACTACGCCGGTTAACGGTAGCACTGCATTAAAGTTTCTAGCGGTCTCGACCGCGTCTTGTCCCATCATCGAATCAATCACAAACAATGTTTCTAATGGATTGAAAATAGTATGCAAACTAGCTATTTCTTGCATCATATCGTCATCAATAGTTAGTCTGCCCGCAGTATCAACCAAAAGAACATCATCAAACGCTCTTTTCGATTGATCAACCGCATTTTTAGCGGTCTTAGATAGCTCATCAGCTAAGTTCGTCTCGTAATAGTTAGCAGACACTTCTGATGCCAAAATTTTAAGTTGCTCAACTGCCGCTGGCCGATAAATATCACAACTTACTACTCCAACTTGCTTGTTCTCCTGCTTTATAAGTCGGCGTGCGAGTTTAGCGACTGTAGTAGTTTTCCCTGAACCTTGCAGCCCTGCAACAAGCACCACAACAGGAGGCTGGGCCGAAAAACTAAGCTCTACCGACGTTTCGCCCATAAATTTTGTTAGCTCGTCTTGTACAATTTTAACGAAGGTCTGACCGGGAGTTAATGAACCCACTACCTCCTCACCCTCAGCGCGAACTGCCACTTGATCCAAAAATGATTGCACCGAGTCATATCCGACATCCGCTTCTAGCAATGCATTTCGAACTTCTTGCATGGATTCTTGAATATTATCCTGATTTAGATGAGCACGACCTTGCAAGTTTTTCACTAAGGAACTAAGGCTGTCTGTTAGACTTTCGAACATCGTATATCTCTCTGATTGTCATAAATAGTCAATTGTTACGAATCGCACTCTTCATAAACGCGATCATCTATGTCATTATCACATATCAGATGAGCCAAAAATATCCCTTACAATGATTATAATATTTGCAATAACTGCAATAGTACTTTACTTTTACGCCACTTTTAGGGCGTCTCAAGCCACTAAAAATGACCCACAATACGTGCTCGGAAATAAAATCATTGGCGTTGGTGCTCTCGCGATAATCTGTCACGCCATCACGCTGCACAAAACAATTGTAACCGAGCACGGAATAAATCTCGGCGTTTTCGCAGCTGCATCCTTGGTAGGCTGGATTGTTTCGCTGCTAGGCGGCTTGATAGCTACACGTAAACCGATCGCGAATTTAGCGATAGTAGTGCTTCCCGCTACTGCGATCATTCTTATCCTACCCATAATCTTCTCTAGTCAAAATTTTGTGCCTAATAGCATAGGTATCACATTCCATATAGGAATTTCTCTCGTTGCCTACAGCCTCTTCGCTCTTGCTGCACTTCAGGCGGTTTTTTTATCGTTTGCCCGAATTAGACTAAAAAATCATGCGCCCGTGCTTGGGTTTTTTCCCCCTCTCGCTGTGATGGAGATTATGCTATTCCAGATCACGGGTGTAGCGTTCATACTACTCACCGTAGGCTTAGCAACTGGCATCATGTATATAGAAAACATCTCGGACCAGAATTTAGCTCATAAAATTATTTTCACAGCCGTCGCTTGGATTACTTTTGCTACACTACTAATCGGTCGACATTACAGAAACTGGCGAGGTACAAGTGCAATAAATTCGATCGCTATCGGCTTTATAATGTTAGCTTTTGGTTTTTTCGGCACTAAAATAGTCCTAGAACTTATATTACAAAGAATATAGAACCAAGTATGGATGAACTCTCACTAATTTATCTTGTGCTAATCCTGGTGATTTTAGTAATACTCTCGGCGTATTTCTCTAGCAGTGAAACCGCTATGATGTCACTTAATCGATATCGTCTGAAGCATCTGGCTGATCGAAAATATAGAGGTGCAAAAAGAGTTCACCAATTGCTGGAGCGCCCAGATCGCTTGATAGGACTTATTTTGCTCGGTAATAATTTTGTCAACATCTTGGCAGCAATGATAGTCAGTCTTATTACGCTGAGGATATACGGACCAGATGGCTTATTGTTTTCTTCTATAGCGCTCACCGCGGTTATTTTAGTGTTTGCGGAGGTCATGCCAAAAACAGTTGCCGCGATCCGTCCCGAGCGAGTCGCTTTTCCTTCGTCAATCATACTAAAAGCTTTGATGTTAATTTTTTATCCTTTGGTCTGGATACTCAATAAAATTTCTAATGGCTTGCTTGGTATTTTTGGTATTACTAATATCAAACGTTCTGAAGATCCTCTCAGTAGAGAGGAACTTAGAACCGTAGTAAAAGAAGCGGGAGGGGTTATTCCCCATGAGCACCGTCAAATGCTATTTGGTATTTTGGATTTAGAAAATGCAACAGTTGAAGATATCATGGTGCCTAAGTCTGAAATGTATGGTATTAATTTGGAAGATGATTGGATTGTAATCCGAGATCAAATTCTTTCTAGTCGCCACACGCGTCTACCGTGTTACAAAGGAAATCTGTCAAATGTTAAAGGGATGTTGCACTTACGTCGCATCACTAAACACGTGGGTTCACCTGACTTCGATCTTCACACTGTCCTTTCTGCTTTAGTGCCACCCTACTTCGTTCCCGCTCAGACGGATCTTTATATGCAACTAGTCAACTTCCAAAAAGAACGTGAGCGAATCGCCTTTGTCGTAGATGAATATGGTGATTTAGAGGGCCTGGTCACTTTGGAAGATATTCTTGAAGAAGTTGTTGGCGAGTTCACCACTGATCCCGCGGATCAAATTAAAGATGTAATCAGGATCAATGATCAAACTTTCATAATTGATGGTAGTGCCAATATAAGGGAGATAAACAGAGAACATAACCTAGGTCTTCCTGAAAATGGACCAAAAACCCTAA